>JBCBSL010000156.1:0-12156 GCA_039819145.1 Cyanobacteria bacterium J06638_22
CAACCCTCTATACATTGAAACTTTGGCTGCTGCCACTTTAGCCCAACGACTTTAGCTAAAGATAGTTTTGTTGATGTTATAGCGTGATGCGGTATATTCATCCTCCCAGACCAGCAGAAGGAAACCTCAGCTCTTAGGGATTAGCCAGAAAATAAAATCCCAGAATAGAGGGGCGGTGGGCTTAGCCCGCCGCCCCTCTATTCTGGGATTTTTGGGATTTTATTTTCACGCAAGTCCCTAAGCATCAAAACCCCAGATAGAAATCCCCCTCAGTACAGGATAAAAAATCAAACTCCAGCTAAAATCCTTGATTTTTGGTAGCGCGGGCGGTGCCCGCGCTACCAAAAATCAAGAGGCCTCTGGTTTTTGTCCTGTACTCAGGAAATCCCCAGAAAGGCCTTAGATAAGGCCTTAGATAAAGAGGGGACGATTGATGGAGTGGATGAGGTGGATGCGATCGCCCAAAGAACTAGGCTAAAAGTAAGAAAGGAATCGATTCTTGGGGGTGTAGCGATCGGATGTCGCCATTTGCTGGAGTTTCCATTGCCAGCCGGGACGGGCGAACGTGGGAACGGAAGAACCCGTCGGTGTTTTGGATGCTGTTGCTGCTTGGCTCGGTGGGACTGCATGGGGGGTCGTTTCTACTCGTACCGTCGTGGTGGCGATCGCGCCAACCCCAACCTCAAGCCTCAAATCCGTTGCCGATTGAGGTGGTCGAGCTGGCCGAGCCGCCAGGGATTGGTACCGCAGCACCCGTTGCACCGACTGCTCCAGCAACAGAACCCAATCTCCAGCCGCAATTCACTCAACCAGGTGTAGCACCGCCGCCCCCGGCGCGGAATTTTCCCTTCCCCACCACTCAGCCACAGCCCGCTCCGGCTCCTCTTCCTCAACCCGCTCCCCAACCCACAAATGATCCGGTTCCAGAGCAATCCCCCGCTCCCTCATCGCCCACTCCTACGCAACCGCCACAACCTGTAGAGCCGCCACAACCGATAGAAGGAAGTCCAATACCAGATCCGGTTGCTCCACCTGTTGAATCACCCCCTCCCGTTACTCCGCCCTTCCCCAACACCGGCGTTAACCCCGGTGCTAGCGATCCATTGACTGGAACAGATCCAGGAGCTGGGGGCGATAGCGGCGAGCAGGGTCGCGGTGTTGGGGGCACTGGTGATGATTTGGCGGATGTCCCCGTACCCGGAGAATCTACTCCAACGGAAATCACAGCCAACTTGTTAGAAGTTCTAGAACTCCCCCCAGAACAGCTGCAAGATATTCCTGACGTCTATCCGCAGCCGCTAGCCAATTCTCAAACCGTTGTAGCTGACCCGACGGATACACGCTACTGTCCAGTTCTGCCGGAGAGTTTCCAGGCATTTGGGCAAGAGGTAACCCTGCGGCTCATCATCGGCTTAGATGGAGGCGTACAAAATGCGATTGTGCAGTCGCCGTCCAGCGTTCCGGCCTACGATGAACTGGCTCGCTGTCTTGTGCAAAATTACTGGACGTTTCAACCCGCCACCATTGAAGATATACCCGTTGCCAGCGATAGCTTGGTCGTTACCATCGTCCTGCAATGATGCGTCCAAGTAGCCCAACGTCCTTGACAGAATTGGCCTCCACCCTGAAGGCTAGAAGACACCCGATATCGGGATAGGAGGAAGCATCGCGTTGGATATTTATCAAGCAGGTGTACGGCCACTATTGTTCTCGGGTTTGAAGGCCGATCCTGAAATGCTGCATCACCAACTGATGCGGGGCATGACCTGGTTACAGACAACGGGCGATCGCCCCCCGGCTCAGTGGGTACAACAACGCTTGCGGCGATCGCTCTGCGTGAACCACCCTGCCCTCCAGCCGACCCTCTGGGGCATTACGTTTCCCAATCCTGTTGGCTTAGCAGCAGGGTTTGACAAAAACGGTGAAGCAACAGACGCCTGGGGCTGCTGCGGGTTTGGCTATGCTGAGCTGGGAACCGTGACCTATCACGGTCAACCAGGAAACCCTCGCCCCCGCATGTTTCGCTTGCTGGAAGACCAGGCCGCATTGAATCGGATGGGTTTCAACAATGAAGGGGCAACCGTGATGGCCGAGCGTTTGGCCGATCGCGCACAACCCAAATCGACCGCTAATGCGTTGCCCTTTCCCATCGGCATCAACCTGGGCAAATCCAAAATTACTCCTCTGGAGGACGCCGCGTCCGATTATCTCGCCAGCTTTCGGTTGCTCAAACCCTTGGGCGATTACTTCGTAGTGAATGTCTCATCCCCCAACACGCCGGGATTGCGATCGCTCCAGTCCGCCGAAAACCTCGATCGCATCCTCGCCGCCTTGCAGCAGGAAAACGCTGGAGCAAAGCCGTTGTTGGTCAAAATTGCCCCTGATCTGGAGTGGGAGGCGATCGCCGACATTCTTACTCTCGCCCAAACTCACAATTTGGCAGGTATCATCGCCACCAACACCACCATTCGCCGCGATCACCTGAAGACCCAAATCCTCCCTGCGACGGGCAAACCTATTACCGAAGAAGCCGGAGGCATCAGCGGCATGCCTCTACGTCAGCGCTCCACCGACATCATCCGCTTCATTTACCAGAAAACCAATGGCACCCTCCCCATCATCGGCGTGGGTGGCATTTTCACGGCCGATGATGCCTGGGAGAAGATCACTGCCGGAGCTAGTCTCCTCCAGCTCTATACGGGCTGGATTTATGAAGGGCCTTGGATGTTGCATCGCCTCCTCACCGGACTCATTGCTCACCTCGAAACCCACGGCCTCACTCATCTGCGAGACGCTGTCGGCATGCACACCAACCCTGATTAGACCGACCTTACCTTCGTGGGGCTCACTATCCCGCACAATAGAGTTAAAACAATCCAATTATTCGACTCAGAGCAAGATTTAAGGATATCCAATGCAAGTTCAGTTTCGTGAGTGTAACTTCTTTGACCTGTGGATTTGGCTAGAATTCGACACCGTTCTATCAGAAGTAGAGCGCCAATACATTGAGGAAATTCTGAACTCCTGGTTCTTCTTGGGAAAACTGGGTGGATTTGATGCCGAAAACTTGCAAGTTCAGGATATGGGGCTGGAAATTAGCTATATGCAGTACAACGACAACGCTGCAGAAGATAGCATGATGGCGCTGATGCACAATATGAGCGAGGTGGAATATCAGGGTAATTGGGCACGATGCTGGTTTGATATTGGCACCAGCGATGCGATCGCCCTCGATATCCTCATCAATAGCCTGCGGCAATTTAGCAAAGACTACATTGCCATTCAACGGGTCATTATTGGTGGCGAAAACGAAGATTGGCGCACCCCTGGCAGCGGGCGAGCACGCTTCATCGAAAATCCAGATTCGGTGCCGAGCTAATATCAAATCCGGTTGAAGAACCCAACTATCGTTTATGGCCGCTGCGTTGCAGCGGTCATAAACGATAGTTGGGTTTTACGGCTATTTACCTGGATTTGATATTAGTAGGGGGTTAATTTTTTGTCCTGTCCTGAGGAATGTCCCACAGACTGCCAAATTCCATCCCAAATTCCATCAGATTGTTGCACGCTCAATCAATTACTCAGAAATCCATTAGCCTTAAGGAGATGGTTAGCGGGTTCTAGGATGTCGCGTTCTTCCTACAACAGGCGATTCGAGAAACAGCCAGAGGGGCTGTCTCGGCAAGGTAACGCTCGATTGACGCGCACGCCGTCTCGTCGAGGACAACAACTTGAGCCCGTCGCCGTGCCGTCGCGATCGCCCAATCGCTGGTTCCGCAATCTGCTGATTGGCCTGGGCGTGGTGTTGCTGCTGGACATAATGACGTCGTTCCTGGCCGAAAGCTTTTGGTTCCAAGAAGTCAACTTCCTCTCGGTATTCCTCACTCGCCGCTTCACCCAGTTTGGAGCCGCAGGACTGGTCTTTGCCATTAGCCTCGCAACGCTGTGGGGAAATCTGGCGATCGCCCAATCCCGGCAGAAAGATCCCAGCGATGTTCGCAAGGCCGAGGGCAAGGCTGAAGGCAATGGCGGGGGACTGCGGCTGCGCTGGCTGTTGCCCATCACCCTGGGCTTTAGCCTTATCCTCAGCATGTCGCTCTACTACTACGGGCAAATTGCGATCGACTACTGGCATCCCCGGTTGAACCTCTACAACGATGTATCCCAGATTCCCACCCGGGTGCAGCCGGAAGTGTTTTTGGACTTGGGGCAACGGATGCTGCTCCAGCCCTGGTTGCTGGGCTTGGTGGGGTTAGGGGCGATCGCCCTGTTGATTTACCCCAGCGTCATTTCCTGGGTAATGTCCTTCTTTATGAGCCTTGGCTTTGCGCTGGTGCTTTCAGAGAACTGGACGCAAATTCTGCTGGCGTTCCATCCCATTCCCTTCGGGCAATCCGATCCCCTGCTGAGTATCGACATTGGTTTTTACATCTTTCAACTCCCGCTGCTAGAAGTTGTCGTGTTTTGGCTGTTGGGATTACTGTCGCTGACCCTACTCTCTGTTTCGTTGATGTATTTACTGGCTCACAATAGCCTCAGCGACGGACGCTTCTTTGGGTTTAGCCCCAGCCAATTGCAGCACCTGTACCGACTCGGTGGGGCGTTGATGATCACGATCGCCTGTAGCAACTGGCTTGATCGCTACGAACTGCTGTATTCCGCCGAAGGCGTGACCTATGGCGCGAGTTTCACCGATGTCTTTATCCGGTTCTCTGCCGCTACATTTTTGGCGTGTGTCGCCCTACTCATTGGCATTTTGTTGATTGCCCGTTCCTATCGGGCGGTCACCCCAGCCTATGCCACCACCTTCCGGCGTCCCCGCTGGGCCTATTTGGAATGGTCGGGAGCGCGGCCACTGGTGTTCTTGCTGGTGGGATATCTGGGGGGAATGGCGATCGCCAACTACCTGATTCCCTTTTTCTTCCAGCGCATTGTCGTGCAGCCCAACGAACTGGAGCTAGAGCGCCCCTATCTGGAACGCACCATTGCCCTAACCCGCGACGCCTTTGGGCTAGACGATATCGAGACGGCGGTGTTTGACCCCGCCACCAGCCTGACCCTTGAGGATTTACAGGAAAACGCCCTCACCATCAACAACGTTCGCCTCTGGGATACTGGCCCCTTGCAGGAGGCCAACCGTCAGTTGCAGCGCATCCGCCCCTACTACGAGTTTCCGGGAGCCGACATCGATCGCTATCTGCTGCCCCAAGACGACGACGACAGCTTGCGCTTGCGTCAGGTGTTGATTGCGTTGCGGGAACTGGACTACAACGCGGTACCAGAGGAAGCCCAAACCTGGGTTAATAAACACCTGATTTATACCCATGGCTATGGCTTTACCCTCAGCCCAGTCAACACCGCTGTTGAAGGGGGCTTACCCGCCTACTTTGTGTCGGGCATTGAGCAAAACGTGAGTGATCCGCGCATCCGGGATGCCATCCCTATTGGCGATCCCCGTATCTACTTTGGGGAATTGACCAACACCTATGTCATGACCCAGACCCAGGTGCCCGAACTGGACTATCCCAGCGGCGATGAAAATGTCTATCACACCTACAGTGGGCGAGGCGGCATCCCCATCGCCAACTACTGGAAGCGGTTGCTCTATGCTAAGCACCTGGGTGATTGGCGCATGTTGTTTAGCGCCAACTTTACCCCCGATACCCGCATCCTATTTCGGCGCAACATCGTCAGTCGGGTGCGCACTATTGCCCCGTTTCTGCGCTACGACAATGATCCCTATCCGGTGGTCGTCGATATTGGCAATTGGGGCGCCGAGCATAGCCCCGAACGCGCCGGCGACACACCCTCTAGTACTAACCATGTGTTTTGGGTGATGGATGCGTTTACCACGAGCGATCGCTATCCCTACTCTGACCCGTTGGAAAACGACTTCAACTACATTCGCAACTCGGTCAAAGTGGTGATCGATGCCTACAATGGCTCGGTTTGGTTTTTTGTCGCCAACCCCGACGACCCCCTCATCCAGTCCTGGAGCCGCATCTTCCCCGATATGTTCCTTCCCCTCTCGGAGATGCCGCCCGCCCTACTCCAGCACATCCGCTACCCGCAGGACTACTACAACGTCCAGTCGGTGCAGTTGATGACTTACCACATGACGGATCCGCAGGTGTTCTACAACCGGGAAGACCAGTGGCGATCGCCCCAAGAAATCTATGGCGCACAGCAGCAAGCGCTCGAACCCTACTACCTGATCATGAAGCTGCCCATCGCCAATGACGAGGAGTTCATCCTGTTCAGCCCCTTTGCGCCTTCCCAGCGCACCAACCTGATTGCGTGGCTCGCTGCCCGCTCCGACGATGAAGACTACGGCAAGATCTTGCTCTATCGCTTCCCCAAACAGGAACTCGTCTTTGGAACGGAGCAAATCGAAGCCCGCATCAACCAGGATCCAGTCATTTCTCAGCAAATCTCTCTGTGGAATCGGCGGGGTTCCCAGGCCATTCAGGGCAACTTGCTGATTATCCCCATCGAAGACTCGTTGCTTTACGTGGAACCCCTCTATCTCCAAGCGGAGCAAAACCAAATTCCGTCGCTCACCCGAGTCATCGTGGCCTACGGGAACCGCATTGTCATGGCTGAAACCCTAGAAAATGCGCTGACCGCGATCTTCGATCCTACTCAGGTGACCACCGAAGACGAGGATGCCCCCATCGTTCGTCCGCTAGAGGATATTCCCACCGACCTCGATGCCCTTCAAGACCTTCCTACTGAAGACACCCTTCCCACCGAGGCTGCGCCAATCCCTTGATCCGACATTGGGATTAAATTTTTGAAGAAGGAGCGTGATACGCTCCTTCTTCAAAAAAAAACATTCGTGAACCTGCGATGCCCTTAATCCGGCAACCATTCCTCGTTAAACACATCTTCTACTGAAAAGGGTGAGGCGTCTGGAAAGGTTTTGGGGGGAAGTTCGGTTTCTATCGCCGCTTGCATTCGAGCTCTTTGGTAGCTTTTCTCAAGATTTTCCAGCAAGTAGGCGCGCAAACTGGGGCTATCCTCCAGTGCCTCCGCAATGCGGATACGATGCTCAACAATACTGCTGCGCCAGTTCTGCGATCGCCGCTCGGGTTGATACTGATACTTCAGCAAATGCAGCAACACGATTCGCAAGTTCCTCAGCAGCAATCGCTTTTGGCTCCAGCTCATGTCCTCGATTTCTTCAATCAAGTGCTCCACATCCAGGACATCAAAGTGTCCTTCCCGGAGCCGCTGAGCCATCTCCTCTGCCCATTGGCAGAAATCCTGTTCATACAGCTCGGCAAGCTGATGATTTTGACCCCGAGAAGATGTCATGGCACAACCTACTTTGCAGCAAGACCCCTATTATTTTGCCAGAAACACAGCATGTGGCACATCCCGCAAATTACTTGAGTAAACGGCTAGCACGGGCGAAACGCCAGGTGAGAACCGTGGCGGCGGCGAGGAGGCCGACGGCCCATCCCAGCCAGAGACCCACGCTGCCCATGCCGAAGTGGAAACCTAGCAGGTAGCCACTCGTTAGACCGATGCCCCAGTAAGAGATAATGCCGATAATCATGGGGATGCGGGTGTCTTGCATTCCCCGCAATGCCCCCGTCGCTGTCACCTGCACTCCATCGACGATCTGGAAAATAGCGGCAACCAAGAGCAGACGGATAGCCAGCGCGACGACCTCCTGGTTGGCCGGATCTTGCACATCCAAATAGAGCGACACAATGGTTTGGGGCATGAGCCAGATAGCGATCGCCATCAGCAGCATAAACACGCCCCCCAGTCCAATGCCAGCAAAGCCCGCCAGCCGCATTCCCAGGGCATCCTTTTGCCCCAGCCGCTGACCCACCTGGACGGTTGTCCCCAGCCCAATGCCCATCGGCACCATAAACGTGAGAGCAGCGGTTTGCAACGCAATTTGGTGCGCCGCGAGGGGAACCGTACCTAGCAAGCCCACCAAAAGGGTCGTAAGGGTAAACATTCCAGCTTCCACTAAGCTCAAAACCCCCATGGGAACTCCAATCCGCAGAAGTCCCTTAAAGCATTTGGGGTCTAATCTGAAGCGTCCCTCAAAGATGGGATAGAGGCTTAGCTCCTGGTTGAGGAGGATATAGCCTGTGAGGAGCAGCAACATTCCCCAGAAAGAGAGGGCGCTGGCATAACCAATCCCGGCCAACCCTAGACGCGGCAACCCAAACAAGCCAAACATTAGGGTATAGTTCGCCACTACATTGATAACTGTGCCTAGCATCACCACTATCATCACGGGACGTGGCTTCGAGAGAGACGATACAAAACTCCGTAGCACGGCGACGATTAAACCCGGAATTGCGCCCCATGAAACGGCTTTGAGGTAAACCCCCATCAGCGGAATCAGACCTGGCGACTGCCCCAAGCCCTGCAAAATCGGCTCCATATTGCGTAGAAGCAGCGTGAGGGGAATGCCGAGGGCGATCGCCAAAAGCAACCCCTGTTGCACCACGATTCTCACCCGGCCATCCATCCCGGCACCGTAGGCCTCGGCAACCATCGGGCTAACAGCCGAAACGATCGCCGTCGCAATCAGCAGCAATCCCATAAACACCGTTGCGCCCAGCCCTCCCGCAGCAATGGCCTGGCTGCCTAGCATCCCCATCATCACGGTATCGACAAACCCGGTTGCCGCTTGTAGCACCTGAGCCGTTGCCAGCGGCAGCGACAGCCAGAAGCAGGTTTGCACTTCCCTTAGCCATTTGGGTCTCATGCCAGGTTGCGGTTCAAATTGTGAATTATAGGGTGAATGGAGCGATTTCATTGGATTCTCTCTTATTGTCCAGGATTCGGAGGCTCTAGTAATGGCGGGTGGGAACGAGATAGCACTACGCGCTTAGGAAAAATATTTTTTTCAACTTGAAAGCCCCACATAGCAGGGCTTTCAAGTTGATTCAGGCAAGGTAGGGAGCCGAACCAGAGGCTCAGCTTCCATTGACCCGAAGCTTCATCTCGGGTGGTCACTAGAAGTTGAAGGGTCGCACCATCGTGGGGTCAATGGAGTGCGATGGGTTGGCATGGATAGAACTTCGACGCTGGTAGCGTTGCTCGATCCAGTCATGCACGTCTTTGACGCTCGTTAGTCGAGCCGTTTCCCCTGTTACAGGATCGAATACTCTCCAATAGAACAGCCCATTGGCATCAACCTTTTGGGCGATGCGGGGCTCCGTCGATGGAACCAAAAAGTCGGTTAGCCAGCGAGCAATGGCTCGAAGCCGTCCTGTTGGCGGCTGCGGTTTGTTTTGCCGCAGATATAGCTCGATGGGGATGAGTTCTAACTCTCGATAATGCCGAATTTTTTCGAGGCGCTTAGATTGTACTTGCATGGTGAATGATGTCCTTCTGTCGCAGAGATGGATGGAACGTGAGATAGATGGAATATGAGATAGACGAAACGCGAAAAAACGCCAGGCGATCGCGACCCTACGGTTTCGGATTCGCTCGCAGCCTTCAACAAAATTCAGGGATTCACCCGTGGTGCTCGTCCAGATGGGGAATGCGCCAACTCACCGCCTCTTCCGCTGAGGAAGGGCGATCGCACCGTCTCAAACACCAGCTAAAACCAGACCCATCCTGCGGTTCACCACTCACTGCTTCCACGATTTGGTGGAGCGGCGAGGATCACGCAACGCCATCAATGCGCTTAAACATGAGCAGGCAAGTACTGAAATAAACTCAGCTTGCTCTACCCGGCATAGATAACGTGCAGGAAAATCTAGTTTTGGTAAATGGAGGGGCGATCGTTGGGCGAGTCGTTAGCGATTAGCCCACCGGGTAATGAACGCCAGGATGGGAAATTCGTAGGAAGCCCCAAATCGCGTCGGGAATGCCAATAGGGGCAGAACAATGCCATTGCCAAATCTTTTGTGGAGAAGCAATGCCCATGCCCAATCCCGCAGGTTTGCGTACCTGACCTTGACGTGCGATGAAATCGGGATCTTGTTGAAGAGTTTGTTGCTTGAGCATGGTGCTTGCCTCCCTTTGCCATAAATTTCAGGCTCGGCTCCATACTACATTCATACTTCAAAGGCTTCCGTCACCCGATCGGGTGAACATTTTGAGAGTTTATGGAACCCGATTAAATAGCCGAAGACCCAACTATCGTTTGTGGCCGCTGCTTGGCAGCGGCCACAAACGATAGTTGGGTTTTCAGCCGGATGTGATATTACTCTCCGTCGGGACTACCAATTCCCAGCGAAACGCGATCGCCCCCAATGTCTCGCATTGTCCGCAACAAGCTCGATACCTGGCTGTAGTCAAGGGCGCGATCGGCTTTCAGCAGAATGATGCCCTCCTCATTTTCCGTCAGGTGTTCGCGCATCGCTTCGGCCAAGTCCTGCACCGTCACCACCTCGTTACGGATAATGATTTGCTCTTGATCATCCAACCCCACGACCAGCACAGGGGCATTGTTTTCCAGGGTTTCCACCGATTCATTCTCTTCTTCTAGCCCCGGCAGCAAAATGTTTAAGACCTGCTGCCCGCTCAGGGTCATCGAAATGATGATGAAGAAAGTTAGCACCGTCATCAACACATCCATCATAGGCACCAGATTGACTTCTGGCATTTGGGATTCCCGTTGTTTGCGTGCCATAGCCTGCCTCCGATGGGGGTGATTGAGTGCATGGACTACTCGATGCCGAGGGAGACGCGATCGCCCCCAATGGCTTTTAGCTCTGCCAAGGTTTGTAGTACGCGTTCGTAGGGCAGCGCTTCATCAGCTTGGAGCACGACAAAGGCTTCCTCATCCTGGCGCAAAAAGAAGCGGAGTTGCGATTCCAGTTGTTGCTGCTCAAAAGGTTCCTCTTCCACAAAAAACTGGCCTTGGGCATTTAACTCCACAACCAACACAGGAGGTGGGGCATCTTCCGGGGGCGGCGCATTTTCTCCGGCGGGTAATTGCACCTCTACCCCCTGCTCATTGGTCAGCATCATCGTAATCATGACGAAAAATGCCAGAATTCCCATCATCACGTTCAGCATGGGAATCAGGTTGACCTGGGGCATCTTGCCAGATTGGACACGATTTTTGAAGCGCATGACAGAAACGGCTAGGGGTTGATCGGAGGGGCGATCGCCCACTCGAAAAGCGCATGAACAACAGTAAGAACAGGGCTGTAGTATGGCGGGCTTAGCGATCGCTCATGCTACCACTCACCAAATACTTACCTTCCTCGCCCATCTCCTCTTCACCATCGGATTCGTACAGGTTGGATTCGTACCACATCTGACGGTAGATCAGCTCCAGCTCATTTCCCACTTCCGAGAAGTAGTCCATCTGCCGAGCTTGCAGCGTAACCAGCACCCGAAATACCAGCAGCGCCATAATCGCCACGATCATCCCGGCGGCGGTCGTAATCAGTGCTTCCCCAATCCCAGCCGCAGCCTGGGTCGCTTGTTCTGTGGTGCCGCCACCGCCAATATTGAGGTTGCCAAAGGTGGCAATCAAACCGGTTACGGTTCCCAACAAGCCCAGTAGCGGAGAAACGGCGACGGTGGTTTCAAGGAACTTGTCGCCCTTTTGCATTTGCACAAATTCTTTGTCCCCTGCCGACTCCATAGCGAGGCGGAAGGTTTCTGGGGTGGGTTGCCGCAATCGCAAGGGCGCCAGAAGATAGCGGCCAATGGGCAAGTCTCCCGCATGTTCGGCAATGTTTTTCGCGCCGGTCAAATCTTCCCGTGCGGCCTCCAGCACATCATGGACAATTTGATCTTCCTGGGCCATCAGGCGATACCAGAACCAGGTCCGTTCCAGCGCTGTAGCAACCGTGGCAACCGAAAATCCCATAATGGGAACCATAACGGGACCGCCTCTTACAACCAATTCAAATAGGTTTGCCATAGTGCTTGGGGTTTTGCTTAAAACAACGAAATCAACAAGGAATCAAAGGGATAGTGGCATCATACGGCCAAGATGCACCGATAAATTGTTGTCAAGAACGCACCTGATTATCTTTGTAGGGGCTCTCACTCATAAAACATATCGAATCTGAAGCGGCTGACAGTTAAGAACACACCGCGAAGATATTAAAGGCAGGTTAATTCTCAACAATGGAGGTTCCTCGCCAGAAAATTCTATTGCCTAACCTGATATCAAATCTGGTTGAAAAACCCAAATAGCGTTTGCAGCGG
>JBCBSL010000157.1:0-12138 GCA_039819145.1 Cyanobacteria bacterium J06638_22
ATTCGGCAGGCTTTCCACGTTAAGCTGATTGAAAGGAATTTGCAAGGAGGATAGATGCGATAGGGCTTGCTGTCTTTCTTCCCCAGTGGTTTTGCAAGCGAATTCATCGGATGATGGACTTGGCGACCGCGCTTGCACCACCCTTTGCCAACCTCCGAGAGTGAACGCCATCCATGCTGGATTTTTTGCTTAGGTTCTCCGACAACTTTGGGGTCGATACCCTGCTGCTTTTGCCTGTGCTGATTGCGCTAGAGGTCGTGCTATCGGCGGATAATGCGATCGCCCTAGCCGCGATCGCTCAGGGGCTTTCGACCGCAAAACTACAGCGGCAAGCACTCAACCTAGGGCTGTTGGTAGCCTTTATTCTACGGGTCGCACTCATTCTCTCGGCCACCTGGGTCATCCGGTTTTGGCAGTTTGAGCTGCTGGGTGCCCTTTATTTGCTGTGGCTCGTGTTTCAATATTTCACCTCCGACGAAGAGAAAAAGAACAACGACGGTCATCATCATCACGGCCCCCGCTTCCAATCCCTTTGGCAAGCCATTCCCATCATTGCAGTGACGGATCTCGCCTTTTCCCTCGATAGCGTGACGACGGCGATCGCCATCTCCAAGGAGGTGCTAATCGTGCTGGCAGGTGGACTCATCGGTGTCCTTTCCCTGCGGCTGATGGCAGGGCTGTTCATCCGCTGGTTAAATGAATACACTCACCTGGAAGATGCCGGATATGTCACCGTCGCTCTCGTGGGACTGCGCCTGCTGGCTCGCGTGGTCAACCCCGAGCTGGTTCCTCCCGAATGGCTGATGGTGGGAGCGATCGCCACCCTCTTTGCTTGGGGCTTCTCCAAGCGCAACGCCCCAACCCCACTCCCCACCGATTTAACCGACTCCCCCGCCGAAGGCAATGGCGCAGCTCTTACCTATTCCAGCACGGCGCAAAGTACCAGCAGCGGACAAACTGAAGAAGTCTCCGCTGAGTAGTCAGATACAACCCGCAAAACGGGTGATTTCTGGCTGATTCATGGAAGTGGCTTTTGACGAGAAGTCGTTGGTTTCGCTTTCCTTTGCCTAGAGTCAATGAAGAGCGATAAGCAATGGTGGTTCTCTAATAGCGATCGCCCTTCACCGTATAAGCGCGATCGCCCTCCACATTCTAATTCCGCGTCGTCAATGCATCTTTTCCAATTGCTGATGAGAAAGTTTAGGGGGTGATGGTGATTGCCTCCTAAACTTTACCCAAGCTCTAACCCCAATACCCGCTGGATAAAACATCGCAAGGATCATGAAGACTCTTGCTCACGCCCAAGAGCTAATTAATCGGCGTAAACTCCCAGTAAAGCTGGGGAGTTACGCCGATTAATTAGACTATGTAACGCAACCACTGGCGAGTACGTAGCTACTTTAAACGGACATACTGATAGAGTATTTTCTGTCACCTTTGGGATATTAAAACGGGTGGATGTATCAAGACCTTAAGATATTCAAGACCATACGAAGGCGTGAATATTCTAGATGCGATTGGTATGAATGAAGCAGAGAAGCCTACACTAAAAGCTCTAGGAGCGTTTGAGGAGAAAAAAGATATATGGGAAAAGTTATTAAGCTTGAGAACTACGAGTTTAACTACTATCCGCAAGGGAATACAACTAATACTGCAATCCTCTTCTTGCATGGCTTCATTGGCGACTATAACGAATTTAATGAGGTAATATCCCTGCTGTCTAATGAATTTTATTGCTTGTCAGTTGATTTACCTGGTCACGGAAAAACCAAGGTGAATGGTGGAGACGAACTTTACCGAATGGAACATATTGCTGAAGGCTTAGTTAAATTCTTAAATGCATTGAATATTGATCAATGTATGCTCGCCGGGTATTCGATGGGGGGAAGATTAGCTTTATATACAGCTCTTCATTTTCCCCAATACTTTCAAAAAGTAATTCTTGAATCAGCTTCTCCAGGTTTAAAAACACAAGAAGAGCGAGATGTAAGGATTCGAAATGATCTGCGTTTAGCAGAGCAATTGGAAACAGAAGACTTTTTAGAATTCTTAAATAGATGGTATGATCAGCCCCTATTTCTATCTATTAAAAGACATACAGACTTTGCAATGATGTTAGAACGTCGTTTGCAAAACGATCCATTAAATCTATCTAAGTCACTTCGCAATCTTAGTACAGGAATTCAACCTTCTTTGTGGGAAAAGCTTCAAAGATATTCAATTCCTTCCTTACTTCTAGTCGGAGGGTTAGACAAGAAGTTTGTCGATATTAATACTGAGATGTGTAATTTATGTAAGTTTGCACAGTTAGAGATAGTGAAGAACTGCGGTCACAATATTCACTTTGAAAATGTAGGTTTGTTTGCGCAAATACTTAGGCGCTTCCTCACACGCTCTGGTTAAGGCATGGTTAACCAATGCAGCTCAACAACCTCGCTGACCAGAACGTACCAATATCGTCGGTTGAGTTGCGAAAGTTGTCTGCATCAGGTGAGCGGGATCGTAGGTTCGTGACTTCACAGATGCCGCAATTGTTGCGATCGCTGAAAGGCTTGTTATCAAGCATGTCTATACCCTTGATCGTCGAGATTTCTCGATTATTCGCCCTAAGCACTGCGACTACGTTGAGTTACTGCCTTAGGAGCTAGGCTGGAAGGCGATCGCCACAGGTCTCTGCTTGTCTCTTGCTGCTCCTCTCTAGGCTCGTCGTCAAACAACTATGCTCGAAAACTGCGTAATCTATCCGTTTAAGGATAGCTAGCTATACTGAAGAAATATATAGCTGAGGAAAGCTTGAAGACCTTCTAGGAGGAGTCTAATAGTGACTGAATTGCTGGAACGGGTCATTGCACAGCTAAAAGCGCTATCGGCTGATGAGCAGGATGCGATCGCCACGCGTCTTTTGGCTGAGATGAAAGATGAGCAAGCCTGGAAGGCTCAATTTGATGCGACGACGGATAACCAATGGGATCGAATGGCTGAGATGGTGCGACAGGAAATTGTGACTGGCGATGTCACACCACTAGCCGAAGTCTTTCCTACTCAGCCTGAGCAATGAAATCCAGTGTCACCAAAGCATTTCGCAAGAAGCTAGAAGGACTTCCAACATCTGTTCAAGATCAAGCCGAAAAAGCCTATGGACTATGGTGTTCAGATCCTTATCACAAGAGTCTTCAGTTTAAACGAGTGAGCCAGCGACAACCGATCTATTCTGCACGTGTGAGCTTAGACTACCAAGTTCTCGGTTGACTGGAGGATGACCACATTTACTGGTTTTGGATTGGGAGCCATGCAGAGTATGACGAGTTGCTCAGACGTTTGTGAGTTTTCCAGCGCGATCGCCCTTTACCTGATAAGAGCGATCGCCCCCAGCACTTTACCCAAGCTCTAATCCTAGTACCCGCCAGATAAAAATAATTACCACAAAATAAATAGAACCCAGACATAATATTTTCTCTAGAGATCGCTGATTATACTGAAACAATCTACCTAATCACCCAACACAGCGTATTAGGCAGAAATTTTCCACCTAAGATCCCCTATTGGGAGATTAGGTGGAAAATTTCCCTCTAATAACAAGTTAGGCATCTACATACAGTGTTATCCCTAAATTCTTTAGCTTACAAAATATGGGCGAAATCCTCTTCTTTCCTTGGCTTAGAATCCCTGAACCAGTCTATTTTGAGGATTTCAGTCTCCTACCCTACCAAAAAGGAGATTGTATGGAAGGATGTGGCCAGGAAGTCATATCTGTTCTAGAAAATTGCTTGGAGCACTTTTATGAAAGTAGTAACAGGAAAATTCATGGTGTCACAATCTTATCGATTAATGCTCAGATCGCATATGAGATTGATGAAAGCTTAGAAGCAAAACTTGCTTCATTGATCGAGCTAATAGCTTTTTGCGGATTGAGTGATAGAGAGTTTTTCTTGAACGGGGGAAGTTACTGTAATAGAGATAATTTTCAACTAAAGAGATTTTTGATTGAGAGCAACTCAGTCGCTTATAAGGTAATCACTCGGCGAAGGGATGGCTTGAATGAGAATATCGTATCGGCAAATAGTGACCGAGAGACAATGCCCGATCATGTGATTTATTCAAGAGTGAGATTAAATGACAAATTTCTGCAATCTTTAGTCTCAGCGCAATCCCATTCAGGAAATTGGGATGATATTTTTCAAGGAATTGTAAACTTTAATTTGTCTAACTCAGATAGCTCGTCCACGTCAGAAACTATGGAACTTGTTCCTCTAGTAGGTGCTTTTGAACAACTACTAGGCTGTAAAAATGGAAAAGAAAACGATTTGGCAAATAAATTTATTGAATTATTTGATATGTCGATCAATATTAATATTTTAGATTGTGCAAGATTGCAAAACGAGGATAAAAGAAGGAAATTTCAGAACTTTGGATCAATACAAGAAATCTGGATGAGAGATCTCTTTAGGTTAAGAGGAAATCTGGCTCACGGAAGGAATCCTAGAACTTATCCATCTTTGTGGACTTTGAAGGAACACTTACTTTTGAGCAGTTTTATATTCCCATTAGCCTTAAAAGAGTGTTTGAGTAAGCAGAATGTATACATGAAAAATCATCATGATCATCAGCTTGTAGATTTTTTCCCAAGGATCTTGTGTCAAGAAGACATTTCTAGATGGAGTGAGTTCTGGAGGGAATTTCTATGGGATCAGGTTGCGGAACAGAGATCTATAAGAGATGCCTAACAATTCTGCTGCACCGGAACGGACTCAAGCTATTGTTGAGATGCAAAGTTTATCTGCGTCCGGTGAGCAGAACCGTTAGGTTCGTTTGAGAATTACTCGGGGAACCAGCTTTCATTTAGGGCTTGTCCCAATGAAAAGGTTGGTTCTTGTGGAACAGTGCTTGGCTCCAACCCACTGGCATCTAAGAAGAGATTCCTTCCATTTTGATAGTCCCTTATAAAGCAGGATTCTAAGTGATTTTTGAGGCTGGGGCTGTCTTCGAGGATGGCTTGGATTTGGAGGCGGAAGTTGTGGATTTCAACCGTCCAGCCACGCAAACATTGGGCGCGTTCTTGTTCCCAGTACTGGACTTTGAGTAGGTGTTCGCAAAGCCGCATCATGTAGCTCGATAGGGCACGTTTTTCGCCCTTTTCCAAGCTTTCTAACTCCTCGATTAAATTGTCATAATCCAGATTCTCAACGTTGCGGAATTTTAGCTGGACAATGGTTGTTTCGAGCCAGCGTTGGTAGTCCTGCTCGTAGAGAGACGTAGATTGGAGATTCAGGTCAGGTTGCATGGTCTGAATCTCTTGGAGGGCTATGTTTAGGCACTAAAGTACTTCGCTACGGGGTGATAGGTCACGATCGCCGTTGTCGATTGTTCGGGATAGATCTGTTCGCTTTCATCCATGTAGAGGCCAATGCGCTTAGCCTCTAGCAGATCCAGTTGGGTGTATTGGTCTTGGATGTTGGGGCAGGCGGGGTAGCCGAAGCTGTAGCGCGAGCCTTGGTAGCGCTGGGCGAGGATGTCTCGGATGGTGTCGGGGTCTTGGTCGCCGAAGCCGAGTTCGCGGCGGATGCGGGCGTGAGTCCATTCCGCTAGGGCTTCGGCCATTTGTACCGCCATGCCGTGGAAGTAGAGGTATTCGGTGTATTGGTCGGCGGCGAAGAGTTTTTGGGCATATTCCGTCGCGATTTCGCCGACTGTTACCGCTTGCATGGGGAAGACATCGAAGCGGGTGGCTCCGTCCTTCTCGGCGAGGAAGTCGGCGATGCAGAGGCGGCGCAGGGATTTTTGCCGGGGAAATTCGAAGGTGGCTGCTGGGTCGGGCAGGTTGCTGGCGTCAAAGGTGGCGGTGGGGTCGTACAAGTGGAGGCTGTTGCCTTCGGCCAGGGCGGGGAAATAGCCGTAGATCAGTTGGGGATGCAGCAGATTTTCTTCGACGATGCGCTGCTTCCAACCGTCCAGGATGGGATAGACCTTCTCTTGCAAGAAGGCGTCGTACTCTTCGCGGCTCTGCCCCTTGGGTTTGCGGAATTGCCACTGTCCGGCGATCAGGGCTTGCAGGTCGAGATGCCAGAAGATTTCGTCCCAGGGGATGTCGTCGCCCGAGAGGATTTGGGTGCCCCAGAAGGGGGGTATGGGGCGATTGACATCCAGCGCTACGGCTTCGGAGCGGCGAGTGTCGATTTCCACGGGTTCTGCCGGAGCCGCGTGCGATTTCAGGGCATCTGCGTCGTCTGTGGGAGCAGCGGTAACCTTGCCGTTGGTGCTGGGTTCTTCATCCAAAAAGCCCTTGAGGTTATCCCAGTTGTCGGCGGTTTTGGCGGGCATCAACTTATCCATGAAGTGCAGGTCAGCAAAGGCATCCTTGCCATAGATCACCCGCCCGTTGTAGGCATTCTGACAATCTTCATAGACGAACTTAGGCGTCAGCGCGGCACCGCCGAGGATGACGGGCACGGTGATGCCCCGCTCATTGAACACCGCCAGGTTTTCTTTCATGAAGGCAGTGGACTTCACCAGTAGACCGCTCATGGCGATGCAGTCGGCGTTGTGTTCGTAGTAGGCGTCGATGATGTTGTCTACGGGCTGCTTGATGCCCAGGTTGATGACCTTGTAGCCATTGTTGGTGAGGATGATGTCCACCAGGTTTTTGCCAATATCGTGAACATCCCCTTTGACAGTGGCAATCAAGAAAATGCCTTTAGCACTTTGGCTGTCTTCCTTGTCCATGAAGGGTTCTAGGAAGGCAACGGCAGATTTCATGGTTTCAGCGGATTGCAGCACGAAGGGCAATTGCATCTGCCCCGAGCCAAAGAGTTCGCCCACTACCTTCATTCCATCCAAGAGGTAGGTGTTGATGATGCTGAGGGGGGGATACTGCTCCAGAGCAATGTTGAGCGCCTCTTCTAGCCCAATGCGTTCGCCATCGATGATATGGCGCTTCAGCCGTTCCTCAATGGGCAGGTCGGCGATGGAATCTTTCTGGCGGGCATCCTTGGCGGATACTCCTTCAAACAGGCGGGTAATTTCGCCCAGGGGGTCGTAGGTACACACATCACCGTCAAATTCCCGCTGGTCGTAGATTAGCTTGCGGCAAATTTCTTGGTGCTCGGGTTCGATTTTGGCAATGGGCAAAATCTTGGCGGCACTGACGATCGCCCCATCCAGACCAACGGCCATCGCTTCATGTAAGAACATCGAGTTCAGCACAATCCGCGCCGCTGGATTCAAGCCAAAGGAAATATTGGACACCCCCAGCAGGATGTGAACGCCGGGGAGGTTGTCGCGAATCATCCGAATCGAGTCGATGGTGGCTTTGCCGTTTTCCCGGTCTTCCTCAATCCCGGTAGAAATCGGCAGCGCTAGCGGGTCGTAGAACAGTTCGTGGGCAGGGATGCCATATTCCAGTGCATCCCGATAGGCACGTTGGGCGATCGCAAACTTCCGTTCTGCCGTCCGCGCCATGCCCTCTTCGTCGATGGTGCCAACAACGATCCCAGCACCGTACTGCTTCGCCAGTTCCAGCACCTTAAAAAAGCGCTCGTCCCCATCTTCGTAGTTGGTGGAATTGAGGATGCACTTGCCACCCGCGACCTTCAGCCCCGCCTCCATCTTTTGCCATTCCGTCGAGTCCAGCATCAGCGGCAGGTTGACGTTGGTGACTAGGCGCGACACCAGCTCCTTCATATCGATTTCGCCATCGCGACCCACATAGTCCACGTTGACATCAAGGACATGGGCCCCTTCTTTGACCTGCGATCGCGCCACGGCCACTAACCCATCCCAATCCTCGGCATTCAGCAACTCCCGCACCTTTCGGGAACCGCTGGCATTCAGCCGTTCGCCCACAATCAGGAAGGAGTTGTCCTGGTCATAGGGCTGCGCCCCGTAGATGGAGGCGGCAGAGGGAACATAGTGCAGCAACGGGCGAGGTTGCTCGGGGTCGGCCTGTCCATTTAGCTCCCAGCGGGGAATGCGGGTATCCCGCGACTTGGGCTGCAATTGTCCTGCCACATCCGCCAACTGCTCGATATGGTCGAAGCGCGTGCCACAGCAACCGCCAATCACCTGTACCCCGAGATCTTCTACGAAATGGTGCAGCGCCATCCGCAGTTCCATCGGCGTCAGCTTGTAGTGGGCATGACCCCCCACATTTTCGGGGATCCCGGCATTGGGGATGCAGGAGATGACGAAGGGCGAATGCTCCGACAGATAGCGGATATGGTCGGCCATGCGATCAGGCCCCGTGGCACAGTTGAGCCCCAGGATGTCGATGGGGTAAGGCTCCAGGATCGCCAGCATCGCTGCGACATCCGAGCCCACCAGCATCGTGCCTTGAATTTCCATCGTCACCGACACCATCAGCGGCAACCGTGCACCTTTTTTCTCGAAGACTTCTTCAATGCCATTCAGCGCGGCCTTAATTTGCAACACATCCTGGCAGGTTTCCACCAGCATCAAGTCTACGCCGCCGTCATACAGCCCTTCTGCCTGCTCCGCAAAGGCCGCCTTCATCGTATCGAAGTCGATATGTCCCAGGGTCGGCAGTTTAGTGGTCGGACCGATGGAACCCGCCACGAAGCGGGGTTTGTCGGGGGTGGAAAACTTGGCGGCGCATTCCTTCGCCAGCTTTGCGGCCTTCACATTCAAGGCATAGGCTTGATCCGCCAAATCATACTCTGCCAGTACGATGGAGGCCGCTCCAAAGGTGTCGGTTTCGATCACATCGGCTCCCGCTGCCAGAAAGCCGTTGTGGACATTGGCCACTGCTTCGGGCTTCGTCTCTACCAAATACTCATTACAGCCCTCATACTCGGCTCCCCCAAAGTCTGCGGCGGTGAGGTTTTGGGTTTGCAGGTTGGTTCCCATCCCCCCATCGAAGACGAGTACGGGGTGATGGGAACTATAAAGACGATCAAGAAACGAACTTTGCATGGCGAGTTTTTCGTTTTCCAGAGAAACTGCGTGACGGACAACGCTATAAAATGAAGCTTCAAACTACATTATCAACTGCGCTTCTCGAATTCGGAAGAAAAAGTGAAGAGAAATCTGGAGGAAGACGTGCGAGAAAACTCGCAAATTTAAGAGAATTTGCAGGACTTTGTGAGAATCTTTTTAAGAAGGCGATCGTCAAATCGATTACTTTCTAGAATGAATGGGTGTTTCTTGACTTGAGTGTCAGATCTTTCGGAGCGATCGCGCTATGGCGGGTCAAAAGATTTTAATTGTTGACGACAGCAAGACCATTCGGATGCAGGTTCGCGACTTCCTACCCAAGGGAAACTTTGAGGTGATCGAAGCGCGGGATGGCGTCGAAGGGTTGGATGTCATCGGTCGAGAGCATCCTAGCTTGGTTCTGCTCGACTTCTTCATGCCGCGAATGAATGGCTGGGAAGTGGTGCAGCGTATCCAGGCGGATCCTAAGCTGAAGGCAATTCCCGTGGTCATGATGTCGGGGCGACGGGAAGACGTTGAAAAAATTGTGCCCGAACTCTTCGACTATTTCGAGTTTGTGGGTAAACCCTTCGAGCCATCTCACCTATTCCGGGCCATCAAATCGGCCACGGTCAAAGCGAAAGAGCGCCGTCAGGGCAAGATGGTGGTGCAAGCCGTGCCCACCGAGCCTCGCCGCACGGCAGCTGTCATTCGCGCGGAGGTGCAACCGCTGCAACCTGTCTCCGTTGGGGTGCAGGAAGAGGTGCGATCGCTCCAGGCGGACGTGCAGCAACTCCGTATCCAAAATGTCAAGCTTCAGCAAGAAGTCGAAGCCCTACGGAAACAGTTGGTGCAGCTCGTCACCTATGTCCGCCAAAAGATTTGACCCCCTCAAAACTCGGGGCTGGCTGGCTGAGGGTATGAATTTTTTCGAGAAGTGGCGTGGATACGCCACTTCTCGAAAAAATTCATACTTGGATTCTGCAATCCCAAAACTCGGCTAGAGGTGCGCGTTTTCACCCACAACGGCGGGTTTTGTTTGTGTGGCAGTGGTTTCAACAGCGACAGCTCAACCTACGTGAGGACGCGACAGTCGAACTCCTCCATGGTTATGGGGATCACGCAGCAAACCAATGGCAGTGTGAGAGGATAACCACGACCGATTAACTCCGGCTGATGATATCTTGTGCAGGTTGTCAAAGCCGACTCTTCGTACTCGGCAAGTGAATCGGCACCATCGGCATCATTGCAAATGCTCACCGCTCGTCTAAGCCAGATGTCTTTGCAAATCAGGCATTTCTGCCTCCGACGGGTGCTTTGCTATAGGTTCAAGTTTCTATGACACGCTTAAATATTTCGTCTCAACCACTGACCTATCCGCTGTCTTTGGTGGATCGATATGGTCAAGTCCGCCAACTGAGTGAAGCCTTGGCTGCACCGTTGGCCATTGAAGACTACGGCATTCAGAGTATGCCGGATGTGAGCCCAACAAAGTGGCATCTGGCCCATGTGACCTGGTTTTTTGAAACCTTCCTGCTGCGTCCCTATCTGAAGGACTACATCGTCTTTCATCCCAAATTTGGCTACCTTTTTAACTCTTACTACGAAGCCATTGGGCAGCGCCATCCACGGTCAGAGCGGGGTTTACTATCGCGCCCGACCGTGGAAGAGGTCTACCGCTATCGTGCCTATGTTGACGATGCGATGCGATCGCTCCTCTCTACCCAGGCCGACCATCCGGACGTGCAGGAGCGTACCATCCTCGGCTTGCACCACGAGCAACAACACCAGGAACTCTTGCTCACCGACATCAAGCATGTCCTGGCGATCAATCCCCTGCGTCCAGCCTATCGAGAGGATCTACCCCAGTTTGAATCCGCGCCGACGCCTCGCAAGGAAACCTGGCTCGATTATCCCGAAAACCGCTACACCATAGGCTTTGAGGGAACAGACTTTGCCTTCGACAACGAGAGTCCGAAGCATCCCGTCTATTTGCAGGACTTTTGGTTGGCCTCGCGGTTGGTCACTAATGGCGAGTACCTGGAGTTTATGGAAGCTGGCGGTTATGAGAAGCCCGAGTACTGGTTGGCGGAAGGCTGGGCAATGTTGCAGACGCAAGGCTGGAATGCGCCGCTGTACTGGGAGACCGTTGATGGTGACTGGCAGCTAATGACCCTGGGTGGCATGCGATCGCTCAACCTCGATGAACCCGTGTGCCATGTCAGCTACTTCGAGGCGGATGCCTATGCTACCTGGGCCGGAAAGCGCCTGCCCACAGAGGCGGAATGGGAAGTGGCCGCCGCGTCGGTTACCCCGGCGGGTAATTTGCTGGAACGAGGCTATCTCCATCCTGTGCCCGCCACTAACGTGAGTCGCCCCGACCAACTGTTTGGCGATGTGTGGGAATGGACTCAGAGCGCCTATCTGCCCTATCCCGGTTTCAAGGCGGCGAGTGGGGCGATCGGGGAGTACAACGGCAAGTTTATGTGCAACCAGATGGTGCTGCGGGGTGGATCCTGTGTCACGCCCCCCGGCCATATTCGTGCTACCTACCGCAATTTCTTTCCCGCCTCTACCCGCTGGCAGTTTTCGGGTATCCGGCTAGCGGGCGGTGCTGATTTTAGGGATGAAAGAAGTGCAGGATGAATCGAAACGCTGTTTCGATTCATCCCGCTTTCCAGCAATGCCGGCTAGCGCACTAAGCTGCATCCGGCTGTCTCGACTATCGATATCAAGTAAACGCTGTATCCAGCAAACGACATGACCCCAGTTCCCTGACTCGTATTACTCACAGGGACGTTCATGCCGTGCCTATTCAACATGTTTTCGTTTGGAGACTGATTACCATGCCCCACGCTTCAACGTCCACTACCCCAACTGTTCCGTTATACGACCTGCATCCCCCCCTGGCTGATTTTCGGGCAGATGTCTTGCAAGGCTTGAGCTTGCCCCAAAAGGTCATTTCGGCCAAGTATCTCTATGACAAACGGGGCGCAGAGCTGTTCGACGCTATCTGTGAGTTGGACGAGTATTATCTCACCCGCACAGAGGTGGGAATTTTGCAGAACTATGCAACGGAAATCGCCGATTTGATTGGCGATCGCGCCCTCATTGAGTTTGGCAGCGGCAGCAGTCAAAAAATCCGCACCCTGCTCGATGCCATGCCCCCCGCTGCTGTCTACGTTGCCCTGGATATTTCCAAGCAGCATCTGC
>JBCBSL010000158.1:0-12135 GCA_039819145.1 Cyanobacteria bacterium J06638_22
TGTCCTGGCTACGGAGAACTACAGAGCATTGGCTCCTCAAAAAAGTTCCAGGGGAAAGCGAGAGACACAATTACGGAAGGAGAACCTATAAGCTCGGCAACTGGAATAAAGACGTGATCATTTAGTTACCGTAAAACTATTGATCTTTTCTAGAGGTAGTGCAGATAAACCCCTAGATATCGTGGGAAATACAATTTCTTTCCAGACAGCACAACTGAGTTGCCCTAACTATTTGAAATTTACGACAAAATCGATCTAATAAAAACTACTTAAGAAACTGGAAATCTGAAGTCATTGGTTTAACAGTAAAAATACAATCCAGGTTGTTATAAAAAGTAATTTCCTGGGCATTCTCAGTGTAAGAACATTTCAACTCAACCTGTTTGTCAACAATTTGAATTGGAATGTATAGCCTCTTAAATTAGCGAAAGGTATTGGAAGTAACATATACAGACCTACTCAAAGTTGATGTAAGTCTGACTAAGTTCTTGGATGTTTTGGATGCGCTGCGTTCACAACATCTAAGAAACGCGTAAGTCTTAACTCACAAAGGTCTAAAGAGAGCCCCTTCACTATAGGCATACCATCCCCCATCTGGTTTTCACTCGAAGTTTTCCAGCCTTTCCTTTTCAGTCATAGCCCTCTATTCCGCAAAGATTATTCAGGCTCTACCTGTTTTGTAGAGACAGATAGTGTTTGCTTGAATTCCTAAATCTAAGACAACTGTTGAAGGATCATCTCCCACATCAGGGTGATGCCTTCGGAGTGCGCATATCCCGAAATCGTCAATCTACCATGGAGCCTCACGGACATTATGAAGGCAGTAAACTATCCGACTCGTGCTCGTCAAAATTTGGCCGAAATTGCTATTTTTGACGCTCAAATTGATGATCTTTCCACCCTGTTGAATGGTTTGAAACCTGGCATCGAAGTCTTCGTTCTCCACCCCAAAGAAGACGGGCTGGCACAGATTTCAGCAATTTTAGCGAGTCGGAAAGATATTCACGCCCTTCACCTGATTTCTCACGGTGCGCCCGGGCAACTGTTGATGGGGCGATCGCCCATGACTGCCCAAGACTTGACCTCCGAAACGCTCAAGCATTGGCAACAATCCCTCAGCTCCGACGCCGAAATCCTTATTTATGGATGTAACGTTGCGGCGGGCGCGGCTGGACGAGCCTTCATCAGTCAGCTCCATATGCTAACAGGGGCAAAGGTTGCGGCATCCAGCACCCCTACAGGTAATGCAGCACTGGGCGGCAACTGGACTTTCGAAATCACCTCCTCCGATTTCACCCCAACGATGGCATTCGATGCGGCTAGCATCGCGGACTACGCTGGGGTTCTGGCAGACCTGATTACCGGATTGGGTGGCTCTGCTGGGTTTGGCGAAAACACTCTCAGTGCGAACGATGATGGATCGACCGAAATCAACATCACCTCTGTTTTTACCAATGGTCTCGATTTCTTTGGGACGACATATAACAGCGTTTTCTTGAATAACAACGGTAACATTACCTTTGCGAGTGCTCAAAGTGCCTATACCCCTACTGCCATTACAGGCAATACGGGAAATCCCATCATTGCTCCTTACTTTGGAGACGTAGATACACGAGGTACAGGCGCAACTGCTACCCCTGGGGGCACATCAACCGGGGCAAACCGGGTTCACTGGGACTTGGATACGGTGAACGGGGTAGTAACCTTTACCTGGGATGACGTTGGTTATTTCAGCAGCGCGACAAACAGGCTCAATGCTTTCCAGGTCCGCCTAATCGACCAGGGCAGTGGCGACTTCGGCATTGAATTCCGTTACGAAGACATCAACTGGACAACAGGTAACGCAAGCGGTGGAAGTGGCGGTTTGGGTGGATCGGTTGCGACAGCAGGTTGGTCATCCGGGAACGGAAGCGACTTCTTCCAACTCAGCCAATCTGGCAACCAGAACCAGATGCTCGATCTGGAAAACGCCGTCAATACCAACGGTGCTGGTGTTAACAACACCCAGGCAGGTATCTTCAGTTGGGGGGTTGCAGATGGGGGAGTCGTTATTAACCCCACGCTTGAGACGATTGCGGTCGAGGCCACCGGCACAACCATAGTGCTGACCTTAAGTGAGCCCCTAGACGAAGCCTCTGTTCCTGACCCCGCTGACTTTACGGTTGATATTGATGGGGTGCCCGTCACACCAACGAGTGTGGATGTCACCGGAGATACCGTTACCCTTACCTTGCCAACAGCGGTTGACCCCACCGATACGGTAACCGTGGACTATGAACTGGGAACCAATCCTCTCCAGGATTTGGACGGCAACGATGCAACTCCGTTCACAGACCAAGCGGCGGAGAATAATTCCGTAGGTGATACGACACCGCCTGCAGCTCCGATCATCGCAGAACCCACATCAGACGTTAGTGATCTTTCCCCTACCATCAGCGGTACCGCCGAAGCCAACGCCACGGTTGAGCTGTTCATTGGTGGCGTTTCCGTGGGTACCACCACCGCTGATAATAATGGCGACTGGAGCGTTGAAATCTCTGATCGCCCCAGCGATGGAGACTATACAGTTACTGCCACCGCGACCGATGCGGCCAACAATACATCCGGTAGCTCTGCTCCCTTCGATTTCACGATCGACACAACGGCACCTGGTGTACCGACGCTGACAGGCGACAGCCCAACCGATGACGCAACGCCGGAAGTCAGCGGTACTGCTGAACCGGATGCGACGGTCGAAATCTTTGTCGATGGCGTCTCCGTGGGTACCACGACCGCCGATAACAATGGCGACTGGAGTTTCTCTCCACCCAGCGATTTGGCTGAGGGCGATCGCGTCTTCACCGCACAGGCGACCGATGACGTAGGTAACACCTCCAACGCGTCTACGCCCTTTACCGTCACGATCGACTCGACAGCACCTGGTGTACCAACAGTAACGGGTGATAGCCCAACGGATGACGCAACGCCGGAAGTCAGCGGTACCGCTGAACCGGGTGCAACGGTCGAAATCTTTGTCGATGGCGTTTCTGTGGGCACCACGACCGCCGATAACAATGGCGATTGGAGTTTCTCGCCGCCCAGTGACTTGGCTGAGGGCGATCGCGTCTTCACCGCGCAGGCGACCGATGATATCGGCAACACCTCCAACGCCTCTGCTCCCTTTACCGTCACGATCGACACAACAGCACCCGGTGTACCGACAGTAACGGGGGCAACACCCACCAACGATGTCACGCCGGAAGTGAGTGGTACCGCCGAAGCGGGTGCGACGGTCGAAATCTTTGTCGATGGCGTCTCCGTGGGCACCACCACCGCCGATAACAATGGGAACTGGAGCTTCTCGCCGCCCAGTGACTTGGCTGAGGGCGATCGCGTCTTCACCGCACAGGCGACTGATGACGCGGGCAACACCTCCAATGCCTCTACTCCCTTTACTGTCGCCATCGACACGACAGCACCCGGTGTTCCGACAGTAACGGGTGACAGCCCAACCGATGACTTTACGCCGGAAGTGAGCGGTACCGCCGAACCAGGTGCGACGGTCGAAATCTTTGTCGATGGCGTCTCCGTGGGTACCACTAATGCCGATAACAATGGCGACTGGAACTTCTCTCCGCCCAGTGACCTGAATGAGGGCGATCGCGTCTTCACCGCGCAGGCAACCGATGACGCAGGTAATCCTTCAGGTACATCGGATCCGTTTACCGTTCGTGTTTCTAGCGATATTGTTCCGCCTGCGGCTCCGACCCTTACCGCAGACACACCCACCAACGATCGCACTCCCGAGTTTAGTGGAATGGCCGAACCGGGTGCGACGGTCGAAATCTTTGTGGACAACGTTTCCGTGGGCACTACCACCGCCGATAACAATGGGGACTGGAGTTTCTCTCCGCCCAGCGACCTGAGCGAGGGCGATCGCTCTGTTAGCGTTACGGCGACCGATGCGGCGGGCAATACCTCCGAGCGATCGCAGCCCTTGTCGGTTCGCATCGATGCCCAAGCTCCGGGCGCACCCACCATCACAGGGCCTTCTGTGACGGGTGACCAGACGCCTACCTTCAGCGGCACAGCGGAAGCGGGAGCAACCGTAGCCGTACTGGTGGATGGTGTAGAAGTTGGAACAACGACGGCAAGTGGCACGGGCGAATGGACGTTTGAGCTGCCCACTGCTCTCGCCGATGGAGATTATGACGTGACGGCCACCGCTGAAGATGCGGCGGGTAATGTCAGCTCTCCTTCGAATACCGTCAGCACCACGATCGACACAACGCTTCCAATCGTTCCTACGATTGAGGGCGACGCCTTAACCAACGACGCAACTCCCACGCTTTCCGGTGAAGCAGAACCGGGTGTGACCATCGAGATCTTTAATGGCAATACGCTGGTCGGTACAACCACCGCCGATGGCAATGGCGACTGGACATTCACCTTTGGCGACGAGCTGCCAGATGGCGAATACACCTTCGGAGTCGTTGCACGCGATGGGGGTGGAAATGAGTCGGAATCTGTGGTACCGCTAGCGATGGTGATCGATACCACAGCTCCGGTGGCTCCGACCCTCACTGGAGAAACGGTAACCAATGACACCACGCCCACCTTCAGTGGCACTGCCGAACCAGGAACGACGCTGGAGGTGTTTGACGGGAACACTTCCCTCGGAACCACGACGGTCGATGGCCAGGGCAACTGGGAATTCACCCCAACTACACCGTTGGCGGAAGGCGAGTACGACATCAGTGCCCAGGCAACCGATGCGACTGGAAATACCAGTCCCTCGTCGCCTGTCCTGGATGTCCTGATCGACACCACAGCGCCCGAAAGCCCTGAATTCACTGGTGAAGTGGATGCAAGCAACAACCCTCCCATCTTCCAGGGCACGGCTGAGCCTGGAACAACGATAGAAGTGTATGACGGTGACGCCTTGGTGGGTCGTACGACGGTGGATGACTCCGGTGAGTGGAGCTTTACCCCCGAAGACCCCCTAGAACCTGGGAATCGAGAGGTCACCTTCAGGGCGATCGATCCCGCTGGGAATGAGAGTGGGTTGTCGGATCCCATCAGTGTCTTCGCTGAAGACGTGAGTGGTACGCTCGGTGTCGTGCTCAGCGCGACCCGCCTGCGCCTCAGTGAGCCAACCTCCATTGTGGAAGGCGACAACCTCTCAACGGCTCCAAAGGTTACAACGTTCACCGTAGCCTTGGAGAGCCAGCCTTCTTCGGACGTGGTGCTGAACGTATCTAGCAGCGATGTCGGAGAAGCGGCTCTCTCGACCTCGACCCTCACGTTTACATCAGCCAACTGGGATCAGCCACAAACGGTCACCGTGCGGGCGATCGCCGACGAGATGTATGACGTGACCCAAGACGTCACTGTCACCGTCAGCGTGGATTCGGCCAACAGTGCCCGTGGATTTGCCAACATGGTAGACCAGACGATCGCCGTTGCCGTTGAGCATGTGGGGCCGACCCCAGGCAGTGATCGGCTTGTCTATGGTCCAGGGCGCGATCGCGTCTTTGGCATGGCTGACGACGACCGCATCAACGGTGGTGCGGGCAACGACCGCCTGAATGGCGAAGGCGGGAGCGATCGCCTCTTCGGTGGCACGGGGAATGACCGCCTCCTGGGCATGGCCGGAGCCGACAACCTGATTGGTGGTGCTGGCAATGACCGGATGCTCGGTGGCGTAGGTAACGACCGCCTCACCGGAAATGCCGGAGACGAGCGACTGGCCGGAGCTGCCGGAGCCGATGTACTGATTGGTGGAGCGGGCATTGACACCATGCTGGGCGGTGCTGGCAATGATCGTCTGATCGGGGGCGGCGGACGCGACCTGATGCGCGGCAACGTGGACAACGATGTCCTCAACGGTGGCGCAGGGGACGACCGTATGTTTGGCGGCCTGGGTAACGACCGTCTCAATGGTCAGGGTGGCGACGATTTGCTGCGCGGTGGTGAAGGCCGAGATATCCTCAAGGGTGGTAGCGGTAACGACCGCATTGCCGGTGAAATGGGGAACGACAAGATCTTCTCGGGAGCTGGACGCGATCGCATCGTCCTCCGTCAAGGGCAAGGCTTCGACCGCATTATTGACTTCGAGGATGGGTTTGACCGCATGGTGTTGGCGGGTATTCGGTTTAACGACCTGACCTTCCAACAGCAGAGAGAGGGCGTGCTGATTACGAACGGCAACGAGAACGTGGCACTGCTGCGAAACATGACCGTTGGCCAGCTATCCCAAGCCGACTTCGTCTAAACAACGAAGACAGAATCCCGGTTTCTCAGATGGAACGGTTCTTACACCGCCAACTGACGCAAGGAAACCGGGGTTCTCACCATCGTGAACAGTCTAAACCTCAGCGTTCGTCTAGTCTGACGAGATGGCTGAGGTTTTTCTTTGTCGATGCGGATTTTGCACGCTGCACTCACGACATCCGCATCAATGGTGAGTTTTTGGCGATCTAGGCGATCGCCCCGCCCCGTCGCGGGTCCCCACTGCCATAGAGCGTCCCGTCGGCATCCATACCCACCGCATGAACGCCGCCGAAGAACATATTACGCTCCTCCCACTGCATAATTTTGCTATCAAAGGGGAAGTGGGTCGGTCGGGGATCGGGAAGCGAGAAGCCCGGTTCAAGATTGAACACCGCGTTTTCCCAATGGATACGGGGGCTAGCCACCGCCTCATCAATAGACATGCGAAAGTCGAGCAGATTCGAGACGACTTGCAAAATGGCAGTGCGAATTCGATTAGAGCCGCCGGAACCCAGCACCAGCTTGGGTTTATGGGGGCGGCTCCCATTTTTTTGACCATTGCCCAGCACCATCGTTGGTGCCATCATCGAAGAAATGCGCACATCTTCGTCCCACTGGTGAAACCCATTCGGATGCAGGTCGGCCTCTCCCAGCATGTTATTCAGCATCACGCCCGTGCCAGGGATGCTGTAGCCAGAGCCTTCCCCGTTGGATGAGGTGAGACTGGCCGCGTTGCCTTCCGCATCTAGCGCACTGATGTGGGTCGTGCTGCCCCATTTGTTCGCAACCCCAGTCAGTTCACACAGGTAGGAGCGCAGATGGTCGGGAGCCAAAAACCGTTGGGCAATGTCGGGATGATAGAGCTGACCATCGTACCCCGCCGCCCGCGCCTGGTTAGTGAGGCGCATTGCCTCCGCCAGTTGCGTCAGATGGGGCAATGTCCCAAAGCCCAGGGTGGAAATATTCAGCGACTCTAGCAGTGCCAGCGAAAAGGCAATGAGCGTGCCGCCGGAGCTAGGCGGTGGATTGGTGAGTAGGGTGTGGTGATGGTAGGTCGTGCTGAGGGGCGATCGCTCGATCACCTGGTAGGCTGCCAGATCGGCCAGGGTCAGGTGCCCACCCCGCTCCTGGCTGTCGTTAACCATCCGCTGAGCCAATTCCCCTTCGTAAAAACCCCGCGCTCCTTCCTGCACCAGAAATTCCAAGGTATCTACCATGAGCGGTAGGCGTAGCTGGGTACCAGGAGGTAGAGGCTGGCCATCAGGAACAACGCGGGGGCCAATGTCTGGGCATTGCGCCAGAATCGGACAGAGGATTTTGAAACAGTAGGACTGGAATGCATTGAGGGTGAATCCCGTCCGCGCGTAGTGGATGGCCGGGGCGGCGATCGCCTCCAGGGGCAACCGTCCTAGCCGCTGATGCACATGCAGCAATCCCTTGACCATTCCCGGTATGGCAACGGAACCCAACCCCACATGGAACTCCTGGGATACCGTTCCAAAGTTCACCTCAACGGGGAAAAACTCAGGAGATAGGGTTTTCTGGCGGGGGGTATGGGCAAAAAAATCGAACAGGATGTTCTCATTAGTCTGGGTGTGAGCCAGGAGAAACCCACCGCCACCTAGGGAGGTCAGGGTCATTTCCACGACAGTGGCCGCCAGAGCCGCCGCAACCACAGCATCGAACACATTGCCGCCCTGGTTTAGAATATCCATCCCCGCTTCCGCTGTTTTCGGATTACCAGCGGCGATCGCCCCACGCCTCATGCCCATCATTTCCCCCACCCGTTCTGACGATTACCTGTGATTTTTTTGTCCGTCAACCTTTTGATTGTGAATCTCTGACACGTCCAGCTCTGACCTCTGGCTTCCAGCCCTTTCAATGCGCCGCGATTGTTAATGCGCCGCAATTGCCATCGGGCACGCTGGAGAAATTAGCTTTCCAACGTAATATGCTTTGTGCCTGCTCAATCCATCTCCCTGGATTTTTTTCAGCTTTCTTTTTGTTTCTGCGCCAGGGCATCCTCTAATGCCATCCGCATAATGTCGATGGGTACCGATTGCTGCACCCACAGCTTGAGGGCAGCGGCTCCCTGCTGCACCAGCATTTCCATGCCGTCGATGATGGCCAACCCCTGAGCTTGGGCTTCGCGCAAAAAGCGGGTCGGGCGAGGAGTGTAGATCAGGTCGTAGGCGATCGCCCCTGGTTTTGCGAGTGACCATAATGAAGCAGGCAATGGGGAAGCATCGGTGTGGGGAGCCATGCCAATGGGAGTCGTGTTGACAATCAACATCGCCTCCGGCAGTAGTGCGGGCAGTGCATCCCAGGTATGAGTGGAAAGGCTGGTCTGGATGGCAGGCTGGAGCCAGCCGTTCTGGAAATGCTGTAATTTTTCTGGGTTGCGCCCAGCCACCTGGATGGCACGAACACTCAGGTGGGCACAGCCTGCAACCACCGCTCTGGCCGCGCCACCGTTGCCCAGCACTAGCACCGTGGCCTCGCTCCAAGACCGTGGCTGCGCCTGGAGGGGTGCCAGGAATCCTTCGACATCCGTATTGGTGCCGCTCCATCCCTGGGGGGTTTGCCAGATGGTGTTGACGGCACCGACCGCCGTTGCCAACTCCGAAACGTCTGTGAGGTAGGGCAAAATAGCTTGCTTGTGGGGAATTGTCAGGTTGACGCCAACCACCCCGATGGCTTCAAATCCCTTAATCGCGTGGCTCAAGTCATCCGGGCAAACCGGAAAGGGCAGGTAGACATAGTTGAGTTGTAGGTGGGCGATCGCCGCATTATGTATCACGGGCGAGAGGGAATGCTCCACCGGATAGCCCATTACGCCCAATAGCTTCGTTTTGCCATCAACGACTGGACGCTTTGAGAATTGGGACTGGATCCCCTGTCGATTGGGAGTGTTGCTATCCATCATCCGCCGTACAGCTATTTATCGCCCTGTGCATTGAAATTAGGATAAATGAAATTTGGCTCTCTCACGGCACCGTGAATCTTCCGATACGAAAAGTGGCAAACGCACCACAGTCCTGGCGGCTGATTCCGTGTAAATTCAGAGACATGCAATCAGGGTAACGCTGGCCACCCAATCAGGTGGCGACCAGAAAGGAGCTGCGAATACGGATCGCACTCCTGGAAGCGTGCAAACTATCCCTAAAACCACACGGGGAGTTTCTGTATTGCGAGGCTCTAGCGAGTGTTTAAGAGACGCAGGCAGGACAGCAGATCTCGGGAGGATTTCCCGCTTTTCCTGAAAATCCTGGAAGAACTGACTGAGTAGAGCGACCGCTATCCGCTATCCATGCCTGTACTTTTTCGCGGTGAGTGCCTTATTCCAGGTTCTACTCTGCCTTCTAAAATTAAATTTCACTCTAAAGTTGTGTGTCAGAATCAATTACAGCACAGAGGATTGCGGAGTAATGCTAGGGAAGCTGCTAGCCAAACGCTACAAACTCATGACTATTTTGGGAGCGGGAGGCTTCGGTCAGACGTATCTGGCAGAGGATATTCAAGCGGCTCGACGTTGTGTTGTGAAGCAGTTTCAGCCAACAACCCGGGATGACAAATTCCTCGAAGTGGCACGGCGACTCTTTCAAACTGAAGCCGAGACCTTAAAACGGTTGGGGATCCACGAACAAATCCCCGAACTCTACGACTATTTTGAGGAAGACGAAGAATTCTATCTGGTTCAAGAGTTTATTGATGGGGTATCCCTGGCTAGTGAGCTAACCCGCAAGCGGCGATTGCCCGAGGCCGACGTCGTTGCGATCTTGCAAGATGTGCTGAATGTGCTGCAGTTTGTGCATCAACACCAGGTCATTCATCGAGACATTAAACCCGGCAACCTGATTCGGCGGCAGGAAGATGGGCGCATTGCCCTCATTGACTTTGGAGCCGTTAAAGAGATTCGTACCCAGTTTTCGACGGGCATTGGAACCGGGTTAACGGGTTTCACCGTCGGCATCGGGACGCAGGGATATATGCCGAGCGAGCAGTTGATGGGGCGGCCTCGGTTTAGTAGCGACGTCTATGCCTTGGGTATGACGGCGGTGCAGGCGGTGACGGGGTTGTCCCCCTCCCACTTGCCCGATGATCCCCATTCCATGGATGTGTTGTGGAAGGATCAGGCGGCGATCAGCCCCGGCCTGGAGTTCATTCTCGATCGCATGGTGCGGCAGGACTACACCCAGCGGTATCCCAGCGCCGATGATGTGGTTACGGCCCTACAACGGCTCACGGAAATCCCCACCGATGTCACCGAAATTCCAGTCGAGATGCTGCTGCCAGAATCGCTGCTCAACCAGCCCTGGACACAGCCTGTCCCGAAGGAAACCTGGCGGCAAATGGTGGGGGCGGGGGTAAAGGCGATCGCGATCGCCACCGCCTCAGTTACGGCATTGATGTTCGGGATGCGCCAGCTGGGGTTAACGGAACCAATGGAGCTGGCCATCTACGACCAAATGATGCGCCTCCACACGCCCTCCGATGATCCACGCCTCCTCACAATCGGTATTACCGAAGCGGATCTACAAGAGCTGAACCGGGCAACGCCCTCCGATGCCACCCTGGCGCAAGCGATAGAAACGTTGCAGGATCTTAACCCAGCGGTTATCGGGCTCGATCTCCTGCGTGATTTGCCCCAAGATCCCGGTCGCCCTGAGCTGCTAGAGCAACTCGAAGCCGACAACGTCATTGCCATCATGACCCTGAGCGAAACTGAGGAGGATATCGTTCCGGCACCCGAAAATGTGCCCCCGGAGCGGGTCGGTTTCAATGACTTGCCCATTGACTCAGATGGCGTCGTGCGCCGCAGTTTACTATTTGCATCGGTAGAGGAAAATAGCTACTTTTCCTTTGCCAATCGCCTTGCCCTCACCTATTTGGCAACGCAGGGCATTGAGCCAACCAATCCCGACCTCGAGAATCGCGAGCTGATTCAACTGGGGGAGGCTCTCATGCGCCCCTTGGAACAAACCTCCGGCGGCTATCAATTTGCTGATGCGGGGGGCTATCAGATCTTGCTCCGTTACCCCATGCCCACCCAACCGGGGCGACTCATTTCCCTGAGCGATGTCTTGAATGGCAACCTGGATCCCGAATGGGTCGAGGACAAAATTGTGCTGATTGGCACCGTGGCTCCCAGTGGCAAAGACCTGTTCTACACGCCCTACAGTGCGGGGCAACAGGAAGAACACCAAATGCCTGGGGTCATTATCCATGCACAGATGGCCAGCCAGTTGGTGCAAGCCGCGATGGGCGACCAACCCCTGTTCTGGTATCTGGCCGATGGGGTCGAGATGGTGTGGATCGCAGGCTGGGCATTGGTGGGAGGCGTTTTGGGTTGGTTTGTGCGCAATCCAATCATTTTAGGAGTTAGCACAACCACCTGGATTGTGATTGTGCTCGGTGGGGGCATGGTGTTGTTCAACCAGGGGGCATGGATTCCCGTCGTCACTCCGGCGATCGCCCTCTTCGTCACCGATGCTGGGGTTTCGGTCTTCCGCCTCTACCGCGATTACAGCCGCCAGCGCAAGGCCACGGAATGGCTCTCGACAACGGCCATCACCGCCACCCGCACCCTACAAAAGTAGTTCTAGTAGGACGCACCGCATCTTATTGAGGGTGTGGCCGCGACACGGCCACACCCTCAATAAGATGCGTCTCAGTACAGGACGAAAACCATAGAGATTTCACAAGGTTAATCTTTTCGTCTTGGATTGAGTCCCAACCTATAGCGCTATGCGCGTGAGTTATAGCGCTACGCGCTCAGATAGAACCCAATCCTTTTTTGAAAGCCCCGCGACGCGGGGCTTGCAAAAAAGGATTTGTCCTAATCTCAATGCGTAAGGCTATAAGTGCGGTTGTGTGTGGGCG
>JBCBSL010000159.1:0-12047 GCA_039819145.1 Cyanobacteria bacterium J06638_22
GTTATTATTTTTGTCCCCCCCGCCACGTGCACCCGCCGCTTCTCGAACAAAAATCATACTCGGGTTCTGCAACCCCCAATTTCACGCTTCATTTGAGATTGCCATGGTTGTCCTAGGTATGAATCGGCTCGATATGAATCGGCGATCGCACCATTGGTAATGCCCATTTCCCTTCACGTCCGTCTATTACCATTGCAGTAGAGAATCTTTGCTCGCTGTTGCTGCCCGCTCTGTTATGCCCACCGCCCTGCCGATTGCCGAATTCCTGACACAGCCAGCGCCGATTTTGGATGTGCGGAGTCCGGCCGAGTTTGACCAGGGGCATATTCCTGGAGCGCTTTCTTTCCCGCTATTCTCCAACGACGAGCGGGCGCAGGTAGGAACTTGCTATAAACAACAAGGGCGGGACGCAGCCGTGGAACTGGGCTTTGCGATCGCGGGCCCCAAATTTGCCGACTTTATTCAAAAAGCTAAGGTGATCGCCCCCGACCGTCGGGTGCGTGTCCATTGCTGGCGCGGCGGCATGCGTAGTGGAGCCATTGCCTGGGTGTTGGAAATGGCTGGCTTTCACGTCACAACCCTAACGAGAGGCTACAAAGCCTTTCGCCGCTGGGTGTTGGCGGGCTTTGAACAGGCGCGGGCGATCGCCATCCTCGGCGGCATGACGGGCACAGGCAAAACCGACATCCTCCATGCCTTCGCAGCCCAGGGTGAACAAGTCCTCGATCTGGAAGGACTAGCCAACCACCGGGGCAGCAGCTTTGGCAGTTTGATGTTGCCCCCCCAACCAACCAATGAGCAGTTCGAAAATAAGTTGGCCACAGAGCTGGCTCAACTCAACCCCGAGAAGCGGGTGTGGATTGAAGCCGAAAGCAAAAGCATTGGGCAATGTCGTGTCCCGAATGCCCTGTTTCAGCAAATGGAAGCCGCTCCCATCTTCGAGATCCTGCGTCCCAAAGCCGAGCGCTTGGACTTGCTCGTCGCCCTCTACGGGCAGGCTCCCCTTGCCGACCTCATCACCGCCACCGAGCGCATCCGCAAACGCCTCGGGGGGCAGCGCACCCAAGAGGCGATCGCCCTCCTCCAGGCTCACCAGTTCCATGCTGCCTTCGACCACCTGCTCTACTACTACGACAAAACCTACGAATACGACCTCCAACGCCGCACCGTCCCCCGTATCCCGATTGACGCCACTGGACTCACCCATGCTGAAAGTGCTAGACAACTGAGTGCTAAAGCCGACCCATTCATTGCATAGGAGGGAACGAGCAAGGGAACGCAGATAAATGCAGAGAAGGGAATGCAGATGCCCAAAAGAAATGGGAACGCAGATGAACGCAGATAGATTTGGATGCTTGCCTTTGTGTCTTCGTGTCTTAGTGGTTAATATTGCTCTGACCAAGTCTCTGACAACTGTGCTCTAATCCAAAATCTAAAATCTAAAATCCAAAATTAATACAGCGATGCAACTCACTCTGACCTCGACCCACCTCATCATTGACTTGGATTGGCAGGAGCGCCTCTGGGCGTGTCATATTGGTTCGGCTATCGAGATTCCCCTAGAGCAAATCGTTGCTGTATCCTGCGATCGCCCCGACACGTCCTGGCGCGAGATTCGTGCCCCCGGCACCTTCTTTCCCGGTGCGATTAAAGCTGGCACCTACTACACCGAACGGGGTCGAGAATTTTGGTATGCCACCCCTCCCTGGCAAATCCTCAACCTCCGCCTCCGTGACCATTACTACAAAGGGATTTACCTCTCCCTCGCCGACAATCAAAGTTGGTGCGATCGCCTCCAACCCCAAACATGAACTTGGAATTCTAGACCTCGTCGTGAGCCTAGTGGAACGATTTTGGGTCTGAGCCAACACTCCATTCGCGCCACTAGCCTCCCTCCCACTTCCACATAGCGCTCTCCACATCTTCCTATCTGCGTCCATTTCCTATCTGCGTCCATCCGCGTTCATCTGCGTTCCCTCTGTTTATCTATCTTCATCTGTTTATCTATCTTCATCTGCGTTCCGTGGCCACCCCCTCCAACCTCCTCCTCAAACTCAGCCGTCGCTTATTCACCGACGATGAAACCCGGCAGACAGAATTTGTTGACGCCCTAACACAGCCCCACGATTACCCGTCTTGCATTCTCTGGTGTCAGCCCCGCCCGGACGTGGTGCCCTTTGCGATCGCCCCCCCGGTTTCCTGGCAGCCTGCTTTTGTGGATCGCCTCGAAATCGCCGACAAAATTGGGCAACACACCCTCCACCAAGAAGGACATTTCTACTGTCTGGACTTCTCCTCCGTCTTTGCGGCATCCGCCATGCAGGCGATCGCCACTCCCGTCCATACCCTGTTCGATATGTGCGCTTCTCCCGGCGGCAAAAGCGTCTTTGCATGGCGCAACTTTCAGCCCATCTGTCTGATGGCCAACGAAGTGACCAACAAGCGCATCGGAGCATTAGTCTATAATCTGCGGCGCTGCGGTACCCGTCCCGGCTACGTCGTCAGCGTTGATTCAAAGCAATTGGCAGAGGAGATTCCAGCGGTTGCTGACCTCGTGCTAGTGGATGCCCCCTGCACCTGCCAGTCTGTGCTCGCCAAAGGGGAAAAAGCCCCAGGATGCTTTCATCCAGTTTCCATCAACAAAAATGCGAATCGCCAGAAGCGCATCTTGGCAAACTCAGCCAGCCTGGTCGCGCCCCAAGGCCATCTACTGTATATGACCTGCACCTACTCCAGCGAAGAGAATGAAGGGGTGCTGAACTGGTTTTTGGAGCGGTTTCCGCAATTCTCTCCAGTCATGGTGCCGCACTTGACACCCTACCAATCCCACCTGACGAAGCATCCTTGCTACCGCATGTTTCCACAGGAAGGGCTAGGTGCGGGTTCTTTTACCGTGCTGCTCCAAAACCAAGTGAAGGGCGATCGCGCCTCCATCCCAGACCTCTTCTTTTCAGAGCGGCGAGTGATTACGGTGTGATATGGCGCTACGCGCTGAGGTAAAACCAAATCATTTTTTGCCCCCCCGCGCGTAGCGCTATAGAACTGCGGTGTAGGCGATCAGGTGTAAGCGATCACTGCCATGAGAAAGCGGGGTCAACCTCAGTCAACCCCGCTGCAAAACAACTCGTGAATCCAAACTCGGAAAAACTTACCAGTGTAGATGCTAAAAATAAATTATGTTGTAGCTGGGCAAAACATGCGACACACAAGTAAATCGCAAGCCTAGTGGATCTCAGAGCTAAGTCTCGTCCACGCCCAAAGAGAGAAGGCAACAATAACCCAAGCAGACAGAGCAGCCATAAACTTTACCTCTATATATGACAGCACTTACCGGAACACCTAGGACAGTAATTCTACGTCAGTAAATACCGCACCTCTGGTTAGTGACCATCCTAAGAGCTGACCGTGGATATCAGTAGACTCGGCTCCAATCTTTATCCAAGCTTTACAAAGAAACGCCGCCATCAATGCGTATTTCGGGGTGTTACGGGTTGGAGTTCTGTTCTCCACAGGGTTTTCCACAAGCTAAACGGGAGTTTTCCACAAGATTTTCCACAGCATCAATTCGTTGTACCCTTCATCAACCTTATAAAAGCGATCGCAAAAAATGGCAGAAACCACGGAGCGGCAACTGAAAACAGGCGCAGGTTGGCGAATTGGCTGGGACGCCACAGCACCTGTTTACAAAGGATTAATTGGAACGGATGAATGGGCCATCGAGTTGACGGAAGCCGAACTCAATGACTTTTGCCGATTGGCATTGGAGTTAGCCGGTACCCTACAGCAGATGGCCGCTGAGCTGATGAATGAGGAGAAAATTGCTTGTGAGGTGGAAAGCGATCGCCTCTGGCTCGAAGCGGATGGTTTTCCCCATTCCTACGAATTGCGGGTGATTGTCTTGGGCGATCGCCGCTGCGAAGGTATATGGGCCGCAACGGCAGTTCCTCCCCTGCTGCAAGCCATCTCGACCTTGCGTGTGTTTTAACTCTTGTTAGAGGGAAGTATGGAGCCCTTGATCCTTTTCTCTAGAAGGGTTTTAGCTCTTGTCGTGTCTTGCGTCTTGCGCATCCCTGAACCTGGAGTCAAAAGATTTTCTGCGTTCAACCGAGAAATCCCTGGATTTTGCAAGGCCTCTCCTGATTGATGCATCAACCTGTCCAGACTCACGAATCGAAAATGATAGATGAAATCCAATATCCTGGAACATTGAGACGCATTTCAATGCACAGACTTTCATGAATCAGACTGTCAGTAATTCTACGGTTTTTACCTGAATTTCTCTATATTTATTAGCAACTTTAAGAAAACCTTCCGGATTGTCTTTCTAATTCTAGAAACTTGTTTTCTCTTGGTTCTGCTAATTAGGAAAGATCTTTGGGAACCCTATGCTAGAACGGATATGGAAAGAGTCTATATCTTTATTTGAAGTATTCAAGGATACCTTCCTGATGTGTTCTATACGGTGCCGAAACATTAGCAAGGTTCTCAAAAAATGTAAAAAGAACTTCAATGAAGTTTTGCACTTTTTGAGGGTTGTTGTTACTTCTATCCCAAATTTGGGAAAGATAGACTCGTCTCTCGTTTCGGATATCTGCTAGTAGGCCCTAGCATCCTCAAGTTGGGGATTTTATCCATCGATACAGCACGCAGAACCTCGATTTGTTTGGCCGAACGCCTAAACGTACCCAGTTTACGTTGGCACAGCTCGAACATCTCACGGAAGCCTAGCTATGCAACGGCTGATCTGTGGTTGGGTGCTCTCTGCTTTGGAATCTATCTGGCTGTATCAATTCTACGAGAGTCTGTTCATTGCCCACAAGTAATCAGTTTTTAGGTGGTAAAAAATGGCTGTTGAAAAAGTAAACTCCTCTTCTAGCTTGGCTGAAGTTGTTGATCGGATTCTCGACAAAGGCGTTGTCGTCGATGCATGGGTTCGGGTCTCCTTGGTTGGTATCGAACTGCTAGCCATTGAAGCTCGCATCGTAATCGCGTCTGTTGACACCTATCTGAAGTATGCAGAAGCTGTTGGCCTGACTGCCCAGGCAGCTGTTCCTGCTGCATAGACTCCTTGGAAGCTGGAGAGTATGTCTGCTCTTCGGCCTTCTCTTTTTTCTATCAGCTTCTCTATCAGCTCGCCTTCCATGTCCTCAACGACCTGATGAGGGTTGCCAGAGGTGGGGCGGGTTCTGCTGTTTCCGAATTTGGTTCAGCTCCATGATGGTACCCAGGTCATTTGTATTTTGAACCTGTTGCTAAGTAAAGCAGGGTATTGACTGTGAGATTATGCCGTTCTGCTTGGAATGACGCTAGAGAGGGCTTCGTCATTCTTGACTAGAAAATTCTGCTGCAACTTCACAGCAATTGTGCTGCAGGTTCGCAGCAACTTTGCTGTAGCTTTGCGGCAGTTGTGCAGCAAACAAGCCATCCCCACGCCCCATGCGTGGTCAATATATGTGTGGCCAGTACATTTAGTTATTCTCGCCGGAGGTAAGTTCCCGTGGCGGCTCTGAAAGATCAGTGGAAAGAGCAACGACGTCAACGACAAGCCGAGCTCGAGCAGCGTCAGCAAGACGTCCGCGAAACGCTGGATGCATTGCAACAAAATCGGCAAGTTATGTCTGCGCTGATGCGCGAAGAATTGAGTGCCTTTCAACAGGCACTCCAGCAAGATACTCAACAGTTTCTTGCCCAAGCCTATGAGCAACGGTTGGTTAATGCAAAAGCCGTAGCTGAGGCATTGCAAGCTCACAAAGCGGCACTGCAAGAAGAGGTGAGCCAATTTCTCTCGCTAACAGCGGCTGAGCGATCGCTCATGGCTCAAGAGTTATTTCAAGGGCTAGAGCGATTCCATACTGAACTCAGCACATCGGTTGCCGATCTGCGCCTTGCTCTACAACGCCGGATGCAAGAAATCCAGCTGGAAGTGCAGATTTTGCAAGCGGATACCCAGGAAATGCTGGGCGACTACAAGGCAAAGCGGCTTGCCGATCAAGAGCAGTTGCTGCAAGAGTTGGCTGCCTATGCTGAGGCGCTCCGGGAGGATGTGCAGATCTATCTGACAGAGCTGGAAGCCCTGCGGGGCGATCGCGCTGAGCAGTTGTGGCAAATGCTGCAGCAGAGTCGTGCCAATCGGGAAGCCGATATGGAAGCTCTGATGGCTGAGCTGGTTGACTTCCGCGCCTACCTTAAGGACTATCGCACGAACCTCTACAACCTGGTATGGGGCGATGGGGACGTAGAGCCGCTGCCGGAGCCACCCCGCCCTACCCGCCAAACTGTGTCTGTTCAAGCGCCTGCTCCAACGCCTATGCCGCGTCGTCGCGCGCCATCGCTCTCGCAGCAGGTAACGCCGGGAAAGTCGCCTCGGAGTAATCCGGTTACTCCAGTCGCCGCCAAACCTCAGCCTGAACCTGAGGTAGCCCCCGCCCCCACCCCTGTCGTTGTTCTTGAACCTGAGCCGGAGCCAGAGGTTGAGCTGCCCGTCGAGCCACCCGTCGTCGCTGAATCCATCAGTCCACCGGAGGAAATGGGCGTGGAGGTAGAGCCGTCCATTGCAGTTGCACCGGAACCGGAACTGGCTCCTGCTCCGAAACCAGAACCAGAGCCAGAGTCAGAACCAGAGCCAGAGTCAGAACCAACACGACTCGCTCGTAAAACGCGCAAAACCGAAACGCTGGAAACCGAAATCTTTGACTACATCAAAGAACTTCATGGTGCAAGGCTTTCAGAGATCGAGTCGGCACTCAATATCAACCGCTTCCAGGCTGTGGATGCTTTGCGTTCATTGATCAAAAAGGGAAGCGTGACTCAGCGCGATCGCGTCTATCTTATTCCAGAGGAAATTAGCCTGTGACTACCGTATTGCAAGCCCGCCCTCGGCGCTTCGTCAGCACCCCCTCCGTCGAACGCGTTGCAACCCGTTCCCTGCGCTACTTGCAGTCGGGTTACTCCGTTCACCTCCGGGGGCCGGCCGGAACGGGAAAAACGACCCTTGCCCTGCACTTGGCCGATCTGCTAAGTCGCCCCATCATGCTGCTGTTTGGGGATGATGAGTTCAAAACATCTGACCTTATCGGCAACCAGTCAGGCTATACCCGCAAGAAAGTGGTCGACAATTTCATCCACAGCGTCGTCAAGGTGGAAGATGAGTTGCGTCACAACTGGGTTGATTCTCGCCTGACGATGGCCTGCCGCGAGGGGTTTACTCTGGTTTATGACGAATTCAACCGGTCTCGCCCAGAGGTAAACAATGTTTTGCTGGCGGCCTTGGAGGAGAAGCTGTTGGTGTTGCCTCCCAGCAACAACCGCCCCGAATACATTCGGGTCAACCCTCATTTCCGTGCCATTTTCACCTCTAACCCAGAAGAATACTGCGGCGTGCATGGGACTCAGGATGCGTTGCTGGATCGTTTGATTACCATCAACATGCCTGAACCCGATGAGCTAACCCAACAAGAAATTGCGGTGCAGAAATCAGGCCTCGATCGCCACAGCACCAATGTCGTGGTCAGCTTGGTGAAGTCCTTCCGCAATCGGGTTGGGGCTGAGAAATCCTCGGGTTTGCGCTCCTGCCTGATGATTGCCAAGGTTTGCCATGAACATGACATTATGGTGACGCCGGAAAATGCTGAATTCCGAGACATTTGCCAAGATGTGCTGCTATCGCGTAGTGGGCTGTCTGAGCAGGAAGCCACTCGGTTGTTGTGGGAAGTGTTCAACGACCTAATTTGCCAACAGGCAAATGAGTCGGATGCGGCGATCGCCCTCAGCGTGGCCGATCTGGATGACCTGGGGCTAGATGCTGGAGATGACACCACCGAAACTGAGGGTGGCTCAGATTCATTCCTTGCCGAAACGGTGCGGGCGTTGCAGGAATCAGAAACCCGTGAGGCTGACGCAACACCCAGCAAGACGGAGCCGGAAATAGCACCGCCCCAAGAGGTCGCACCTCCCGAAACTGAAGCTGAAGCGGCGATCGCAGATGACAGCGCTGTCACTAAAGCCTATTCTGAGGTTGAGGCGGTTCGTCAATACATGCTGGAGCATCCGGATGCGCGGCCTTCAGAAATTCAGGCCGTGCTACAAATCAGCCGTGTCAGGATTATTGATGCCCTACATGCTCTGCAGGAGGAGGGGGCGATCGCGGCTCCTCGTTCGACGCCCGCTGCATCCACGACCGCGATAGAGGAGTAGAAACTATGACGGCGACCGTTTCCGGACGCAATCCAGCGCAATCTCGTCCTATGATCACCTCGACCCAAGCCTCGTCCCTGGCCGATGTGCTGGAGCGAGTGCTGGATAAAGGTATCGTCATTGCGGGTGACATCACCGTTTCCGTTGGCTCAACAGAATTGTTGAGCATTCGGATTCGTCTGCTCATTTCTTCGGTCGACAAAGCGAAGGAAATTGGGATCAATTGGTGGGAGGGCGACCCCTACTTGAGCGGGCAATCTCAGAGTTTGCTGCAAGCGAATCAGCAACTTCAAACCCGCATCGAAATTTTGGAGGGTGAGTTGAGGGCACTCCGGGCCGCCCAAGATTGAAGTGTTCAACCAAACGGTTACTGAGGCACAGCATGGCTCAAACAAAAGCACACTACATCGACTCCGAGCACTATCGGCAAATGCTAGTTCGCGATGGCGATCGCCGCTTTCGAGAATGGCACACGGCCTTTTTGCAATACCAGAAAGACTATCAGCGAGATCTGGCAAAGCGACGGAGCGCATCGGCATAGGGACGATTGTTGCGATCGCTGTTCCATTCCGCCGCAACAATTCGGTGGCAGAGGTTTAGAGTCATTTTGGCTCCCGCTACCTCTGCCACGTTTTAGCATGTAGCGGTTTGCAACCGTGTTCAGGACAGGAAGGGTTGCGTGGGGGCGCGCCGCCCCCCCACGCAACCGTAATTAAACAACGCGCATAGCGCTATAAATGTATTGAGGAGAAATTTTCACAAGGCTGAGAATGGTTCTGCTAATGAATGTGCTCAGCTCTCTGCCATCAACGGACGGGCAATGATGGTGCGTCCAATACTCACTGAACCATCGAAAAATGAGTGAGTATGCCATCATATGTCCACCCTTCAAAATGCTGACGAACCTCTCATAGCTCTTGTCATACAGCGCCTATAACCGTTTTCCCTAAACCGTTGCAACCATCTCCACCCTTCAACTTGCTTGGAAACCATGCCTCCCTCTGATTCATCTGATGCGCCCATTCAATTGCAACCGGATGCTGCCCTTGCTCAACCAAAGGGAAACGATGCTGGGCTAGCACCCCTATTGCTAACCGTGGTGGAGTTGCTGCGCCAGTTGATGGAAGCGCAGGTGATTCGGCGGATGGACGCGGAGGAACTGAGCGAGGCCGACCTGGAACGGGCTGCCGAAAGTTTACGAACTCTGGAAGAGCAGGTCGTCCGGCTGTGCGAGATATTTGAAATTGACCCAGCAGATTTGAATATTGACCTAGGTGAAATTGGGACGTTGCTGCCAAAAGCCGGGGGCTACTACCCCGGCGAAAACTCCACCAATCCAACTATTCTGGAATTGCTCGATCGCCTCCTCAATACAGGGGTCGTATTGGAGGGCGATGTGGATTTGGGCCTGGCACAGCTCAACCTGATTCATGCAAAGCTCCGCCTTGTTCTTACCTCAAAACCGATTTAGATTTTTCTGATCAGGACTTACGAAGTTTGATGATTTGTGGGGCGCTCCGCGCCCCACAAATCATCAAACTTCTTTGGTTTTCGTAGCAAATGGGTAAGCCCTACTGATTTTAGGGTTGATGCAACTGAGATAGCCCAGTCGAGCTTATTTATCCCAACGCATGGAATAGCCCTTGCCATCCAAAAAAGGTCAGCATTCCCAAGACAATCGTCAACAGCAAATTGCGGGTGAGAGCACAGACAACGACCGCTGCGATCGCTCCCACTAGGCGTGCGTTGAGATAGCTCAGGTGAAGCGTACCGTCATTCAGCAACACTTCTGGGACGACAATGGCCGTCAACACCACGGGGGGCACATAGCGCAGGGCACTCAAGATTGCAGGGGACAGCGTGATGCGGCTGCTGGCGCCAAACATGACGTAGCGAATCGAGAAAGTGGCGATCGCCATTCCTGCAATCATCAAAACTTCATTCATCATCCGTCGATCCTTGTTTCATTGAGTCGATCCTTGTTTCATTGATTTGAAGGGAAGGTGGGCATGGATGGTTGCCCCACAAGTACTAGGCTTGGTGCTGGGCGTTTAGGCGTCGTTCGCTGTACACCCCAGCCGCAATCCCGGCGATCGCCGCCACCATTAAGCCCAGTTTGTGGGGGAGAGGATAGGCGAGCAGCGCCACGACACCTGCCACTCCGACCGCAAGTCCCATCGGCTTTGTTTTCACATAGGGAACGATCATGCCCAGGAACGTGACGGACATCGCGAAATCAAGACCCCATTCCGCTGCATTGGGAATCAGTTGCCCGACCGTGATACCGAGGAGAGTGCAAAGCTGCCAGTTGATATACATGGCTAGCCCTGCGCCCAGGTAGTACCAGTGCTTGAACGGTGAGCGATCGCGCGCCTCATACCGACGAATGGCGATCGCAAACGCCTCATCTGTCAGCAAAAATCCAAGAACTGCTTTCCATCGCGGTGACAAGGGTTTGACATACGGCACCAGACTCACGGAATACAGCAAGTGCCGCAGATTGACAATAAATGCCGTTAGCACGATCAACAGCCAGCCTGTACCCGCCGCAATCATGCCAACTGCAATAAACTGAGACGACCCAGCGAACACAAACGCTGACATTGCCAAGGTGCCACCAACAGAGAGACCATTACTTGAGGCAAGGGTGCCAAAGATAATGCCAAAGGGAATGGCACCGACGATCAGCGGAAAGATATCCCTCGCTCCCGTCCAAAATTCGATGTAACGAGAGACTGGGCGCGATCGCACCTCAGTGTTGGAGGGTATAGAATGGGCGTCTGGCATAGCTCTTAGCGATCCGTTCCTGCAGTCCTATGAGCGACCAGCCTAGCTAGAGGGGCATGGGCAAATCTTGTACGTTTTTGCAGCCCCGCAGATATTGACCCGGCGTCACCCCCACCATCTTCTTGAAGTGACGGTGCAAATGGCTTTGATCGGTAAACCCTGTTTCTAAGGCCGTATCGATAATCGACCATCCCGTTGCTAACAGCCGCTTCGCCCGATTCACCCGCACCTGATTGAGATAGGCATGGGGAGGCAATCCCACCTGTTTACGAAACACCCTGAGCAAGCGCAGCGGTGCCAGCTCAACCAGGGTGGCCAATTCATCCAAGGAAATATTGGTGGTGTGGTGGGCAATCAAATAGTCGCGCACCAAGCGCACGGCTCGAGCCTCTTTCCCGACCGATTTGCCTAGGGGGCGATCGCTAGCGTGGTGACGGATCAAATGAGCCATGTCCCAAAGGAAACGAGATTCGCGTTCCAGCGAGGATGGGGATGTTTCCAGTGTCCGATGGAGGGCAACGAGATTCTGGTGAAGCTGCGGATCTTGGATCACGGCAGATGAAAAGTGGGGCATCGTCCTGGGGCGCTCGACCAGTTCTTCCGCTGCCTGTTGCAACCAATCGATGGCTGGCAACAGGGTGCGATAGGTCCATCCTGTTTCAAGCACAGCATGGCCGGTATGAATTTCTCCCGGGCCCGTGATGACCACGCTGCCAGGGGGAGCCACATGCATTTCCCCCCGATACTCAAAGGCCATAGCCCCCGATTCCACAATGGCAATGCCAAAGCCTTCGTGGGCATGGCGCGAGAAAGCATAGGTCACATAGGTCGCGTGGAACATCTCCAAATCGCGTAACACGGGATCGCGCCAAAACTTGACACGCTCTTTTGGGAAGGCTCGGCGACTCATAACACGCTAGAAAACATGACTCGTTTGCTTAGTTTAGGCAAATCGTGCGATCGCTGTCTTGTACGTTTTTGCAACCTGGCATTATCCACGCCGCTGAGTACAGGACAAAACCCAGCTAAAACCCTTAATTTTGTGTAGCGCGGGCACCGCCCGCGCT
>JBCBSL010000160.1:0-12029 GCA_039819145.1 Cyanobacteria bacterium J06638_22
CTTGGGGGAAGGCCTCGCGGGTTCTGACCTGCAAGGCGGCTTGGTAAGCGTCGATCGCCCGTTCCAGATTGTCGGCGCGCTCCCCTCGAATGCGATAGCTGTAGGCAGTGCCCAGGTAGTTTTGTGTCATCGCCCAATCTTGGGGGAAGGCCTCGCGGGTTCTGACCTGCAAAGCGGCTTGGTAAGCGTCGATCGCCCGTTCCAGATTGTCAGTTCGCTCCCCTCGGATACGATTGTTGTAATCAACACCAATCGCATTTTGTACCCGCGCCCAGTCTTCGGGAAATATTTCACGGGTCAGAATATTTAGGGTGAGCTCATAGCAGGTGATGCTCATTTCCAGATTTAGAGCCCGACTGCCGAGAGGAAACTCGCTGATGCGATCGGCGAAGTCTACGAAGTCCAGGGCAATGCTACGTTGTTGCTCCTGAGTCTCGTTTGCAGCGAGTTCTGAGAAAAGGGTAGGAATGGCGTTTAGAAGATCTGCATCCAGACGATGCAGATTGGCTTTGAAGAGGGGATAGATTTGATCTTGATTATTTTCACCATTAGCGATGCGATGCAAGATTTCTCGCAGGAAGGTGGTGGCTTCTGCGATCGCTTCAGAATTTGATGGGGTGTCGTTGGGCATGGGCAATTGGCTGAGTTCCCACAGCTTCATGATACGGCCACTGCTGGGAAATGAGCCGTTGCCCCTATCGTTGCTTTGTTTGGATTGGCAATTTGGCTGCGTTGAGATGCCCTGGAGGATCCCCCTAAATCCCCCTTGATAAGGGGGACTTTGAGTGCATTTCCCTCCTTGATCAGGGGACTTTGAGTGCCGTTCCCCCCTTTGGTAAGGGGGGCTAGGGGGGATCAGACTGATCGGACAAACAAGCAACCTACTTGAGAGACACCTGGAGAGGAACATCCATCTTCCACTGCTTGCCTTTGTAGAACAGCAGTTGATAGACATGCAAGCCGCCGTAGCGGAAGGAGGCTTCAAAGGATTGCAGATAGAGGTACCACATGCGGTAGAAGCGATCGCCATACATATCGCCCAATTGCTGAATCTCGTCCCAGTTAGCGCTGAAGTTTTCCGCCCAGCGTTTTAGGGTTTCGGCGTAGTGGGGTTTGAGGTTTTCGCAATGGGCGATGGGCATCCTGACCTCCCAGAGTTCCTGGGTGAGTTCATGCAGTTGGGGGGCATAGCCGCCGGGGAAGATGTATTTATCGACCCAGGCTCCGTTGCGTTCGTTGCTTTGGGTGACGATGGTGTGCAACATCCCTGCACCATCGGGCTTGAGCAGTTCCTTGGCCTTTTCCATGAAAGTGGCGAAGCTGCCTTTGCCCACATGCTCAAACATGCCGATGCTGACAAACTTGTCGAACTGCCCCGTGAACTCGCGGTAGTCGGAAATGCGGATTTGGATGCGATCGCTCAAGCCTCGTTCGGCAATCCGTTTCTCGGCTAGCTTGGCCTGCTCGGTGCTGAGGGTGATGCCCGTCCCCGACACGCCGTAGTTTTCGGCGGCGTAGATCAGCATGCCACCCCAACCGCAGCCGATATCCACCAAGGTTTCACCCGGTTTGAGCGCCAGTTTGCGGCAGATGAGTTCATACTTCTGGCGCTGCATCTGCTCCAGAGAATCGGTTTCCTGCAATTGGTAGCCGCAGGAATAGGTCATTGTCGGGTCGAGGAACCGTTGATAGAAGTCATTGCCCAGATCGTAGTGATGCTGAACATTTTTATAGCTGTTTTGGATGCGGGTGGGAACGGTTTTGAGGCGCTGGGTGATGATTTTGAGAAATAGCCCCAGGGTGAAGCGATCGCGCGCGGTGGAGTACACCTTGGTGCGGTAGAACAAGCCGATGAGTTCCACCAGATTGTCGTTTTTTTCGTCCCACCAGCCATCCATGTAAGCTTCACAGAACCCCAGCGTTCCGAAGGCGAAGATGCGATCGTAGGTGCCGGGATTATGGATTTGTAAACAGAGCGGTACCGAGGTTCCGGGGGTGCCAAACTGGAAGACCTCGCCAGCAGGGTTGACCACCGTCAGGTCGCCATCTTCGATACGGCTAAACAGTTGGAAGAGATACCGTTCGCTGCTGGGCAATTGGCGAATGCGATCGCGCAATGCATCCCCAGTCAGCTTGGGCTGCGCGTCTCCATTCTCCCGATGCGCAACGGCAGCAGCGGGCATGGGTGTATCCGGGGTTTGGGTTTCGGGGGTCGTCATGGCGATGGTTTCCCTCATTAAAATGGATTGAGGCTGAGGTGAGGCGTTACGAAGGGTTAACGGCATCCTAAGGGACATTGCGACGGGAGACATCATCGCATGTCCCAACCGTTCGACCTTATACGTCGGCTTTGGCAACTTTGGTTACTTTATCCACATTAAACGTGCGGACATGGGTTGCCAGGCCGAGCGATCGCAGCAATCGAATCACATGCCAGGTGAGATCCACTTCCCACCAGCGAGTACCCATTTGAGCCGAGGCCTGATAGGCATGGTGGTTGTTGTGCCAGCCTTCGCCAAAGGTGAGAAACGCCACCCACCAGCAGTTGGTGGAATGGTCGGGGGTTTCGTGATTGCGGTAGCCAATCATGTGGCAGCAGCTATTAACGAAGCTGGTGCTATGGAAGCCGACAAACAATCGCACAAAAATGCCCCAAACGACAAAGGGCATCCCACCTATGGCATAGAGGATCAGAGCCAGTGCCAGTTGTAGGGCAATGTAGTGCTTGTGGCAAAACAGATAGAAGGGGTCGTTGGCAATATCACGAATGATGGGATTGATTTCTTTCAATCGAGGAACATCGTGCATCAGCCAACTGATATGGCTCCACCAGAAACCTTGGGTTGAATCGTGGGGGTCGTTAGGTTGATCGGTATGACGATGGTGTAAGCGGTGAAAGCCAACCCAGCCTAGCACCCCGCCCTGAGCAGCCAGGGTTCCACAAAGAATCAAAACGTATTCCAGCCATTTGGGAACACGCAGACTGCGATGGCTAGCAAGGCGATGAAAGCCAAAGGAAATGCCGAGGCCAATTGTGACGCAATGCAGGAAAACGGCAACGCCGACAGCGCTCCAACTGAAATTACTAGGCAAGAACGCAAACAAGGCTCCCAAGTGAAGACCGATGGTGGGTACGAAGACATGCCAGCGGAGGCGACGGGGAGAAGGAATCGAACCAGTGGTCATACAGTAAGGAGTCCTGGAGGTTTACTGAAAATCATAGGAGGAGTTAACACGGTTAAATGAATGCTCGACTGAGCAGCGAAGTCGGCTCGATTGCATGAGCCAAACATAGACTTTTTGGCAGCATTGCAGCACGACAACTCCGCCCACCGCTGGCCAATCAAAGAGTATTACAGTCGATGGAGGCGATCGCCAGAGTCCGTAAGAGCGTACCGTATATTTGTCTATTGCTGTTACGGACTAGGACAATTTTTGGATTGAGCGGATAAAGGCAAGGACAGTTCAGCACAAAACTTGTTCCGCCCGTGGCTTAGTTTTTGCCCCGGTTGGATTTTGCAGACGCTTGACCTAATGTAGAACTCTATTCCCGCAAAGCCGTAGCCAGAGCGGTTGTATCCAAGGATTTGCCGATGAATACCAGTTGCGTACGGCGGGGTTCATCCACCTGCCAGGGACGATCGAAGAAAGTATCGAAGCGTTTGCCGACCCCTTGTACCACCATCCGCATGGGCTTATTGGGGACAGAGGCAAATCCTTTAATACGATAGATTTCATGGGTTTGGGCGATCGCCTCCAAGCGTTCCAACAACTGCTTTGGCTCTACGGCTTCATCTATTTCTAAATGAACTGAGTTGATGTCGTCATCATGCTCATGGTCATCTTCATGGTCATGATGGCTGGGACGGCTATCGAGATCATCTTCCACGGCGGCATTGAAGCCCAATAGAACCTCTGGGGAAATCTGTCCCTGTTGGCAGGGAACAATCCGCACGCCCTCTGGCAGTTCCTTCGTGAGCCATTGGTGAACCTGGTGATGACTGTCAGAATCGAGGCGATCGCCCTTGGTGAGCAGCACTAGATCTGCACAGGCGAGTTGGTCTTCAAACAGTTCCTCAATGGGGGTTTCATGTTCCAGGCTATCGTCGGCTTGCCGTTGCTGTTCTAGTGCCTCCAGATTGCCGACTAAGTGACCTTGGGCCAGGGCTTCCCCGTCCACCACGGTGATCACGCCGTCCACGGTTGCGCCTGTGCGAATTTCCGGCCAGCGAAAGGCTTGCACGAGGGGTTTGGGTAGGGCCAAGCCGCTGGTTTCAATCAAAATGCAGTCAATGTCGTCCTTGCGCTTCAGGAGTTCTTGCATGGTGGGCAAGAATTCTTCTTGCACGGTGCAGCACAGACACCCGTTTGCCAGTTCCAGGATGCTGGCGCTGGTTGTGGCGGTATCGGTTTCGTCGTCGCACACCTGGCAGGATTTGAGAAGTTCGCCATCAATGCCTACTTCACCAAATTCGTTGACCAATACGGCAATGCGGCGACCTTGGTTGTTTCTTAGGAGGTGGCGAATGAGGGTGGTTTTTCCGGCTCCTAAGAAACCTGTGACCACGGTGACTGGGATTTTATGCATCGTTTTTCCTTTGGTTTAAATAGTGATGGTTTGAATGGTGAAGAGTGAATGTGATTGTAGGATGCCGTAGCGTATCGAAATTCTGGGGCTACCGCTCATCTCTAAACCCCCTTCTCCCAGAAGAGAAGCTATCCCTTATTCAGAAGTCGGCATAATTCTTTCCAGTCCTGGCCTCTAGCCATTATCCACCCGCGAATAAATTGCGGGCTAATGAAAGCAAACCCATTTTAATGGGTTTCGCTCAACCGCTAAAAGGGCACAAGCCGTTCCCCAGTAGTCCCTTTAGTGGACTTTTTAGATTAGCCCGCAATTTATTCGCGGGCGGGGTATGGTGTTTGACCCAGCCCCCTTGCTGCGGTGTGTATTGGCGTTGAGATGACCCGCAAGCGATCGCCAATACTTTTTCACGGCTAAGTTTTTAGCCACTTCTGCTCACTGGGTAGTATTCCTTCTGGGAGCAAGGTTGCGGGCAAGGGCAACCCCTCGATCAGCCTAAAAAGAGGAGTGAATTGTCCGACGCTTTGTCAGCGATCGCCACAATAAAACGGTATGTCCAAGGGCGATCGCGCCGCCCCAGACGAGTTGCTTTAGCAGCAGCTTGCTGATCACATCCCAGCCCATTCGGTGGCCATCGGCTAGGAGTGGATAGGCTAGCGCAATGAGTCCTTGGTACAGCACAAAGCCGCCTAGGAAGGCGATCGCCATCCATAGGAAATGTCCAGTCCAGCTCGTTTGGCTGAAGCGGGGTCGCCAACTGGCAAACCCGGCGACGAGCAGGGCGCCGATGCCCATCAATGCGCCCCAAGTGAAGGCGGTTGCTGTTAGGGGATAGCCGCGCAGCCCAAAGCCAATGCTCTGGTTCACGAGCCAGATCAACAGTGGAATGGCGATCGCCCGACGGCGGCTCAATGTCACGCCACTTAGGGCGGCAAAGGCTACGAGTGGGCTGTGGGCGTACACTGCGTTACTGACTGTGCCGAGAGCCAGTAATGTGAAGGGAAGAAAACGGCTATGGGCGAGCGATCGCCATGCGATTTCAAAACCTGGTGTTTCGGAGCGTAATTCTGGAACCGATGTCATTGCTCTATCCCCCGACTCCGAAACGTAGGGCTGGATAGGGAAGCTAGGCGCAAAGCAATATTGAGGAAGATAGCATTCCGCAGAGTGCCGAACCCAAAATTATGAACCATCATCCGTACCTCGCAGATGGATTGATCTGTTGTGTCGCGATCGGCGGGCATTCTGACTTGGAGGCATTGCTCCTCCTTCACAGTTGCGGGACAGTGGCAGATTTTCACTGCGCTTTCCCCGTTACCTCTGGCGGCTGTTCTCCACCAGAACCGACATCACCAGCACCCTAACATAAACAGGATGGCTCCGTGTGATGTTAATTTTTTAATAATCGGCTACAGATTTATTTTTTGAAAGCCTTGCAGTGTAAGGCTTTCAAAAAAAGGTGCCAAAAAGTTTCTGGTTTTGGTTTTCATGGCACAAGCATGAGATGGCAACGCCTTGATATTTGGGCACCCTTTCCCAAGCTCAACTGGCAAAGATGCTGAGATCTGCGGAATCGAGCACTCAAATTTGTTGACAAATAAGGAGAGGCTTTAATGACGTTGTCGCGTTTCCTTTCATTTGGGTGCAGCGGGTTTAGGTTCAACCTTCTCCCATCGCTTCAATCATCAGCATCCAGATGAGATCCCACCGATAGTATTAGGTCACAAACCATGGCTCAGACTCCTGTATGGTTTCCTGTTCAATGCCTTGTGCGGCATGGGCGATCGCTCATTAGTACCAGCCTCTTATTGTTGGCTACCGGCTGCACCAGAAACATCGTTGCAGAGCCATCTCCCGTTCCCGTACCCATTGCCCCAGAGGTTGAGGAAACGCCCCAAACTGAAGATGTTGTGCTTTCCATTGCGAAGGAAAACACGGTCGGCTGGGCAGCAGCAGAGTTTACTGCCGCTGGGTTTCTGGATGGCCATAGCCACCCTGTCCGGCAGTTGATTGCCAGCTCTGATGGAGCCTATCTGCTAGGGATTACTGACCAGGAGATGGTGCTGTGGGATGTCCCCTCCCGGCAGTTGCTCCGGTTTTTCCCAGGGCATCCGGTTGAGCTTGGGGCAGAGCCGGTTGGGTTGCCTCCGGTGGATGCGGCGTTTAGTCCCAATGGCGATCGCATTGCCACGGTCTTCTACTCCCAGGGCATCAGTGCAACAGAAACTTTGATGATTTGGGACACCGCAACCGGAGAATCGGTGGCAACGTTGGGGGACTACGAAGGATGCCGCTCCGTAGCCTTTGTCAACCAAACGACGCTGATTTCGGCCTGCGACGTGGGGGTTCAGGTTTGGGATCTACAAACCTTGCAAAAAACGCAGGAATTCTATGGATTTGAGCAATCGGGTCGCCCGGTGGAAGCGCTGGCGGTTGCCCCCGATGCGAGCGTAGTGGCAACCGCCGATCTGAATACCTATGGCGGAGAGGCGGGTGAAGATAGCCGTCTGATTCGGTTGTGGCGTTTAACCGATACAGGGGTAGAGGCGATCGCCGAATTATCTGGGCAGACCAGCGATATTTTGCAACTTGAATTTTCCCCCAATGAAACGCTGTTGGTGAGCCAGGGTGCAGGCGGAGAAGCCCAGGTGTGGGATTGGGAAGCGACCCAACAAATCACCCAATTGGCGACGGGGTTTAGTATTAGCGATCCGTTGATTGAAGTGGCGATCGCCCCCGATAACCAAACCCTCGCTGGCGACTTTCAGGTCGGTGAAATCATCCGCTTGCCAGATGGAACGGTTTTGCAGGATGTCCTGGTACCCCGGCAGGGCCCCACTTCGGCCTACGAATTTTTGGGGTCAGATTGGCTGGCACAGGCAGGCGGATTGGCTCTCTACCCCAATCCTGTGGTGCGGTTGTGGATAGCCCAAGCCCAGGGGGAAAGAACCGATCCCCCAAATGATCTGCTGGGCAATCCCGACTATCTCCCAATCGCCTTGGTTGACAACTGGAACTATCCCATGGATGGGCCTCACAACCGTATCTTCGGGGATGATCCTGAGATGATAGCCATGATAGGGGTTGTGCCATTAGAAGCCCTGGGCGAGGCGCCAGAAAACCCAGAGGTGACCACGGAAATTCTGGAATCCCAGAGCGATCGCCGCATTGTGCAGGTTACCCAAAGTGGACTGGCCGACGACTCCGTACAAGGGATTCGGCATTGGGTTGAGTTGGCACCCTATGGTGTCGATCAGTGGAAAGTGATTTGGGCCGGGGAACAGTACCGTTGCCGCCCCGGGCGCGGCCATGAAGACTGGGGCGTTGAACCTTGCTTGTAAGTAGCTCGGCATGATGAAAAACCAGATCTTTAAAAACCCTCTGCACCGGGGATAACGCGTAACCTTCCCCTGATGGCGAACTCGATCTACAATCATTAGAGCAGAGGTTAAAAAATATTAAGGATACTTTTCGATGCTTGTGTACTACGCCCTTGGACTGGTGGTTGTGTTGTCAGGTGTTGGCATCATCGTATACCTGGCAACCCCCCGTAAATTCAAGTCCTCCAATACCGTTGCTAACTCCTATGACCAGTGGACACAGGATGGAATTTTGGAGTTTTACTGGGGCGAACACATCCACTTGGGGCACTATGGCTCACCACCTCGTTCCAAGGATTTCCTCAAAGCGAAGACAGATTTTGTGCATGAAATGGCAAGGTGGGGCGGTTTAGACAAGCTACCTCCTGGCACGACGCTATTGGATGTCGGTTGCGGGATTGGTGGCAGCAGCCGCATCTTGGCACGGGATTATGGATTTTCCACTACGGGCATTACTATTAGCCCCCAGCAGGTGAATCGGGCACGTCAGATTACCCCCGACGCCTTAGATGCGAAGTTTCAGGTGGACGATGCTTTGGCCCTGTCGTTCCCCGACAACAGCTTTGATGTGGTGTGGTCGATTGAGGCGGGACCTCACATGGCCGACAAAGCCCTCTACGCCCAGGAGATGATGCGTGTCCTCAAGCCCGGTGGCATTCTGGTGGTGGCTGATTGGAACCAGCGCGACGATCGCCAGAAGCCCCTCAATGCCTGGGAAAAGCCTGTCATGCGCCAGTTGCTTGATCAGTGGTCTCATCCTTCCTTCTCCAGCATCGAAGGCTTTTCGGAGCAGATTGCTGAAACCGGGTTGGTTGATGGTGAGGTGGCAACTGCCGACTGGACAAAAGAAACCCTTCCATCCTGGCTGGATTCCATCTGGCAAGGCATCGTTCGCCCCAAAGGATTGGTCAAGTTTGGTTTTTCCGGGTTCATCAAGTCGCTGCGGGAAGTCCCTACCATGCTGCTGATGCGCTTGGCCTTCGGAGCTGGACTCTGCCGCTTCGGCATGTTCCGCGCCCGCAAGACAACGCAGCTACCCCAAGCGGCTACGAGCCAGAGCAACGAAGTCGTTCAGGCTTAATGTCTTAGATGTGGGATGCGTTAGTGCAGCGCAACGCATCGAGTGCATGCTCAAGGTGCATGCTTCTCCATATGCATCCTGCATCGGCGTACAGACAAGCGATTCCGCAATCAATCGATTCGATCGATGCGCTACGCTTTCGTTAACGCTTCCGACGCAAAAGACTTTTTTCAAAACCCTTTTATTATCTGCCCATCAATGATGCAAGATTTGCATTTTGATACGCACCATTCATCCACCCAAACCGCTGACCTAGATTGCGATGTGGTTATCATTGGGGGTGGCATCGTTGGCGCAACGCTGGCCGCAGCGCTAAAGGATTCTGGCCTACGTATCATCATTCTCGAAGCCAGCTCTCTGCAAGGGGCGATCGCCCGAGAGCGTGGTTATGCCCTCTCCCCCCTCTCCGGCCAAATCTTTGAGGGCATCGGCGTATGGGATCAAATCTTCCCCTACATCGGCAAGTATCGCCATATCTACCTGTCGGATGCCGATGCTCCCCGCATCGTCAAGTTTGAAACCCAGGACTTGGGGACGCCCTATCTGGGCTATGTGGGAGAGCATACGATTATGCTGTCGGCGTTGCAGCGGTTCATTGCCGAGGAATGCCAGAAGGTTCGATTACTTTGCTCTGCGCAAGTAGCCGGAATTACGTACCAACCCGATGGCGCGGTGGTGGATGTGACAGTGGAAGGACAACAATGTCAGGTGCGATCGCGCCTCGTCGTTGGAGCGGATGGTGCCAACTCCCAAACGCGGCAAACCGCAGGCATCCAAACCAACGGCTGGAAATACTGGCAGTCCTGCCTCACCTTCATGATTACCCATGAGGCTCCCCGCAATGACATCGCCTTCGAGCGCTTCTGGCCCGATGGCCCCATGGGCGTATTACCCCTAGCGGGAAACCGCTATCACATCGTTTGGACTGCACCCCACAGTACTGCCAAAGCTCTGCAAACGCTGGATGAGACTGAGTTTCTGAAAAAGCTGGAATATTTCACCGGGGGCTATCTTGGCAAGCTGGCACTGACGAGCGATCGCTTCGTCTTTCCCGTCCAACTGTTCCAGAGCCAGGAGTATGTGCGATCGCGCCTCGCCCTGGTCGGAGACGCTGCCCACCGCTGCCATCCCGTCGCCGGACAAGGCCTCAACCTCGGCATTCGCGATGCCGCCGCTCTCGCCCAGATCCTCTCAGAAGCCCACCAGCGCGGTGAAGATATCGGCAACCTGCGCATCCTCAAGCGCTACGAACGCTGGCGCAAGTTCGAGAACCTCACCATCCTTGGTTTTACCGACTTCCTCGACCGCATGTTCTCCAACAACTGGTGGCCGGTTGTAATGCTGCGCCGCCTTGGACTGTGGATGCTGCGATCGCTCCCCCCGCTGAAGGTGCTTGCTCTCAAGCTAATGACTGGATTCGTCGGTCGGCTTCCATCCCTCAGCAAGCATTAGGGAGTAAGGCGATCGCCATTCCTCATGCTTGCTGTAAGAACACTCTTCATGAAAGAGCTGCAAAAGCTCAATACTGTAGCGATTCGACAACTCTCACCGCTTCGTCAGCACTGATATTTTGACAGCGCTCGAGTGCCGCATCTACTCCGGCTCCCATGAAGCTATAGAACGGCCCTTCTCCCATCCAATTGCTTAAAAACGTGGGATTGTTACTTTGCCCATAAAGGCCATACTCTAACGTGCTTTCGCCAAATGTGGGAGAGTTGATGGGATAGCTCTCTTCGCCGGGCGGCAAGCCACCGATGCCACCTTCAGTTGCCCGAATGGCGAAGCATTGGGTTTCACCTTCTGCATAACGGACAAATGCAATCAGAGATTGAGCGCCACCTATCCCTGTTCTAGCCACTTCAGCGCGAACAAACTCGACCTCAAACCCTTCAGGGACATATCCGGGCAGCGCAATTCTCATGCCCGCTCCCTCCAGTAGCCGAATTTGTTCGGGGGTCAATAGACTCTCAACCAAAGGACTGGCTTGGTCACCGCTGCCATCTTGTTTTGGTGATGCAGCTTGTTCAGATGTTGCTGCTTCAGATGCTGCTATGGTTTCAGGCTGAGGAGCGATCGCCACGTCGGTAGCGGAGCAACTCGCCACCAGCAAACCAGATAGACCTGCAACAACAGCAAAGATAGTTTTTCTCATGGCAACAAAAGACGTTCGAGACAATCATTGGCCAGAGACTAAGAAAAATAGCCAGAGACCTTCGTTTACCTACCCCTTGGCCTACTCATAATCCGGATTTCAATAAAACGTCTGGTGTTCAATCGGATTATTTACCAAAAAAACTTCATAAGTCGGTAAGTGTAATTAAACCTAGAACCGTAAAACCCTGCGCCGCCCGCGCCGCGGGCGGCGCAGGGTTTTACGATTTGGTTTTTAACTGTCGCTCTTCAATGACTCTGGCTGAAAACAAATTAGAGTAGAAGGGCAGAGAATGAGGCAGAGTCAATGATAGCGCCCCGTAGAGCCAAGCCGACCGTGCGGTTCGTCGATGACTATTGTGAAGGGTACCGCGACTTATTCGAAGAGGTAAGAAGCTTCGAAGCCTTCAAACATCTGCACCTAGGGATGCTATCGGAGGCGAAACGAAAATCGCTGCCCGCGATTGCCAAGGTCACAGGGTTGCCAAATGCGCAGTCCCTGCAACAGTTTTTGGTGGAATCCCCCTGGTCTGTCAGAGAGCTGAGACAACGCCGCATCGAGCTGATTCTTTCCCTGTTGGGCGGTCGTAAATTGGTGCTCGTGATTGATGAAACGGGCGACCGCAAAAAGGGGCATACAACGGACTATGTGAAACGGCAGTACATCGGCAACTTGGGCAAAGTTGAGGACGGCCTTGTGTCGGTGGACGCCTATGGAGTCATTGATAATATCGCCTTTCCCTTAACCTTTGAAGTCTACAAGCCGAAAGCGCGATTAAAAGCGGGAGATGACCATCGCAGCAAACCCGAAATTGGGGCGGCCATGGTGAAG
>JBCBSL010000161.1:0-11887 GCA_039819145.1 Cyanobacteria bacterium J06638_22
CTCGCCCCCGGCAACATCTGGAATCAGCCTTGATCTATCGGTGGCGAGTTGCCTTAGGAGCGTTTTGCCAGAAAGCAATATTGAGGCGAGTCGGCAACTGGTGGGTGTAGTGAATCATGCGGTAGTTGTCGAGATAGCGCTTGCAGTCATGCTCACCCTTCCAGCGCTGATTAGACTTCACCGTTTCTCCGACATAGAGCAACAAGGGCCCCACTTCATCAATCACAAAATAAATCGAAGAGGCTCCATTATCGTTGGTTTTCCAGCGCCAAAATTCCGTGTTTTGTCGGGGGAGAGAAAAGGGGTTGAGGGTGTCGGCGATCGCCCCGGGAGAGTCATCGAGTTCAAACAATGCGCCTTGCTGCGGTGTGGGTTGCTCTCGAACCCGCTGTTGGTAGTGGAAAACCCGTTTTTTCCAGGCTTCGAGGATGTCGGGCTGGATCTCTAGCAATAACGAGGGTTGCTGGACGCGGTAGCTCCCTCCAGCATCGGCGGCAGTTGGGGAGGAGAACAGGGAAGACTGCTCATATTGTGTCATCGGCTTTAACCAAAACACTAAATGTGGGCTTTCAGGTTATCACACTCTTTCCGAAACCTGACTTGAAAAGTGCTGTATTGTTAGGCTAAGCAATATTTCAGCTCCACGCTTCAGTTAAATCTCTCAAGAAACCATCTCAGGCAGATCTACCAGACTCTATGCTCAGTGCCAGCGATCGCGTTGCCATTCTATTGCACGGAGGAACAACCTCATCCCGTGGCAAGACTGGAATTTCCCTCTTGCGCTACAGCCATCTCCCCATTGTTGCTGTTATCGATCGAGATGCCGTTGGACAATCCCTCAAGCAATTGACGGGGATTGATCGCTCTGTCCCGATTGTTAGCTCTGTTGCCGATGCGCTGGCCTATGCCCCCACGGTTTTGAGCATTGGCATTGCGCCATCGGGGGGGGTGCTGCCCGCTGAGTGGCGTGGCGAACTGACGGAGGCCTTATCGGCAGGGCTTTCCATCGTCAATGGGTTGCACACGTCAATGGCAGAGGATGCAGACCTACAGGCGGTGTTGCAGCCTGAAAATTGGATTTGGGATGTGCGACGGGAGCCTCACGGTTTGACGGTGGGCAGTGGCAAGGCGCGATCGCTCCCCTGTCGGCGGGTGCTGACGGTGGGCACCGATATGGGGGTCGGCAAAATGTCTACCAGTTTGGAATTGCATCAGACGGGACTCAATCGGGGTCTGCGATCGCGCTTCATCGCGACAGGGCAAACGGGGCTAATGCTAGGTGAAGACGGCATCCCGCTAGATGCGGTGCGCGTGGACTATGCCGCCGGGGCGGTTGAGCAGGTCGTGGTGCGCCATGGCAATGACCATGACATTCTGCACATCGAAGGGCAGGGTTCCTTGGTGAATCCCGCTTCCACCGCCACGCTCCCCCTGATGCGCGGCAGCCAACCCACGCACCTGGTTCTGGTGCATCGCGCGGGGCAAACCCACATCCAGGGTTTCTCTGACATTGCCATTCCGTCACTCAAGGATGTGATTCAGCTCTACGAAACCGTAGCGGCGGCCAGCCCCACGTTCCCTGCGGCCAAAGTTGCCGGAATTGCGCTCAATACCTTTCATTTACCTGATGATGCGGCGCAGAAGGCGATCGCCCAAGTCCAACACGAAACGGGTTTGCCCTGTGCCGATGCCATCCGCTACGGTGCTGATCCCATTCTCGACGCGATTCTCAAAACACCCATTCCATCAGCCACCTGACGGAACAGGATCGCTCTGTCTAGAGTCGTGACTATAGCCCTATCAACCCTCCGATCGCCACCATTGTTCTAGCGTTTCAAACAGAGCCCGATCGCTTTCTGGGCGCCAGGATTCATGTCCTGTTTGTACCATACTGCCCTTGAGTGTTAGGGAGTGGCGATCGCCGTTCGCAGTGATGTAGAGCAAGCGGGTACGGTAAACCCAACGGGCGTGCTTTGCCCCTTCCTCGCGCATCCGTTGCCAGTAAACGTTTTGAATCGCAGCTTTGGGCAACCAGAGGCAGTTACGACCGTTAACGTTATCCACCAGGCGACCGACAAGCGCCTGGTCAGTGAGTAACAATCCAAAGCTGTGCTGCCCGCGCTTCTGTGTACGAACTACTTGAATCGTGCGAACTAGAGATTGGCTCCAATCCCAGGCCAAGAGAGCCATGTAGATCAACAAGACCACTATCACGAGGAAGAGGATTAACGTAAAGACAATTTCTAGCGGCGACTGCTGGAAAACCGTATTAAAAAAGCGTCGATAGGCTTCAGGTTGCATCAGCAACTCATAGAGCAGGACTAGGCAAAGACTAAGCGGTGCGCAGGCATAGAGCAGGAGAAATGGCAGCAGACAGACTTGCACAAATACATCAGCCTCAGCCGGTAGGAACTGCCCTGGCACTGTGTGAATGGTGCCGTCAATAAAGGCATGGCGGTAGGGCTCGGGCAGTTGCGTGAGTAAACACCACCCAACACGGTGAAGTGGGGATACAGGTTTCAATGGCAATTAGGCAGTTGATTGCAGGGATATGGAAAGCGATCGCGGATGAGTCGATCGAACCCTTCCTTCACGCTAGGCGAACCCCCTCGGAGTTGGCGATACATTTTGCAAATAATTGGCACGGGAACCTGGCGATCGCGCCTCTGGTTACGTTCTAGGCAAACCGCTAGCGGCACATCCAGCCAATAGGCTTCGATGGTATCAAATCCCCAAGAGCGGGCTCGGGTGAGAAATTGCCGTCGGTGGCAGCGGCGAACATTGGTTGCGTCGTAGATGACTTTTCCATCAGAGGATTGGGCGATCGCCCGCAGTTGCCGCTCGACCTCCGCCCAAACTTGAGGCCACGCCCCTTGAATGGCCGCATCCCCAAACAACTGCTCCCGAATGCGATCGGTCGAGACGATCTGCCATCCCTCTTGGGTCGCTAGTTGAGCGGCCACTGTAGACTTCCCGCTTCCCGGAAGTCCGATGAGCATTAGCAGGTGTGCCATCTGCAAGGGGTGCCGCGCAAGCGCCAGCAAGGGAAGGGTTGGGAGAGAAGACAACCTTGCAAGCACAGGCCGGTATGCAACCTCTAGCGTTGCTGAAAAGCAGTATGAATCGAAACGAAGTTTCGAGCATACAGCATCTCTTTCAGACTCAGAATCAGCAATGCCCAACCCCTGACATGGTGATGGATGGATGACTCGGTATGCCTGGGAGCTAGATAATTGTTCCGTCGGGGATAACGGCGTTCTTCAACACAACCACGATGCCGCTGCGGATGTAGAACCCTTGGGACTCGCGATCGGCTTCTTCTACATGATCTTTGTTGATGATCTGTACATCGCTGCCAATGCAGGCATTTTTATCGATGATGGCACCCCGAATTGTCGTATTGGCACCGATGCCGACGGGAAGCTTGCCGTCCCGGTAACTAGACTGTTGTTCTGCCAGGGGTTGATAGTAGTCGGCACCCATGATCAAGGTATCTTCCACCACACTGCCTTCTTCGACGCGGCTGCGGACGCCAAGAACCGAGTGATGGATGCGGCATTGCTTGAGGATGCAGCCTTCCCCGATCATAGAATTGCTGATTTGGGAGTCGAGCATTTTGCTGGGGGGAAGATAACGTCCACGGGTATAGATGGGTGCGTTTTCGTCGTAGAAGCTGAAAGGCGGTTGGGGTTGCTTCGTCAAGGCCAGATTTGCATCGTAAAAGGCTTTGATCGTTCCAATATCTTCCCAATAGTCATTAAATAGGTAAGCCTGAACGTTATAGTCCTTGGCCGAGTTGGGGATCACTTCTTTGCCAAAATCCGTGTGCTCTGGCATCTTGCGCAGCAACTCGATGAGCGCTTCTCGCTTAAACACGTAGATCCCCATTGAGGCAATGTAGGGGTTTGCCTTTGCCTCTTCGGCAGAGAGCCCAAGCGTGGTGGTGTCGACCCGCATCTTCTGCAGGGCGTCTCCTTTTGGCTTCTCAGAAAAATCGATGATGCGGCCGTTGGGGTCGATCTTCATCAAACCAAAATCAGAAGCGCGGTCTTCATCAATGGGGATGACAGAGAGGGTGATGTCTGCGTTGGTATCGCGATGGCGTTGAATAAAATCACGGCAGTCCATCCGATATAAATGATCTCCAGACAAAATCAGGTATTCATCCACCTTAAATTCCTCAAACAGCCAGAGGTACTGTCGCACCGCATCGGCTGTTCCTTGGAACCAATTCGGGTTTTCTGGGGTTTGTTGAGCGGCCAGAACTTCCACGAACCCTTCTTTGAAATGAGAAAACGTGTAAGTTCGGGCAATGTGTCGGTTGAGAGAGGCGGAATTGTATTGCGTTAGAACATAAATTTGAAAGATATCGGAATTGATGCAATTGCTGACGGGAACATCAATTAATCGATATTTTCCGGCTAAGGGAACAGCAGGCTTCGCCCGCAATTTCGTTAGCGGATACAATCGGGTGCCTGCACCCCCACCCAAAATAATCGCAAGTACGTTTTTCACGGCAACCTCTTAACCCCTCGTTAAACGCTTCCTTCTCTCACCAACAGTGTGGTACGGGCTATGCAAGTTTGCAAGATATTTCTGCAAGAATCTTGCCGATGGGGATCGTGACGGAAGGATTGATTCGTGGGGATCGCTATTGAGGATTGACGCTCACCGCGGTGGATGTTTTTGAGCTGTCATACCCTCGGGTTTGCAGATGCCGCTCCCAACTCCAGTGCTTGAGCAAAAAGTCTTTCGTGGCCAGATAACCATTTCTGTAGAGGTCGTCTTTCTTTTCGTTGGTGAAGTTGAACTCGGTTGCGGTGACTTGACTCGTGTCGATTTCAATCACCCGTTCCTGTTCGTAGCGCTGTAGGTGGTAGCGATCGCTCGCAATCAGAGCCGTGTCTAGCATTCCCGTTAGTAGATCCACGGCATTATTGACCGAGTGGCGCCCTGATAGATCTTCCGAAATGCGGAAGCCGAATGTCGGCCATCGGGGAGGACGATGATGGGTTGTCACGTCGTAAATCCACAGGGGAAAGTTGCTGAGAATACCGCCGTCAACAATGGTGCTATCAGCCAACTTGCCGGGGTTAAAGAAGAAGGGAATGCTCATGGAAAGGCGTACTGCTTCAGCTACCTCAAAATCCACCGTCTTCCGAACATAGTTAGGATAGACCTTGTGCAAGTCGTCGGGCAACACGACCATCTTTCTGAGAGAGATGTCGGAAATGACGACCTTAAGCGCCCGTCCCTGGCGTTGGCGAATAATGTCTTGGAAGGTGTTGATCTGGCGATCGCTCAGCACTTGAGCGATCCATTGCTTAAATGGGTCAGTGGAGTATTGCCCCAACTGACCGACCAACAACAAATTTGGAATCATCCACTGTGGAGAGTCCAGATCATCCTCTGGGCTGCGATTAAAAATGAATGGGCTGGTTTTCTCTTGAAGGATTTGGTTCTCGTAGTCGAGCTGACCGATGATGCGCTCTAGATCCTCGATGGGGAAATCGGCTACCACAAGCGCGGCGGTGATGGCACCTGCCGAAGTACCAGCAACACGTTTCCATTGCACTCCCACCTCGCTAAAACAGCGCAAGGCTCCCAGAAATGCCGTGCCTTTTACGCCTCCTCCTTCAAACACCGCATCAGCAAAATACTCCCCGGTCTCGGTCAGTGGAAGCTTTGCCTGAATGGCAGCCCGTTCGTCTTCGGATAGAAAAAGCTTTTCTCGCTTCCGAATGTCAGATGGATCCCAAAGTGCCATAGTCTTTTCTCGATCAGAGTTTTCCTGCTCTAGTTCTATCTATGGAGCAACGGCCATGACGCTAGCACGATGCTTACAACAATCAATGCCCAACAACAAGGCATGGGCAATCGCTGTGGTTTGAGAGACTCGGACTCTTTTTCCTAATTTCCGATGTTGCCGTTATTACGGTAGGAAACAGGTTTCTGATGACGGAGGTTATTTTTAGGGCGGAGCGTACGGTGTCGACCAAGGTAGACGGGTCTTGGATCGAGATGGTCAACCTTATCTTCTCTTCATTGCCAGGCTCTTCGTTTCCAGGAGGGTTGAGACTGGTTTAGTCGTTGCTAATTTCTTCAAGTTGATGATGGGATGGGATCAGACTCTGTTGTGTCCTTGGCTGATAGTGTACCTGAAGGGGAGATAAGGGGTTCGGAGAGGGCGATCGCCACGGCTTTTAACACCCGCGTATCGGTTACCATCCAAGGATGAGCTGCGACATGAATCGATACATTCCGACCGACGGGTATTTGGGAACTACTGGCTGGCACAATCATGGCGTCCAGTGGCGTCCAGATTGAAGTGACGTTGATTTGCCCTAACGTTGCCACTATGTCCGCATTCAGAGCCTTCAAAAATGGGCTGTCGGGGCGCATTTGTTCGCCGCCTTCGTTCCACCGCGCATAGGCCATCCAGGTGCCATGGTGAGGGGATGCAATGGTGATGAACCGTTGCACTTGCCGAATCCCTCCTAGCCGTTGCAGGTAGTAGCGGCTGACAATGCCTCCCATGCTGAAGCCCAGCAAGTCAAAGGAGCGATCGCGACCCAGGGTTTTCTCGGCAAAGGTGTCAACTTGCTCAGCGAGTACCTCCAACCCAGCGTCTCCGTTGTTGGGATGCAGGTCGAGGCTATAAGTTTCCCAACCTTGCTCTTCCAAATAGCCGGAGAGAGTGTCGAATAGGATTGTCGTGTCATCGATGCCGTGAACCAGTAGAACGGGATTGCGGGAAGACATAAACGAACATCCTCAAGGGGCGTAGAAGAAATGGCGGTGAAACTAACGCTGATAGATGCCAGAGGGTTTTCGTAGGAACGCCTCGTTGTTCCAAGCTTAGGCCAGCGATCGCACTGATTCCGCCTCAGGGTAGGACAATTTCTAAACCTTCCATCTCAGGACAGGGCAAAAAATCAAACCCTAACAAAAATCAATGGGTCTCTAGTTTTTTGTCCAGTACTCAGACCTTCTATGCTGGGTTGCGATCGCACTGATTTGCTTTCAACGGTCTTAAAACAGATTGTTAGGTTGCACCGTGCGGAGGCTCAAAAGTTATAGAGCCTTGATTTCCATGAGTTTGTTACAACACTTCAACGTAGCAAGTTCAGCCGAGAGATGTCAGCCAGTGTATTCACTTCTTGCTCTCGGCTTTATCAAGCGCCACTATCGAAAAATGAAGAACGCGCAATTCTACGGTCGTGTGGAGGAGTTTGAGTATCTAAGCTGATATAAGCTAAGTATGTAAGCGGATAGGAGCCAATGAGAGAACCATATTCAACTCTCTCTGCGCGAAAATTTTGGCTACGACTTCGCTCCCATTGCCCTGAAGCGTTACTTGCCATTCGATAAGGTGCAGTTCAATTAAGGTGCTAAGGTGCAATACCTCGATAACTTTCGGGTCTATCTTCACCTGTTTGGTTTAACCAATAGGGAAAGTAATCAATATGCCGACTAAATTGAATTCCCCGTTCGCCTCTTCGCGCTCTTCATCACAACCTGAACAGGATACGCATGTGTCATATTCCAACTACATTGTGGGTGCGGCTATTTTTGACTTGAGTGGTCTTCCCAAAGAGTATTTCACGACAAGTGAAAGCAGCGACATGAGTTGGGTACAAAGCATTTTCCAAGCTTTGGGATTGCAGTCATTGCTTTCGTCTTCTTTGAGGCTCGAAGGCTTTCGCCATGCGGTCATTAGCGGCACTGACTATCACGCCATTGTTGTACGCCAGCCCGTTCGCTATGTGGCGTTGTTACTACAGAGTAATGAAGTGGGTAGGGTTCCGGACGGATTTTTACAGTGGTCAACTGAATTCGATCCCTCTATCCTCAGGATTCACCCCAGGTTCAGTGCTGTTTAACCGTGAGTCTCCACTGAGATGGATGATGGATGCACCGCAGCCACCATCTCAGGACGACAGACAGCGGCACCGAGCCTGAGAATTCTCCACGCCCAAGGGAAGGTTACAGGATGCAGAAAGAGAACGCTGCTTCTTCTCACAAGCGTGTGACGTGGCTTGAGCCAGCCAGAATAGGAAGTTAGGATTCGTCATGCCCATGAAAATGGGCATCTATCAAACGTCTATCGGTCGGCATAGGTAGCCTTTCTGGATTCCCGCATTCGCGGGAATGACCGTTCGTTCGATAGCGGGTCTTGGCCTTGATGGCTAGAGTATAAATCAACTCGGTGGTTGAAGCTGCATTCAGATAATTGAGAACCCGCGATCGCAAGCCATCACGGGTTCTCAAGCTATGCACTGCTACAGTCCGCGACGACAGACTTCGCTCTTATAGCCGCAAACATTGTTGCCGAGGCGTTGTTCCTCGCTCACGACGCTATTGCTCAGGGGGCATCAAGTGTTATCGTCTTGAGCCTGATCAACAACACCAGGAGAAGACTCATAAAGAGCATCCAGCCGTTCGCGGGCATCTTCTACTGAGATTGACTTCATCACCAGGTAGGGTTCGTCGATGAGGCTACCGGTGTTGTCAATCAGCTCCGGATGGGGTGGTTGGGAGCGCGACATAGGCGACTGAAGAGCGCCTTGGGTGCGGCGACCTGCGCGAACTGACTCTGAACCCAGCGTCATCATGCTGCGGATCAGGTTCATGACCGCCAGAAACGCTAACACCGTGAAAGCAAGAATATAAAGAAGGTGAAGCATAACGCCCTTTCCCGTGTTTTACTGAGATTTCAAAAAGCTGATTTTATTTGTTAGAAGAATCGTGCCGAACGAGTCTTAGATAGCCTGTGTAGGTTCCGTAGTGATTTCCAAGAAACCCCATCCCACTCTTTAAAAAGTACTCTACCGCATAGCTCGACGGTCTGGATTGGCTTTACCCCGTTTTCATGCGATGGCGCATTGCAATCTGCCAACATTCAGCCACCAAACGGTGCCATTCCATTAAGACAGACATTTCAACGCCAACCTGTCCCTCAGTAGCCTGCAACAGTAAGCTAGATGTATTAACCTCTTGCTGAGCGTGCTTCAGACGCTTCAGCAAATTATCCTGTGTGCCATCCTCCAGAAAGTCGAGCTGCTCTTGCTCGAGCAGAGTGCGCGATCGCCCAAACCAATACTGGAAGTCTTCCAGCAGTGGCTTTAGCAGGGAGTTCATTAATTCTTCTTTTTCCGGAGGCTGTGCATCAAACATAGATTCATTCATGTTTAGCATCTTTCGTAAGCTTAACGCGATTCACGTTTTGTAACAATTTGGCGATCGCCCCCGTGTAAATCGACACCGCCGCTCAACGCAGGGAAGAGTAACTAAGATAGGATTGACTTGGGTCGGATACCCATGGAAATCTGAGAGATTTCGTTATCTCTGTAAGTCTTTCATTCAGCCGAGTCGTGCAATGTCGAATGTAGTGTCCAACGCAACCTCTGACGTCCAACCTGATGCTAAAAAGGTCGTACTGCCAAAGACCAGTGAATCGGAGCATCTAAAGCGGATTCGCCACACCACCTCCCATGTCATGGCGATGGCCGTACAAAAGCTGTTCCCCAAAGCTCAGGTCACGATTGGGCCTTGGATCGAGAATGGGTTTTATTACGATTTCGACAATCCAGAGCCATTCACTGAGAAAGATTTGAAGGCGATCAAAAAGGAGATGGCGAAGATCATTCGCCGCAAGCTACCTGTGATGCGTGAAGAGGTGTCGCGGGAGGAGGCAAAAGAGCGGATTCAGGCCATCAACGAACCCTACAAACTCGAAATTCTGAACGATATTAAGGGCGATCCTATTACGATTTACCACCTAGGAGAGGACTGGTGGGATCTGTGTGCGGGGCCGCACCTGGAATCGACGGCGGAACTCAATCCCGATGCGATCGCCCTGGAAAGCTTAGCGGGCGCTTACTGGCGTGGCGATGAAACCAAAGCCCAACTGCAGCGCATCTATGGCACAGCTTGGGAAACACCGGAGCAACTTGCGGAATATCGTCGCCGCAAAGAAGAGGCTATTCGCCGCGATCACCGACGGCTTGGTAAAGAGTTGGGCTTGTTCGTCTTCAGTGATCTGGTTGGCCCCGGATTGCCCATGTGGACGCCCAAGGGCACTTTGCTGCGATCGACCCTCGAGGATTACCTAAAGCAAGAGCAAATTCGACGGGGCTATTTGCCTGTGGTTACGCCCCACATTGGCCGGGTGGATTTGTTCAAGACTTCGGGGCACTGGCAGAAGTATCGCGACGACCTCTTCCCGATGATGGCGGAGGATGATGAGGCTCGCCAGGACGAAGATGGCTTTGTGCTGAAGGCGATGAACTGTCCGTTCCACGTGCAGATTTATAAGTCAGAATTGCGTTCCTATCGGAACTTGCCGCTGCGACTGGCGGAGTTTGGCACGGTGTACCGCTATGAGCAATCGGGGGAACTGGGGGGACTGACGCGGGTACGCGGGTTTACCCAGGACGACGCTCACCTCTTTGTCACACCAGAGCAGTTGGATGACGAGTTTTTGAAGGTGGTGGATCTGATTCAGAGCGTTTTCCATGCTCTGAATCTGACCAACTTCAAAGCGCGGCTTAGCTTCCGTGATCCCGAATCGGATAAGTATATCGGCGGAGATGATGCCTGGGAGAAATCCCAGAACGCGATCCAACGGGCGGTAGAAACGTTGGGGTTGCCCCACTTTATGGGTATTGGCGAAGCGGCCTTTTACGGGCCGAAGCTGGACTTCATGGTGCAGGATGCCCTAGAGCGGGAATGGCAGCTGGGAACGGTGCAGGTTGATTACAACCTCCCCGAACGGTTTGACCTGGAATATGTGGCCGAAGATGGCTCCCGTCAACGTCCCGTCATGATTCACCGGGCACCCTTTGGGTCGTTGGAGCGACTAATTGGCATCTTGATCGAAGAGTATGCGGGGGATTTTCCCCTGTGGTTGGCTCCTGTGCAGATTCGGTTGCTACCGGTGACCGAAGCGCATCGTCCCTTTGCACGACAGGTGGCGGCGGATATGCAGGCACGCAATATCCGAGCGGAGGTGGATGAGAGCGGCGAACGCCTGGGCAAGATGATCCGCAATGCGGAGAAGGCCAAAATCCCCATCATGTCTGTTGTTGGCGATAAGGAAGTGGACGCGCAGGCGCTCAGCATTCGGACGCGGGCATCCGGTGAACTGGGGCAAATTTCCATCGCCGAGGTGACGGAGCGACTGGCCGGGGCGATCGCCAGCTTCAGCAATTTCTAGGCCTGCGAATCCACTCGTTCGGTCAACATACACTTCCAAAGTGGGAGGGGCGATCGCCCCTCCCACTTTGCTAGAAATAAATTCTTTTCTGGTTCATCGGGAATGGCTGATCGCCATCGTGTAGGAAACCAATGTGTTAACTTTTGTGTAAGAGTGTTTCTGAATCACGTTTGCTGAACCACGTACTATCAGGATCTCCTTGTCTTATGGCACGCTCAAACCGTCAAAATCGAATGCAGATGGTCTTGCTCAGCCTGGTGTCGATTGGTGGCACGCTGGCTCTCTTTGGTGCGGTGCCGCTACTGGCAGATCTGTCCGCGATGATGGAACCTCAGACGACCGCCTCCCCTCCGGCTGCTTCTGACGTGCAAGCCAATTAACCTTTCCAATTGGCAGTCTTCAAAGGGGAATAATCTTTGAGGACGACGACTCTCCCATTAGGATCAAAGATTAGGAACAAGCCATGAATCCGCTCAGGTTTCCTTTCGCTGGGTTGATTCGGTATTGAGTGCGGGATGTTAGGGGAACTGTGCAAGGATTTGTGAATTTGAATAAGCCGGACGGCTGGACTTCCCACGACTGCGTGGCGCGGGTGCGGCGGTTGCTGCGGCAGAAGCGGGTTGGTCATGGAGGCACCCCAGTCGCAGCCGGATCGAGGGTGCCTCCATG
>JBCBSL010000162.1:0-11871 GCA_039819145.1 Cyanobacteria bacterium J06638_22
ACACAAAACTTGAGCACATAAAGTTATCGACTATCAACTCCAGTTAAGCAACCGTAAAATCCAAATAGCGTTAGTGGCCACTGCATTACAGCGGCCACTAACGCTATTTGGATTCTTCAACCGGATTTGATATCAGGTCAGTCGGTAGGTGCTATTAAACCTAAGATCCTAAAAACCTGTATTGACCGCAGCGCGCGCAATACAGGTTTTTAGGATCTTAGGTTTATCAGGCTGAGCTACTTATTAGACTGCTTTGGACAAGTCTCTACGTCCTGGGTCAGGTCACTGTTGGGTGCCAGGCCAATCCAGTCATCAACCTGGGCTGGGTCAAAGCCAGAAACGCAGCGATCGCCCACCTGCATCAAGGGTCGCCGGATCAAGATGGGTTTGTTGATCATCAGCGATAGGGCATCGTCGGCAGTCAGTTGAGTAGGCTGAACTTCTCCCCGAGTAATCGCTGGAGCGGTTGGGTTGAACCATTCCGTGACGGGGCGATCGCCAAAGAAGGGGCGCAGCCGCTCCGATGTCCAGGGCTCCGCCAAGATGCTGTGAACCTGCAAGGCATGACCCGCCGCCTGGAGCAAGCGCTTTTGCTTCGCGTTACCGACGCAGCCCGGTTTCTCATAGAAAACGACTTGAACCATGGCTAGTCTTCCTCGGGCGGGGGATTGAGAACCGTCAGCAAGACATCGGCGCCAAACTCCTTGGCTCCGAGCTGCTTCACTTGCTCGGCGATTAGCTGGGCACAGTCGAGGCTGCCGAGACGTGCCAGAGCCAACCCCGATGCCCCATAGGCATTGAGGTAGAGCCGCACGGTTGAGTCATTTAACCGTGCTTCTAAAATAGGCTTGAGAGTTTCCCAGTCAGCAGGCCATTGCTCTGCTTGTCGAATACGCTTGACCACTGTCAGGGAAATTTGTAGGGTCATGGGCGCATCGCCCTTGTAGAAGTAGTAGCGGTAGGCGCTGATGAGAACTTCGAGTTCTACGTTGGGTTGTGCCAACGCCTGCTGGATATGTTGACTCGACATTGAGGTGTCGTCCCAGGAATGAACCGCCGCTTCCAGAAGTTCTTGACTAGCGTCGGATACCTCATACCAAGAGGGACTAGGACGGGTTGATGGAGGTGCCATAGCGAGAGCTAATAGTGTAGAGATCGTTCAGCAACCTAAAAATGGACGCGGTGACAGGCAATTCTCCTTCGGAGATACTGCGTGAACCCGTCTCACTGTTGCTATCAATTTGCACACTCTCTGCAACCTATTGGAAAAGATCTATTCTGAATATTCCGTATAAATAAATACAAAAAGCCTAGCCTTCCAAAACGCTTGATAATGTTCCTAGGGGATGGTACGGGTTTACAAAATCCAAGGATGATTTTTTCTGAGAGGGAGCGCATCGCGCTCCCTCTCAGAAAAAATCATCCCCTCAATCGGCGATGCGGATAGTGTTCCTATGCTTGAACATTGTCGAATAGCGGCAGCGTAAACCAGAAGGTTGTGCCCTTGCCCAACGTGCTTTCAACCCTAATGTGGCCCTTATGGGCTTCGATGATTTGCTGGCAGATATAGAGCCCCAGTCCCAGGTGTATAGGGCGGCGGCGATCGCGCCCCCGGTTGTAGCGATCAAAGATGGACGTGGATGATTGAGAATTGCGTCTTGCCCCTTGCAAGGGAAGCTGTTTCAAGTCACGGATGCCTTGCCCGTTATCACTAACGGTGCAGTGGACATAGTCACCCTCGACGGCGGCTTTAAGAGCGATGCATACGCCCGGATGATTATATTGCACAGCATTGGTAATCAAATTTTCGTAAACACGGCGCAGGTGCAGGGCATCGATCCAAAGGGGAGGGAGGTCATCGGGGATCAATGAAATGAGACGACCCTGCTCCTTCTGCACAACGGGGTATAGGTCATCAGCAATGGTTTGAACCAGCGTCCCCAAATCTGTTCTTTGGGGCTGCAGCATAATGCCATGGGTCTCGTGAACATGGGCTTCGAGTAGAGAGTTGATCAGAAACAACTGGCGTTCGTGGCTGTCGATCACCTGTGCAAGGACATCTTGAGGTATCACGGCATTGCCATTATGCTGTGGCAAATTTTTTAGAAGCATCAGTGTACCCGTGACGGGATTACGCAGGTCGTGGGAAACAGCATGGAGAAACAGTTGGAGTTGCTGGCGGAGCTCAAATTCGCGAATCAACAGCCGCTCGTAGAGATAAACACCCAAGTTTGCAACTGTAAGCATGCTGAGGAAAACTGTGGACAAAACAAGAAGAACAGGCATCTGAACCACGCCCGGAATTTCGACAAATGGAAACCGAAACAGAAAAAGTGAGATGCAAATAACGCCGACGAAAATGGCCTGTGACAGGAGATGCCATCGCCAGTGCACCGGAATCAAAATGGCCTGCAACATGAGCAAAAGTGACCAGCCAGCCAGGGGAATGGTTTTGCCAACAAGCATGTGCAGAATCTGAGGGAGCAGCAATGTGGCTCCAGAATAACTAAGGAAGACTAGGCAAGTGTGGATATTCGAAAACTCGCGATGACGGTAGAGGATGGTTAGATTCAGTGATAGCCCCAGAAGTTGTGCAGTCACGAGACAAATGAGGAAGGCATTTCTATAAAGGGGAGGATCGTCAAGGTTCTCGATGATAGGCGCGCTTATTCTTACATTGAGATAAATAAAGGTAAAAACAAACACGATTGCGATCGTGTTTGTTAGTAAGAGGCGATCGCGCACAAACCGTCTCCGCCAGGTGTCATACTCCTTAGAGGGGGTCAGGGGCGCAACATGAAGCAGAAGGTGACGAATAGACTTTGTCAGGCGATCGATAGTTACAAACATAGGAAAGACGGTTGATGCCGCCCTAGTATCCAAAATCAATGAGAAGCTGGCTACATCCAGCTAGAGTCACTCGGGTGGGTGAGGGTTTTACTGAAACCTTGTTTTAGGCTGACAGCGAGCTATATATTTTTCATTCATATCATTTAACCGAATGCCACTCGTTCTTTTAATTGTTGATGATGATCCGATGATGCGATTGGGGCTGAAGGCTGCCCTAGAATCACAGGCTGAGTTGATGATAGTAGGCGAAGCAACCAATGGCCATGAAGGGGTAGAGCGGGCGATCGCCCTCCAACCAGATGTCGTGCTGATGGATTTGGGGATGCGAGAGATGGATGGCATTGCGGCAACCCAACAAATCAAAGCCCAGATGCCCAAGATGCGGGTGGTTATCTTGACATCCCACACCGACGAAACGGAAATTATTGCAGCCCTTTCCAGCGGGGCGGATGCTTACTGCATCAAAGGGACGGACGTGACGGCGCTGGTGGATGCCATTCGGGTTGCTGCCTCGGGTGCTATTTACCTCGATCCGCGGATTGCCCATGTGTTGATGCACAACCTAACCCCTGTGCGCCCAGCCCGAAATGACACCACTGAGGTGCTGTCGGGACGCGAGATGGATGTTTTGAAACTCGTTGTCGAAGGGTTCAACAATACTGAGATTGCCCAAAAACTATACATCAGTCCCAATACGGTGAAAACCTATGTCAAGGGGATTATGAATAAGCTCATGGTGAGCGATCGCGTCCAGGCTGCTGTCGAAGCGGTAAGACGAGGGCTAGTAGAATAGCAAGGGTTTCGGCTTATCAAAACGGTAGCTGAACTGAGGTAAGGAGACTATCCAGAACCTGAACAACTTTCTTACCGAAGGCAGCGGAGAGGATGCCGCAGAACAAAGGAAGGGCGATCGCTCCCACCCACTGCGCTGTTCCTACGGCTGTCCAGCTACCGTAGGTCATATCCACAGATAGTGATAGATAAGCAAAGATAGGGATACCGCTGAGTAAAAGCCCAACGAGAAAATTGCGTATTGGACTGTTTGGGTTTTCCACTACTGCTTCTGATTCCTGAAAAGGCTCTTTAGACATAGAAACAACGCTCGAATAAAAGCGCTTCGATTGTATCAAACCCTTTTGTCCACTCCATTCCCCTATTCAGGCTCGTCCAGTCAGTGGAGGTCGGCATCCTACGATAGCTAGATCACTTACACAATACCTCGCAACCAATTCAGCACCGCGTCCATGATTGAGGGTTTCTTGCGATTGCTAGACAACGCATGTTCATCTTCCTCAGCCGAGAACTTTCGCCAGACATCTTGCCCTTCCCCGTCCTGGTTAAATGAATAGATATAGTCATTGTCTTCATACAACCGGGTATATCGATCTGAAACGTCAGGCAGGAAAGAAATATTGGCCATTTCATCCAGTGTCTTTCGCTGAACTTCGGCTGTTTTGCTCCAATCCCACCTCAGACCTTCGAGATAATCTTCTTGCAAGAAGAACATAGCTGGCGATTCATTCAGTGGGCCATACAAGGTATACATCGCCCCATTTTCATCAATGAAAAGATCATCTTGAGGGTTGATATCAGCACATTTCAGAAGAATGAATGGAGGCTCTTCATCTTCCTCGACGCATATTTTTCCATTCTCAAACCAATAGGCATGTTCGTGAATAATGCCAAATCTAGCGACTTCAAGCCCGTTTCTAATGATGCGACCGCCAAACTCTTTTTGAATTGCCAATAGTTTCTCAGGGCTTTGGATACCGGCTTGCTCTAACTGCTGTTGCAAGGCATCGTAGTCAATCATGGGTACTGAACCTCCAGCAAGCGAAATGGTTTTCGGCTTCGATCGTTCATCTGAATGCGACAGTACCAACCCAACCCAACGCAAGAACTGGTTTATGTGTAACCTTGCATGGGTGCTACAGGTTATATCAACACACCAAGCCCCCACTCCAGATATTTCTTTGAAATCCTCAAATCGTTCAGATTTTGAAAGCTATCGGGTTCTGATTGTCGTCTTTGTGCAGACATATTTAGCAATTAGTGCTGCTTACTCTGCCCACATGGGTGACGGAAAACGGTAACTGAAACTGCTAAAACAAAGAAGCCCTTCGATCCTGGATCGAAGTCTTACCTTACAATTTCAACTCTCAGGCCCATTTATGAGCATTGTCTGGCTTCTGATCAAAGCATCCTGGGTTAGCGTCCTCGTGGCGACGTTGGCGGGCGCAATCAGTGGCGGGTGCAGTGCATGGCTGATTGCGTTGATTAATACAGCGATCGCCCAAAATGCTCCTCTGTCCCTACTACCGCTGTTCGTTGGCTTGGCAATAGTGGCATTGGTGACAAGCAGCCTTTCCCAGTTTGTCTTGATTGATTTGGCGCAAGACGCTGTGTATCGATTGCGGCTGCAGCTTAGCCAACGCATCATGGCGGCTCCACTGCAACATCTAGAGCAATTGGGGCCAAACCAGCTGCTGGCCGTTCTCACGGACGATGTGCAATCCATTTCCAACATCGTTTTCGTTATTCCTTTTATTTGTATTGATATTGCGGTTGTTTTAGGTTGCTTGGTTTACCTGGGGTGGTTGTCAGGCTGGGTGTTTCTGGCGGTGTTGGTCTTCTTGCTGGGGGCGATCGCCCTGGTACAGCTCCTGCTTAACCATGTCTATCGCTACATCAAATTGGCGAGAAAAGAAATCGATCGCCTGTTTCAGCACTTCCGCACCCTAACCGATGGCATCAAAGAGCTAAAGCTGAATTCCCAACGAAAACAATCCTTCTTCGATGAGGATTTGACGGTTAGTACAGCGGCTTCTCGCCAGTATCAGAAAACAGCGCTCAAACTGGCAGCGGTCACCAGTGGCGGTGGACAGATCCTCTTCTTCACACTGGTTGGGCTATTGTTGTTTGGCATTCCCCAAATGATTCCGAGTGCCCAAGCTGTCCTGCCGTCCTATATCCTGACGCTCACTTTTTTGATGGGGCCAATCCAAAAGCTGATTGAGCAGCTCCCCAGCCTCACGACGGCAAATGTTGCCATTCAAAAAGTCACGACGATGGGGCTGGATCTGGCCGAGTCTGCCGAAATCAGTACGGTTATACCACATCCTCAGCCGCAGCAATGGCATAGCCTTGCTCTTGACCAGGTGACCCATGCCTACCATACCGATAGCGCTGACCATGCCTTCACCTTAGGGCCGATTGATTTGACATTGAAGGCGGGAGAGATTGTCTTTATTGTGGGTGGGAACGGTAGCGGTAAATCCACACTGGCGAAGCTGATTACAGGACTGTACATGCCAGATGCTGGCGAACTACGGCTAGACGGCCAACCCATTACCGAGGCCAATCTGGAATGGTATCGTCAACATTTCTCCGCCATCTTTTCCGACTTTTTCTTGTTCGATCGCCTCCTCAGACACGATACCCTGACTCCTGATCAGCAGGCACAGCGCTATCTCGAAAAGCTAGAACTCGCTCAAAAAGTCTCGGTGCAAGATGGCCGACTCTCGACCACAGCCCTTTCCCAAGGCCAACGAAAACGCCTCGCGCTCCTAACCGCTTACCTGGACGATCGCCCCATCTACTTATTCGATGAATGGGCGGCGGATCAAGACCCCATCTTCCGCGATATCTTCTATCACCAACTCCTCCATGAACTGAAACAACGCGGCAAAACCGTATTGGTGATTAGCCATGATGATCATTACTTTCATGTGGGCGATCGCCTCATCAAACTGGATCAGGGGCGTGTTGAATCGGATCAATGGCAGTAGTGTTCTTAGAACATGGAAATTTCAGAATGCTTCACTTAAATCCACAAATGCTTTCTAGAAGAATCCGTCTCAAAATTTTGGTCACGATCGGTTTGATCTTGCTTTGGGCGCTGGCTGTAATTGCTGTAGTGTTCGCCGAAGCATTTTGGTTGGCTCGTCCAACGGCACCTCGGGGGGATTTGGCGGCAATCGAAAATTATCTGGTTCAAAACCTCAGCCAGGCAACGGCTCAGAAACTAGGCAGTGCGGCTTTAATTCTGGTGGAGGAGGATGAGATTGCTGCAGAACACAGTTTTGGTGTCGCAGATCCTGAAACACAAGCTCCTGTTAAGCCTCATCAGACACTCTATCAGCTTGCATCAGTGAGTAAAGTTGTATCTGCATGGGGCGTTATGAAGCTTGTGGAGGAGGGCGCACTTGCTTTGGATGAACCAGTACTATCCTACTTGACGCGCTGGCAGTTTCCGATGAGTGATGAGCATCGAAACAAGGTAACAGTCAGGCATTTGCTGAGTCATACGGCTGGGTTAGAAGATGGCTTTGGTTATGATGGTTTTTTGTCGGGCGACGCGATTCAGACGCTCGAAGAATCACTCACTTTGACTCAAAATCCGTCATTCGGTGAACCCCGTGGTGTCACGGTGGTCAGAGAACCTGGAAAAGAATGGTATTACTCAGGGGGAGGTTACACCATCTTGCAACTCTTGATTGAGGAGGTGACAAAGCGGTCATTTGCAGATTATATGGCAGAGGCTGTTTTACAGCCGTTAGGGATGACAGGAGCAAGTTTTGATTGGGAGATGATCTCATCCGAAGGTCGTGCGGGAGATCTTGCCACAAGTTTTGATGCTGAACTAAAACCCAGTGGTCACCGTCGCTATACAGCCACGGCTGCAGCTTCGCTCTATGCAACGCCTCAGGACATGGCCCAGTTTATCCGGGCCTACGCCCGAGGGAATCCAGTGCTCAGCCAAGAGACACTAGATCAGATGATGAGCCCCCAGCCGGGGACTGATAACATCCGGGGATGGGGATTGGGTCATATTCTTTACGTTGAGAATGACGCGGGTGGCTATGTGGTGGGTCATGATAGTGGGAACTCGCCTGCGTTGGGCCATACAGTGCGAGTGAATCCTGCGACAGGTAATGGCATTGTTCTGATGATTTCAGGAAATTTGAGGTTGGCAAGTCAACTAGGAGATGACTGGGTTTACTGGGAAACGGGCAAGCTATCGTTTTTTGCGCGGATGGGAATCTTAGGTAGTCGACTGGTGCCAGGATTAGTGGCGATTGTTTTTGGGGCGATCGCGATCGTGCTTTGGAAATTGTTGAAATAGAGTCAGATTTGTTTGACAGTATTGAACAAGCGGTGTGTTTTCGAGACTTAGTTCTGAAATGGTAGTGATAGTAGCGTGCATGTCGATCAAGTCCAGTCTTTCATCCCAACTTGGAAAAAAAGTGAAATTGAGAGTTGACACCTACTAACTAGAAGGTAGACAATCGACCCATGAACGAAACCGCTCAACAAATTCTGGATGTTGCTCGGGATCTCGTGCGTTGCCGGGGGTATAGTGCCTTCAGCTACGCCGACATTTCTAAGCAAGTGGGCATTCGCAAAGCCAGCATTCACTACCACTTCCCCTCCAAGGGAGAACTCGGTAAGGAATTGGTTAAGCAATACCGCATCGCTTTTCAGCAAAAGCTGAAAGCTATTGAGCAGTCCGAATCTGACCCGCAAAAGCAACTGCAACAGTTTGTGGAGCTTTACCGGGATGGACTCAATGAATGCCAGATATGTCTGTGTGGCATGTTATCCGCTGAAATTGAAGTGCTCCCCGACTCTGTTCAAGAAGAGGTTAGAGCGTTCCTTTCAATGGTACAGAGCTGGCTCACAGGGGTACTGGCAGCGGGGGAAGCGGCCAGTTGCCTGCACCCGCGCAGCTCTCCCGAGGCCGAAGCCCTGCTCTTGCTGGCAACCGTCCAGGGGGCACAACTTATCGCCCGCACAGCGGCAGACAGCCAAGCGATGTTTGATGGCATTGCTAAACCGCTTTTAGCAAGCCTTTGTATTGATCGCTAATTTTTTTGACTACTTAACTACCTTCTAGTAGATAGCTTTCAAAGGGAGACACTCGAATGACTCAACAATTTGCAGGACAAAAGCTCATTCTGATCGGCGGTACCAGTGGTATCGGTAAAGCCGTTGCTCAACAGGTATTGCAAGGGGGCGGTGCTGTGCTCCTGGTGGGTCGCCGGGCTGAAAAGCTCCAGGCTGCCGTCGAAGAATTGGGAGCCTACGGCCTGGTGGTGGGTGAGCAGGCCGATATCACGAATCCTGAAGAGCGTCGTGCCCTGAGCGATCGCCTCACCACCAAGCACGGCGATGCTACTCTGCTGGTGAATGCGGCTGGTGTCTTCTTGCCTAAGCCTTTCTTGGAGCACACCGAAGCGGATTATGACCTGTATCTCGATCTCAACAAAGCTATTTTCTTTCTGACTCAAGCCGTGGCAAAAAACATGGTAGAGAACGGCCACAGCGGCGCAATTGTCAACGTTGGCTCTATGTGGGCGAAACAGGCGGTGCAAGCGACTCCCTCTTCTGCCTATTCCATGGCCAAAGCCGGACTCCATTCCCTGACCCAGCACTTGGCGATGGAACTGGCGAGCAAGAACATCCGCGTCAATGCGGTGTCTCCTGCCGTGGTTGAAACGCCCATTTACGAGGGTTTCATTCCCAAAGAGGAGGTACATGGCGCACTACAGGGCTTCAATACCTTCCATCCCATTGGTCGGGTTGGGACGCCGGACGATGTGGCTCATGCGATCGCCTTCCTCCTATCCGATCAGGCTGGGTGGGTCACTGGAGCCGTGTGGGATGTTGATGGTGGTGTCATGGCTGGACGCAATCAATACAACTAACTCGATAAGCTGCTGCGAGAGGGCATTTCCTCTCTCGCCAGCGATCGGCACCCCTACAAAACGTTCATCCACAGTTAGGAGCTGTATGCAATGAAAATTCATGCCGATTTGAATCAACGCGCCGTTGTGAATAGTGAAGAACTCCCCTGGGTCGATTCCCCAATGCCCGGTGTGCAGCGCCGCATGCTGGAGCGGGATGGTGAAGAAGTTGCCCGCGCTACTTCCATCGTTCGGTATGCACCCGGTAGCTACTTTTCTGCCCATACCCACGGCGGTGGTGAGGAGTTCATCGTGCTAGAGGGGGTGTTCTCCGATGAGCACGGCGACTTTGGCCCCGGCACCTATGTCCGTAATCCCGTCGGTTCCAGCCACACACCCCACAGCAAGGAAGGTGCAACGATTCTCGTCAAGCTATGGCAAATGGATCCCGACGATCAAACCCAGGTGACCATTGACACGAGCCAAGCCCACTGGTCTCCCGGTTTGGTGGACGGTCTGACTGTTCTGCCCCTCCATGCTTTTGGCACTGAACAGGTCGCGCTGGTGAAATGGGCTCCAGGGACTCACTTTCAACCCCATCGGCATTGGGGTGGTGAAGAAATCTTTGTCATTGAAGGAACGTTCGCTGACGAGCATGGGGTCTATCCCAAAGGCACCTGGCTCCGCAGTCCCCATGGCAGCATCCACACGCCCTACAGCGAAGCAGGCTGTCTGATTTATGTGAAAACAGGACATCTGTCTACCCCTTGAAGGTGACCTCACGGGCGAACAACGGCAAAGACTGTAGGAAGTTGGCGATCGCTCAACCCATTGCGAACCAAGGTCAAGAAGCTGTCGAAATCTATTCCCTGTCGTTGTGAGTGGCTGGGCTGGCACACTGAAACAGCACGGTAAAGTCGAGTGGATTGATATGGCTAATTCGTCGATCAACGCATACAAGCAGAAAGTCCTTAATGACTTTAATAGCCGTCTAAACTACGAGAATGAATTTCATCGGCGGGCTGCAGCGCGATTGGTAGAGCTTTCAAAATTACGGCCAGGGCAGTCTGTTCTAGACATTGCTACTGGAACTGGCTTGGCTGCAATTGCTGCAGCTCAGATAGTTGGTTCTACAGGATATGTTCTGGGAACTGACTTTTCTACTGGCATGTTGGGTCAGGCTAAACACAAGCTTGGGAGTTTAAGACTTAAGAATATTGCGTTCGAACAAGTAGATGCGGACGAACAAATATTGCCAGAGGCGGGGTACGACGCTATCTTGTGCTCATCTGCAATTGTTTACTTGACAGATATTCCAACTTCACTCCATCAATGGTATCGAGCGCTGAAACCGCAAGGAATAGTTGCTTTTTCTTGCCTTGCAGAATCTTCTCCTAGTGCATCTGTCTTATTCAGAAAAACAGTCCGCAAATATGACATCCATATTCCTAATCCGAATGAACTACTTGGGACATATGAACGATGTCGTAGCCTACTTGAAATGGTTGGCTTTAGAGAGATTTCACTCACAACTGAGCAGTTTGGCTGTTACCTTCAGGATATGGAATCTGTTTGGACTGGTAATGCCAGAAGCGCATTTGGACTTCAGGATGTGGAATGGTCCAAGGAGAAGTTGGAGCAGTGCAAGCAAGAATACCTCACAGAAATAGAGGAAGTTTCAGATGAAAAGGGTTATTGGAATGATGTCACAATGTTTTTTGTGATAGCTCGAAAGCTCAATAAAGTAGTAGCATAACAAGTCAAATGCAGCGGATTCAAAAAGCCGCTAGTCCTTTGTTCAAGGTTATCTATCATCGCTGATTTGAAACATTAGAAATTGTGAAAAATATGAGTTTTGAAATCAGAAAGTACAACGACTCAGATCTAGGCGATCTTGTAGATCTCATGGTTCAACTTGGATATCAGCATACGGAACAGAGTCTAAGTGAGAATATTTGTGCTGTCCGAGAGAGCGGTGGAGAGATCTTCGTCGCAGATTCTATGGGGAAGGTCTATGGGTGTATTTGCGCGATTTTTGATATTCGCTTGGCAGCAGGAGTAAACGGGGAAATAGTGAGTTTGGTTGTAGATAGCTCAGCTCGCGGTATGGGAGTTGGGAAGGGTTTAGTTGCTGAAGCCGAGAGTTGGCTAAAGCAAAAGACGAATAGTTTACGTGTCCGCGCTAATTCAGTCCGATCAGAAGCTCATGATTTTTACAAAAGCCTAGGTTATTCCCTATCAAAAACACAATCGGTATTGGGAGCATGTCAGGTTTGCAGAAATCGGAGAAAGGGCTAAGGATAGGACTATCGTGACACCTGGTAGCGCCCATGAC
>JBCBSL010000163.1:0-11780 GCA_039819145.1 Cyanobacteria bacterium J06638_22
GGTGTAGCCCACAATGGCGCGATCGGGGTGGCAGGCAAAGACGCGATCGCGCCCATAATGCTGAACCAGGATGCCGCCCAGGGTGGTTCCCGCTGTCTTGGGGATGTGGATAAAAAACAGCAAGGGTTCAGTGCGTTGCGGAACCGTTGGTGTGGATGTCATTTCCATACGGATAAATCGAACAACTCCAGGGTGGCTGGGAGACGGCTTCTGGATTCCTACGAATATATCACTCAGGCGATCCTATCTCGATGACGTGGGGACATTTCTATTCCTGGTGCATCTATCCTTGATGTAGCTGTCCAAAGGGTTTCCCTGGACTTTGCTGAGGGTTGTGTGGCTTGCCACACAACCCTCAGCAAAGTCCAGGTTCGGTAATTGTCCTGCCAATAGAAATAGCTCTGCCAATAAAAAAGGAGGCGATCGCCTCCCTTCAAATCATCTAAAAATTGTTTTGTCCACTGACAAGGCCTATGGCCTAAAGCACTTTTGAAAGATGCCTTCAAAACGTACCGATTGACGTTCAGAAGGCGTGACCGAGCTGCGGCACCAATACCGCGAGCCTTACTTCTTGGCTGCTTTCTTAGGTGCTGCGACTTCGATCAACTCATCAGGAGAAAAGTTGTTGGTATTCACGCCAGCGTAGTTAACTTTGTCAAAACGGACAATAACGGAGTATTTAATGCCGCTCTGATCGACTGAGGCAACTGTTCCGGTGTCCTGATACCAGTAGGACTCTGGGCGCAGGATACGAACGATAGAACCGCGTTGAACCATGAGTACTCTTCCTTAATGAATAAATTTTGAACGGAGGAACAGGAATGGCGATCGCCCAAATCACCGCAGATAGGCGATAGAGCGACAAATTGTTCCAGAGAAAATGAATGTCAAAGAATTACAACCCATTATGGGGTCAAAGTGCTTCTGGGAAAAGGATTCTAGCCATCGAAGCGATTAAGTTTTGTTGCCAAATGCAACGCAGGTTGTAATATCTCAAACGAATCGTTTGAGAATGCCCCTCCGATGAATGAAGAAGCAGGGTCACTTTTGCTAGGGGTGCGGTTAAGGCTGGATCATGGCTTCGAGGGCGGATTGTAGGTCTTGGGTAAGGGTGGCTACGGCTTGGCGGCGATTGGTGCGGTAATCGGGGAGGCGATCGCTCACCGACAGGGGGGCTCCGATGGTCAGGTTGGCTCGCCGCTGCCCCAATTTGGGATAGGGGAAGGGGCTTTTTCCCTTCAGCCGCGACACCATATCCCACACCAGGGTTAGGGTTTCGCCAAAGCGCTCGGCAGAGGCTTTTTCCCGCACATAGTTGCCCGTCACACTCACGAAATTCTCTACCAGGCGCATGTGCCAGATGCGGAAGTCAGCTTCCTCGGCAACCCGATCCGCTAACCCCCGCTCAACGGGAGGAATCGCATCCAAATTTTTCAAGTCCTCTCGAAAGATGCGATCCCATGCCGCTTGCTCCAAACGACGGCAGCGGTCAGGCAAATTCCCCTTGGGCGGCACTCCAAAAAACGCCTCAGCCACCGTCAGAGCCGTATCCAATAAGCTCTGCAAGCGGACTGAAAATTCCTCATTTGACAGCTTAGCGGCGTCATCAGCTGACGTTTCAGCTCCAGACGCTGCACTACGCTGGGGTGTCAGCTCGGCTCGATAGAACTTGCCATAGTAATCTTCCATTAGCCGCAATAAATGTTCCCCTAGCCGGAACAGCCGCCGATACAAACTGGTCTTTTGGGCATCCGTCGGTTCATTCCCATCTTGAAGAAAGGCTGAGCCATGGCTGGGTGAGGTGAGGCCGCTTTCGGACTCCAACTGCCGTAGCAGCAGCTCCATTTGTCGCCAAGGAGGACTCAGGTAACGGTACTGCAGGCCAATGGGCACAATCAGCACAGGTTGAACCGACTTCTCTGATCCTGCTGAACGGTCTACGGCCTTAGCCAGATCTTCGGCACACCAAAAGCCAAATTGGGCAATCCCTGGTTCGATAGGGGCAACAACCTCGTTATGGCCATTGTTGGCACCTTCCGGGGCGGCGGCCATTGGGAACTCCCCGTTGGCAAAAGTCTGGCGAATGACGCGCAGGCTTGTGGTATCTGCACGCCCCCGACGGACGGGAATGGCACCCAATTTTGAGTAAAGCCAACCCACATAGCTGCCCGCCCAGAGGGGGATGCCTCGGTCATAGATGAAGTGGGCGTGGGGTCGGCAGGAAAGTGTTACGCCCTGTCGTTTGGCGGCTTTGGGCAAGGCGTGGCTCAGCAGATGAAAGACGCAGTCGGGATCATGGGTGGTGGGATGCCGAAAGGCCAGTAAAAAGCGAACGCTATCCTGCTCGAACTGGTGATAAAGCGTGACCAACTGCTCGATATTGGCGACTTGAATGTCGGCAATGCCGCAAGTCTGCCGCAGTCTGAAGGGAAGGAGCGATCGCGCCACCCGCCACACCAGCGGGTTGAAATCGGGCGGAATAAATGCCAAAGGAGGCTGAGCTTGGGTAATGGAACTCGCCATATCTGCGTGCCTCCATCATTTAGGTCTTCGCGATGATCCTAGCTTGGCGACAATCCTTTCGAGGCTAGCCATTCGGGATTGTAGAGGCGCGACTGGTACCGTGCTCCCCCATCACAAAGGATGGTCACAATGGTGTGCCCTGGCCCCATCTGCTTGGCTAGGGCGACAGCGGCTCCCACATTGATCCCTACGGACCCCCCCATAAACAGCCCGTCTTTGTGGAGCAGCTGATAAATCACCCGAATCGCCGCTGGGTCAGCAATTTGAATCGCATCGTCCACCGGAACATTCTCCATATTGGCGGTGATGCGGCTGTTCCCAATACCTTCGGTAACGGAATTTCCTTCAATCTGAACTTCGCCCGTTTTGAAGTAGCTATACAGGCCACTTCCCTTGGGATCGGCTAAAACGCAACGAACATCGGGATTTTTTTCTTTCAAAAACAGCGAAACACCCGCATAGGTTCCCCCGGTTCCCGTGGCGGCTACCCAGCCATCAATTTTGCCGTTTGTCTGCTCCCACATTTCAGATCCGGTGGTTTCATAGTGAGCGCGGCGGTTGGCTAGATTATCGAACTGGTTGGCCCAAATGGCATTGTCCATTTCCTCGGCAAGCCGCCCCGACAGCTTCACATAGTTATTGGGGTCGCGGTAGGGAACCGCAGGTACTGGCCGCACCTCTGCCCCCAGCGTTCGCAGCATATCCATCTTTTCCTGAGACTGGGTTTCGGGAATCACAATCAGGCACTTGTAACCCTTGGCGTTGCAGATGTGGGCTAGCCCAATACCTGTATTGCCAGCGGTTCCCTCTACCACCGTTCCACCGGGTTTCAGCAACCCCTTTTCCTCGGCATCTTGAATGATGTAGAGGGCGGCTCGATCTTTCACGGAACCGCCGGGATTCAAAAATTCAGCTTTTCCTAAAATCTCACACCCGGTTTCTTCACTAAAACTATCGAGCCGGATGAGGGGGGTGTTCCCCACCGTGCCAACAAAGCCGTTTTTGATATCCATGCTGCTTCTCACGTTCTGCTGTAGCCAATTTTAAAGGGTGAGTGGCCTTCCCAAACCACCCATTCCCATGGATTATCCGGCGTTGCTGACTTTGGGTATACGCTGACGTTGGGCATGCAGAGAGGGGCGCATGAATCGAAACGGCGTTTCGATTCATACTGCTTTTCAGAAATGCTGATTAGCCCGCTTGCTTGGAATCCTGGCTGCCGCTTGCCCTTGTTGTTTTTCCAGTACTGCTGGTTTTGGCCGCAGACTTGGTGGCTTTTGATGTGGACTTGGTGGCTTTCGTGGATGCGGCTTTCGTGGACTTAGTTGATTTAGTAGATGCGGCTTTGGTTGATTTGGTGGACTTACTGGCAGCTGTAGATTTTGTGGCTTTGGTTGATTTGGTGGACTTTTTAGCCGCTGTTTTGGTGCCAGACTTGGTGGCCGATGCTTTGCTGGTCGATCCGGTAGATTTGCTGGAACGGCGTCCTGTTTTCTTGGACTTCGCTTTTTCGGCGATCGCCGCCACCGCCTGCTCCAAGGTCACCGATTCCTGGGTTGCCCCCTCGGGTATCGGTGCATTTACCTTGCCATGCTTGATATAGAACCCGTACGGTCCCTTGTAAAGGTTCACGGGTTCGCCATCCTCGGGATGGGCACCCAGCTCACGGATGGGCGTAGACGAACGACCCCGACGTCCTTTCGGCTCGGCCAGTAGTTCCAGCGCCCGCTCCAGCGTCACTGTCAGCACATCGTCATCGCCCTTGATAGAACGGTAGTCGGGTTTACCTTCGGGTCCTTTGGAATGCACAACGTAGGGACCAAACCGTCCCAGATTCGCCTGAATTTTTGCCCCGTTCTCTGGGTGAACTCCCAGGGTGCGGGGTAGCGATAGCAACCCTACGGCCATTTGGAGGTCAACGTCTTCGGGTTTTTTGCCCTTAGGCAACGAGGTTCGCTTGGGTTTGGGATTGGCTTCTGACTCTTCCCCGAGTTGCACATAGGGACCGTAGGGGCCGATGCGCATGTAGATCGGTTCCCCTGTGTCGGGATGCAACCCAACTTTGTCGGGGCCTTCCGTCTTCTGGCGTAGCAGCACTTCCACCTGCTCCGGATCCAGATCAGACGGCGTCAAGTCTTGTGGGATGGTGGCTTTTACCAGTTCGCCATCTTCCTCCGTTTCCAGATAGGCTCCGTAGCGCCCAATCCGCACTTTCACATCCAGCCCCTCAAGGCTGATGCTCCGGGCTTCACTGGGATCGATCTGGTCTTCCTGCTGCTTCACCTGGGTGTCTAGCCCTTCATCCCCCCGGTAAAAGTCTTGTAAGTACGGCAACCACTCGACTTCCCCGGTCGAAATCTCGTCTAGGGTATGTTCCATCCGGGCGGTGAAACCGGGATCAACCAAATCAGGGAAATGCTTTTCGAGGAGTTCTGTTACTGCAAAGGCTGTGAAGGTCGGGATGAGGCTGTTGTTGACCATCTGGGCATAGCCCCGATCCTGGATTGTACCAATGATACTGGCATAGGTACTAGGCCGACCAATCCCTTCACTTTCCAGCGTTTTTACCAGAGAGGCTTCGGTGTAGCGGGCGGGCGGTTGGGTTTCGTGGGAGATGGCTTCGAGGTCTTGGCACTCGGGGTGATCATTCACCCGCAGCGCTGGCAACGAAACCTCTTGGCTTTCCAGCGCGGCATCCGGATCATCCGACCCTTCGACATAGGCACGGAAGAAGCCGGGAAAGTCGATGCGCTTACCGGAAGCGCGGAATTCCGCATCGTCCACCGTAATGTGAACGGTGATGTGGGTCTGGCGCGCTTCGGCCATCTGGGTAGCGACGGTGCGTTTCCAAATTAGGTCGTATAGGTTCAACTCGCGACCGCTCAGACCTGTCTCCTGGGGCGTGCGGAAGGTGGTGCCCGCCGGACGGATGGCTTCGTGGGCTTCCTGGGCACCCTTGCTCTTGGTGGTGTATTGCCGGGGTTGGGGGCTGAGGTAGTCGGTACCATACTTGTGCTCCACACAACTACGGGCCGCCGCGATCGCCTGTTGCGACAAATGCACCGAGTCCGTTCGCATGTAGGTGATGTATCCCTGCTCGTAGAGGCTCTGGGCCGTTCGCATCGTATCCCGAGCTGACAGGCGCAGCTTACGGTTTGACTCTTGCTGCAAGGTCGAGGTGGTAAATGGGGGGGATGGCTTCCGGGTTGAGGGCCGCTCCTCCAGGTTGCTCACCGACCATTGGCTAGTTTGCAAGCGCTCTTGTAGGGCGATCGCCTGCGCCTCATCCAGCAACAGCACATTGCGCCCTTCGGCAATGCGCCCGGTGGTTTCATCAAAGTCGCTCCCCGTGGCGATGCGAGTGCCACCCAGCGTCGTTAGCTTCGCCTCAAAGGGCGTTTTGTCATGACTCAGAGTCGCTTTCAAATCCCAATAATTGCCTCGCCGGAAGGCTCGCCGCTCCCGCTCTCGGCGTACCAGCAACCTTACCGACACCGACTGCACCCGCCCGGCAGAGAGCCCAAACGCAATCTTTTTCCAAAGCAAGGGAGACAAGGTGTAGCCCACCAGGCGGTCGAGAATACGGCGGGTTTCCTGCGCCCGCACCAGTCGCTCATCCACTTCGCGGCAGTTGGCGATCGCATCGCGAATGGCATCCTCTGTAATCTCGTGGAAGACCATGCGCTTGATCGGCATCTTGGGCTTCAACACCTGTAACAGGTGCCAGCTGATACTTTCTCCTTCGCGGTCTTCGTCAGTCGCCAATACCAGCTCATCCGCAGACTTGAGGGCATCCTTCAACGCCTTCACGACTTTCTTTTTGTCTTGCGGGACAATGTAGAGCGGCTCAAAATTCGCATCAACATTAACCCCAATTCGTGCCCAATCTTCCCCTTTCACCTTTTGTGGGATATCGCTGGCCGACTGGGGTAGGTCTCGAACATGCCCCATAGATGCCTCGACGCGATAGTCCGAGGGCAAATAGTTGCGAATCGTTTTTGCTTTGGTTGGGGATTCGACGATAACGAGTTTAGACATGAGAGTTTAGAGCGTCTCGGACAATGTGGAGATTTAGCGGGAGCAATTCCAGATTGCAAGTTAAAGACCGTGGAAGCTAGGTGAAGAAAACCGAAATGTGATGAGTGTGATGAGAAGTAAGGGGCAGCTCAAACAAAAAAGAATTCGATGAACCTTAACACGAACAATGATGGATAGATGCTTACGACAAAACCTAAACAAGCGTCGAGGGCTTTAAAGATAGCGTGCCCCACCAGGGGTTCGGCTAACGTGGGCGATCGCGGCTTAACCCGTGACATGCACCACCTGAACTAGCCTCCTACAATGTATCGCCTGTGCAACCTTCACAGATTTTGCCGTCCTATCCGTTAGCGACCACCTTGAAAAAGCTAATGATTACTATTTAGATCATCGTGGGCGATCGCCTACAAATATTACAGAACATTAACTAGACTCATCCGACCTATCTGCACGTATAAATCCGTCTCTGATTGCCCTATTTCCCAACCTAGCCATAAATTGCGCTGGTGTGCAATATCAGATGGCCTGATTTTTGTGACATTTCTTGCACGATTGGGGTTCAAAATAGGCATCTACTTATGGAAGCTATGGGAAGAACAAAAGTCTTTCTCCAGTCTAGAATCGCCTACGGCGGGAACTCACAGGGTATGATGCACTTGTGAACCAGAGGACGGAGCTTTCTTAAGAAAAATTTTACGACTGGCTCCATCCACATGCTCTCTGTCGCTTGCTAACCCGCTCGATTATCCAGGCCCTATGGACTTCGCAAATCTCTCCGCGCAACTCAATGCTGGGGCTATTTTGCCCGAAGGCATTGTCATTATCACGCTCATGGTGACCCTAGTCGGGGATCTCATTGTCGGTCGCTCTTCGACCAAGTGGACCCCCTACGTGGCGATCGTCGGACTCCTTGTCGCCACTGGAACGCTTTTCCTGCAATGGGATACGACGACACCCATCTCCTTCCTAGGGAGCTTTAATGGCGATGCTATCAGTCTCATCTTCCGAGGGATCATCGCCATCTCTGCAGCGGTCACCATTCCCATCTCAATTCGCTATGTCGAGCAGTCTGGCACATCGCTAGCCGAGTTTATTACCATCCTGCTGACTGCGACCATCGGTGGGATGTTCCTCTCCGGCGCAGACGAGTTGGTCATGATCTTTGTCTCTCTAGAGACCCTCAGTATCTCCTCCTATCTGTTGACCGGGTACATGAAGCGTGACCCGCGCTCGAACGAAGCTGCACTCAAATATTTGCTCATTGGTGCGGCGAGTTCTGCGATTTTCCTCTATGGAATCTCCTTGCTGTATGGGCTGTCGGGTGGAGAGACCCGTCTCAGTGCGATTACCGCGAGCATTATTAGCAACGGCTTGGATGAATCGCTTGGCCTAGTGATTGCTCTGGTATTTGTGATCGCCGGTATTGCCTTCAAAATTGCGGCGGTGCCGTTTCATCAGTGGACGCCCGATGTGTATGAGGGGTCGCCTACGCCCGTCGTCGCGTTCCTGTCCGTTGGTTCTAAGGCGGCAGGATTTGCTCTCGCCGTTCGGCTGCTCGTCAGCGCCTTCCCGCTCGTCTCGGATCAGTGGCGATTTGTGCTGACGGCTCTAGCTATTCTCAGCATGGTTTTGGGAAATGTCGTGGCTCTGGCGCAGACCAGCATGAAGCGTCTGCTGGCTTATTCCTCGATCGCCCAAGCTGGCTTTTTGATGATTGGATTGATCGTCGGCACCGATGCGGGCTATTCCAGCATGGTGTTTTACCTGATGATTTATCTGTTCATGAATCTGGGAGGCTTTGCCTGCGTCATTCTCTTTACCCTGCGTACAGGAACGGACGAAATCAACGAGTATAGCGGCTTGTACCAGAAAGATCCCTTGCTGACGCTGGCTCTGAGCATTTGTCTCCTGTCACTGGGCGGCATTCCTCCGCTGGCGGGGTTCTTTGGCAAGATCTACCTCTTCTGGGCCGGTTGGCAAGCTGGAGCCTATGGCCTGGTATTGATTGGCCTCATTACCAGTGTGATTTCTATTTACTACTACATCCGCGTTGTCAAAACGATGGTTGTCAAGGAACCTCAGGAAATGTCTGAGGCGGTCACCAACTATCCTGAAATTCGCTGGAACCTAACCGGGATGCGCCCGTTGCAGGTGAGCATCGTCGTCGCGTTAGTCTTTACCTCTCTGGCCGGTATTCTGGCCAATCCACTGTTCAACTTGGCAACGGGGTCTGTTAGCAAAACACCGATGTTGCAAGCAACAGAGACAACCACGCCAGTTGTTAGCCAGGTGCCTGATTACGTGTCGATGCCACCGTCTGAATCTGCGGATTTGTGACGGTTAGAACTTATACGCTTTGTTGATTGCGTGGCCACGTCGCAGCCAGGCAATCAATGGCTTTGTACAGGATGGCGCAAGTTTTCTTTGGGGTTGAAGCTTTGACGGTTCCCCGAATTGTGCGTTGGGCTGGCATGGTTCCAGCCTCTTTTTTTGAAGGTCCTGAAAAGCAGCAGGGAATTGCAACAGTGCAGTGCCTTGCAGGCGTTTCTGGTGACGTACCTCAAACCGAAGATACTGATTGGGATGTCTTTGCACCTCACGGGTTCGTAATGCTTGAAGCTGTGCGTTTGGAGTTAGGCGATGGTTCATCTGTGCTGTCGTGAGAAACAGTTTTCAGATATCGCAGCGGTCATTTTTGATAAAGATGGCACCTTGGCCGATGGGCGCGCTTATCTGATGCAACTCGGGTGGGAGCGATCGCACCGTCTCGATCAGCAGTGCCCAGGAGCGGGCGATCGCCTCCGGCGGGCGTTTGGCATCAATAGTGATTTTCTCGACCCATTTGGGCTGCTGGCGGTAGGAACACGCCAGGAAAATGCGATCGCGGCTGCAACCTACCTCGCAGAAACGGGATGTAGCTGGCAAAATGCACTGCACCACGTTCAAGATATCTTTCACAATGCCGACCAAGCCCTCCCGCCCAAGGCCGCCCATACCCCTCCGTTTCCAGGCATTGCGGCGTTACTAGAACACCTGTCAGAAGCTGGCCTGAAGCTGGCCGTTCTTTCGTCGGATAGCCAAGAAAATGTGACGGCATTTCTTGAGCAGCATAATCTTCAGCACTTTTTTCAAGGGTGGATGGGAGCCGAACCCGGTAAGCCTAGCAAGCCCGATCCCACTCTGGTCGATGATCTTTGTCGGCAGCTTGGCGTTCCTCCGGCTGCGGCTGTGATGATTGGAGATACGCCAGGAGATCTACAGATGGCAATGGCCGCTAAAATGGCGGGAAGCATTGGGGTCACCTGGGGTTGGGGCGATCGCCCATCCTCCCCAGCCAGTCAGGCCGACACGTTTAAGCAAGACGCTATCTCCGTCGAACCACAGGATCAACTTCAGTCGATGTTTGGCGAAAAACCTAGGCGCCTTGAGGTAAGGAACGTTCCGGCAAGCCTGGCACATTTTCCTGAAGATATCCGGGGCATACCCTAGACCTTCTGGAAAGAGCCACAGTTATACACATACAGGCACATAGCACAGTACAGATAGTTGTAATTTCCGGTAGTCCGATTGGAAATTCGGTCTTTAAATTAGACTACCGATGCCTGATTTGTGCTATGTTCCCTATGATTGGTAAGTGTGCAAAATCCCCTCAGAAACACCCCAGAGAAGTAAGAAGAGGTAGTTCCCTTGTCCCGTCGTTATCTATTTACGTCTGAATCGGTTACGGAAGGGCATCCTGACAAGGTTTGCGACCAGATTTCCGATACCATTCTTGATGCACTTCTGGCCCAAGACCCCTGTAGCCGAGTTGCAGCTGAAGTCGTTGTGAACACTGGATTGGTTCTCGTCACAGGGGAAATTTCTTCGACTGCCACTGTCAACTATGTTGATTTGGTACGCCAAAAAATTGCCGAGATTGGATATACCGATGCCAGCAATGGTTTCACCGCTGGCAGTTGTGCCGTGATGATTGCACTGGATGCACAATCCCCTGATATTGCCCAGGGGGTTGATCAGGCTCAGGAACAGCGATCGCGCTCTAGTGAGGAAGTGCTAGATTCTATCGGCGCAGGGGATCAGGGCTTGATGTTTGGCTATGCCTGCAACGAAACGCCAGAGCTGATGCCTCTCCCCATCAGCCTCGCCCACCGGATTTCTCTCCAGCTCTCCATTGTGCGGAAAAACGGGACGTTGCCTTATCTAGGCCCTGACGGCAAAACTCAAGTGACCGTCTCCTACGAAGACGGCAAGACTGTTGGGATTGACACGATTCTCATCTCGACTCAACATACTCCAACCATTGGCGATATCACCGACCCCGAGGCAGTGCAGGCGAAAATTCGTGAAGATCTGCTTGAGGCTGTGGTTACGCCTGTGTTTACAGATATTGCTGTGAAGCCCGATACGGATACCCGCTTCCTCGTCAACCCGACTGGAAAGTTTGTGATTGGTGGGCCACAGGGGGATGCTGGCTTAACAGGACGTAAAATCATCGTCGATACCTATGGTGGTTACTCTCGCCATGGTGGCGGTGCTTTTTCTGGCAAGGATCCCACCAAAGTGGATCGGAGTGCGGCCTATGTTGCCCGCTATGTTGCCAAGAATATTGTTGCCGCAGGGTTGGCCGAAAAATGTGAAGTGCAACTGAGCTATGCGATTGGAGTCGCACGTCCAGTAAGCATCATGGTAGATACCTTCGATACGGGGAAAGTTGAGGAAGCAAAGCTCTTGGAACTGATCCACGCCAACTTTGAAATGCGCCCTGCTGGCATCATCCAGACCTTTGGACTAGACAAGCTACCTGCGGAACGGAACGGACGCTTCTACCAGGATGTTGCGGCCTATGGCCACTTCGGTCGTCCTGATCTGGACTTGCCTTGGGAGCGCACCGACAAAGCAGAACTCCTCAGTCAAGCGATGGGCCGAGTGCTATCTGGTGCACTCAGCTAGGAATCTCAGTAAGTAGCTCGGCATGATGAAAAAACAGACCTTAGGAACCTGTGCGGGCAGCACAGGTTCCTAAGGTTTTCGATTTAATTACACCTACCGACTGATAAGTCTTGCTTGATAGCAGGCCTATTTGTCTTCTAGCACCAGAAATCCAAGTAGCCAGAGTATTTTTCTTTCAATTTCAAGTTGAGTATGTTTGTAAATCTCACCTTGCTCTGTAAGCGTTTGATGTGTTGAAACAAGAATTTCAAGCTGATTTATAGTTTCTA
>JBCBSL010000164.1:0-11775 GCA_039819145.1 Cyanobacteria bacterium J06638_22
TCGCAGAAACCGGAACCTGCGTTTTCTGGTTGATGACGCGCCCGCCTGCCAAGAATAGCAGCACCCAAGGTTCTCCCGAATGCTCGGGATCGGCGCGATCGCCAAAAACGCCATCTTTAATGAAGATTTTATAAATCCCTTGGGAGAGGGACTGGGTTGCTGCCACGCCCTGGAGGGCATTCAGATAATCGGTTTCGAGGAAAAATTGGTGGGTCTGACTATGGAGTTGCAGCTGTTCGATGCCATCGCCTGCCATGGTTGCCTGAAGGCCGTCAGTCACATCCTCGGACGCCATGACTTCAGGCAAATGGGTTGCAGCACCATTGGCTTGAAGCGCATTGGCTTGAAGCGCATCGGTTTCATCAAGATCTGGCTCAGCCCCATCGGTTTCAAGCAAATGAGCTGCGGCCAAGCCAGCCTCAGCTAAGCTCGTTTCATCCTGAGCTGTCTCAACTGAATCGGTTTCAGTTCCCTCAGTCATCGGAGGCTCAGCAGTGTCGCTTGCGGGTTCAGGGACGGTTGATTTAGCGGAGGCTGTTGCTGCTCCAGCCAGAGCTGCTCCGGCGATCGCCACTCCTGCAATTGCTCCGGTGGGAAGCGGGCGTCCTGTCGCTAGCGTCACCCCGTTCTGCTCGACGGGAGAGGAACCCGTCATGGCAGGGGGAACATGGACATGGGGCGATCGCGCCAACGATACCCAGTCGGTTTCTGTTGTGGAATAGCCCAACTCGACTTGGTAATCCCGATCGGGTTGCCCAATGGGTAACAACAGGCTGGAGGCATGGGGCGGACAATCAAACTCCATGGGCGGTTGGGGACTGGCCTGCTCGGTATCCATAACTGTCATATCGTACAGACGTACCTTGAAGGCGTGATTGTTGGCTTGTAGCGCCTGCTTCTGGCGATCGGGCAATTCCCAAGTGACCTGACCAACCGTGGGGCTGTGCGGTGTAAAGCGAATGTGGGGATCCGGTGCGGTCGCAGCCAATGGCGGCGGCGGTGGAACGTCCGCTCCTGCCATTCCGCGATTGAGGTCTGGTGCTTGATGTTGAGGGGCTTGATTGCGACGCCACGCCCAAATACCGCCGCCCGCCAAGAGGAGCGGAATGATCAGCAACCCTAACGGTGGGCGATCGCTCCGACGCATCTCCGTATCCGCCGTGCCATCGACTGCCTCAGATGTCATGCCATGGATAGCCTCCGATGGTAATGCCCCCGGAGTGACAGAGTGTGGAATGGGATCGGACGCCGTGGTTGGATTTGGGATTGGTGAAGCAGTTGCCCCATCGGTCTCTGTAGCGGGATCATTCGCGTCTGCGGTGTCCCGTTCTGATGTTTCGCGATCGCTTTCCCCATCAGGATCACGGGTTACATTGCGATCGCCTTCTGGATCGCGATCGCTGTCCGAGGCGTTCCGTTCTGCTCCATCCGTGCCCACAGCCACTAGACGTTCTGCGGGCGTGGTTTCCTGCGCTGCGACCGTGGTTACCAGCCCTAGAAAAGCCCGTCCCGCTTCACTCAAGGTCTCGGGATCATAGACAAAATTTCGGGGCTGGGAGTAGGGATAGGCGGAATGTGTGGCGGACACGCCATGCATCGAAATAATGCGTACATTTGGATTGTTGCGCACCTGACTATAAACGCCATAGCCGACGCCATCGTCTCCCAGTGCCGCGATAACGGCCTCAGTGGTGTCGGCGTCGATCACCTCTGCCGTGTCGCCCGTTTCCAAATTGCCGCCAAAAATGTCGTAAACCCCTAGAGACCGACGGGTATCGCTCGTGTCTGGGCGATCTAAAAAACGGATGCGTCCCTCGCCACCCAACGCCTCCCAATCCTGCACGTCGCCCCGAAAGATCTGCACAAACTGGTCGAAGGTCAGCTCTCCCTGAAAGGGATTATCAGAGCTAACGAAGATCGCGACCTTCTCGCGTTCCATCGGCACGGTGCCTAGCCCAATGGCTTTTTCTTCCGTGGTTAGCGCTCGCCCGATCGCCGCAATTTCAATGGCGCCCTGCTGCAATCGTGCTAATGCCTGCTCGTCGCTCCTGCCGCCGAGCGTCACGGTTGTTCCTTCAAAGCGCTCTTCAAACCGCTGCCTCAGATCCATGACAGTGGTTTGGAGGCTGGTCGAGCCATCGATCTGAATATCGGTTCCATCGGCAACGGATTGGGGCAAGCGAAAGGAGGTCTGCGGGTTGGTTACCTGCGCTGTAGTTTGAGTAGCCTGGATACTGCGCATTTGAGCTGTGACGCGCGCTTCGGGAGCTACGGCCAAGGCCATCAGCACGGTGGAAAGCCCAATGACCGTGTGCTTCTGGAACCGACTCAGGGGACAATCCCCATTCTTTGAGAACCCGCTCTTGTTAGCTTTCTGCAACCCTCGCTCTGCAGAAAAATGGCTGGTTTTGGTTTTCATGGAATTGGGATCAGAGTCTGGTCGAGGTTGATTCATGGCGATCGCCTTTCTCTGGAGACGGTGTAGAGCAATGGGGAGGGTTTGGGGCTGCGGTATTCAGCCAGGGACTAGAAGAGTTTCGAGGAGCACCACCCCCAACAGCCTGGTGGATTTTTGGTATCACTGGCGGGTGATCGCCAATGCCATCTCCACCTCAGTGGTGGGACGATCCGCATTGCAGAAGAAAGCGGCGAGGGTGGTGGGTTCCAAGATGGTTAGGGTGAGTGTGTCATCGTAGCCATTCAACGAACACCAAGTCGTGTTGACTTCCATCGCCGTGTCTTGGTTGATGAAGCGTCCGCCATACAGCCACAGTAGCGCGACGGGCTCGGGGCGATCGCCCGTGCCTCCGCCCTCCTGCAAGCGCAGGGTGTAGGTGCCTGGTGGTAGCACTTTGGAAACAGCCGCTTGCTCCAGCTCCTGCCTGATAGCGGGATCAACGGAAAAGCAGTTGCTTTTGCTGTGGACGGTGAGGTTAACGATCTCCGGCGTTGGTGATAGCTCGGGCGTAGGTGGTGGCGTGCTCCCATCCGGTGGGGGCGCTGGGGTTGTCGCCTCGCGGGCGGGAGGATTGGTCAGTCAGCCACCGGGTGGCTTGATGCGTTGGCGCAACCGCTTGGCGGCCGGGGGCGCATTCCAAATATCCTGGTTGTAGTTTTGAATGGCGCGATCGCTGGAAAAGCGCCCCATCCGAGCCACAGCGCGAATGGAATGGGTTGTCCAAGCGGCTGGGTTCCCGTAGCGCCGATCGACCTCGTCCTGGGTGGCGACATAGGCGGCATAGTCGGCCAGCACGCCGTAGGGATCGTCGGAGAGCAGGGAGTGGACGATGGGTTGGGCGATCGCTTCAGTCTCCCCAAACGTTCCGTCCGTCAGCGCATCGACCGCTTGCTGCAACGCCGGGTTTTCGCTGTAGATGGCTTGGGGATAGTAGCCCAGCTTTCGTTGCTTTTCCAGTTCGGCCACGGTTAACCCAAACTGAAAGACCGCCTCATCTCCTAGAGCTTCTTGCAACTCCAGGTTTGAGCCATCGGGCGTGGTCATCAGCAACGCCCCATTCAAGGCAGCCATCATGTTTCCGGTGTCGCCTGCTTCAGTGCCCGCTTGGGAAAGATGCTCCGACAGATCCAACGCTGGGTAGATCTGCTCGGCCAGTTTGAGGGTGAAGTCGGGCAGAAATACTACCTTCAAGCGTCCGCTGGTATCGGGATCTCGGTTAACCGTCGCGGCGACCTGATGAATGAGTTTGATTACCCGCTTAGCAATGTCGTAGTCCGGAGAGGCTTTACCGCTGAACAGCACTGTCCGCGATGGCCTTTCTTGATTAGGATTGGCCTTGATCTGCTGATACAGGGTGATGACATGCAGCAGGTTGAGCAGTTGCCGTTTGTATTCATGAATTACCGTCAGTTGTCCGTCGAATAGGGAATGGGGATCGACGGTTTCGCCCAGGCGATCGCGTAGCAAAACGGCCAACTGTTCCTTCGCTGCCAACTTGACACCATGCCATTGATGGCAGAATTCTGGTTCCGTCGCTAGATCTTCTAGACGCGCCAGTTCGTTCGCATCTTCAATCCAGCTTGGACCGATGTGCTGGGTGATGAGGGTGGACAGGGGCGTGTTGGTGACGGGCAGGAAGCGGCGAATATTGATGCCGTTGCTTTCGTTTAAAAAGCGATCGGGGGTGAGGGCGTAGAAATCCCACAGCAGCCGATCCTGGAGTCGTTGGCTGTGGAGAGGGGAGACGCCGTTGACCGCGTGGGTGCCAATGCAGGCGAGGTTGGTCAGGCGAATCTGCTGCTCGTCGTCGTTCACGAGGGAAAGGCGACGAATTTGCTCAGTTTCGACGAAATATTGTGATCGCACCCCATCCAAAAAGCGCTGGTTGATTTCGTAGATGATCTCCAGGTGGCGGGGCAAGTCTTCGGCAAATAGATCGATGCCCCACTGGTCATCCAGGGTTTCGGGCAGAAGGCTGTGGTTGGTGTAGCTCAGGGTGTGATTGGTGATGTCCCAGGCGTTGTCCCATTCCAAGCCATATTCATCCACCAGCAGGCGCATCAGCTCGGCGATCGCCAGCAGGGTGTCGGTATCGTTTAGTTGCAGCGCTAGGTGATCGGGCAAGGTATCGAGGGTAGTTTCCCGCAGGAGGTGCAACCGCAGCAAGTCCTGCACCGTGCAGGAGGCCAGGAAATACTGCTGCCGTAGTCGCAGGTCGGGCGCTTCGTTGACGGGGTAAAGGACTTTGCCTAGGCGATCACTCGTATTCGCTCGCCACAATCGCAGCAAGCTCACGGTGTCGGTTTGGTAACCGGGAATTGGCGTGTCGAAGCATTGCCCCTGCACTGACTGCGCTGCGTTCCACTGCACCCGGTAGTGCCCATCGGCGTCGGTATAGGCTTCGGTGTAGCCACCAAACTGCACGGTAAGGGAGCGATCGGGTCGCTCCACTTCCCAGGGATTGCCGGGAAGGAGCCAGTCGTCTGTTACTTCGACCTGCCAGCCATCCTGAATGTCCTGATCAAAAATGCCGTATTCGTAACGCAATCCGTAACCAATGGCAGGGAGGCGCTGGGTTGCCAGGGAATCTAGATAACACACCATCAGCCGACCTAAACCACCCCGTCCTAACCCGGATTCTTCTTCCTGCGCCATCACGGTGTCAAGATCCTGCCCCATAGCCTGCAACGTTTGTTGGGTCGTTTCCAAAGCGCCCAGGTTTACCAAAGCATTCTTCAGGTGGGGGCCAGGGGTGTATTCGGCGGCTAGCTCGGCAACCAAGCGCAACGAGGGATCCGCAGTCAGTAGGTCTTCCGGGGTACGGCGATTGAGCAATACTCGACAAATGCTGGCTGCGAGAGCCATGTAAAGTGCATCGGGGGTTGCTGTCTCAACCGTCTGGCCTTTGGTGTCCAGGTGGTGGGCGATCGCCCCCTGCAACCAGTCCGTCGTGAGGATGCCGCCTTCGGGCAACTCCAAAACAAGCGATTCGGTTGCTGCTTTGACTACCGCTGTTGTCTCCTGCTCTTCTTCTGATGCAGACGGTGTTTCAGAGTGAGTTGGACTATCTACTGCATCCGTCTCAGCCGGAGGAGCTACGGTTTCTGGCGGGTTCATTGCCGGAACAACTTCGCTGTAGGCTGGTGCCTCTACCTGTTCCTCGGCATCAACTTGTGCGCCAGATTCATCCTCTGCTGCCTTTGCTTCGACAGGTATCGTTGGCTCTAGTGGTGCCGCAACAGGCGAAACGACTTCGCTGTCGACGCCTTCCTCAGCCGCTGCCATGTCAGGTTCCGGCAGTGGTGTGGATTCTGCGGTGGATACTTCCTCTGTCTCAGAGATGTCTGGCGTATCTGGCGGAGCAACCTCCGCTGTTGAGGCGTCTGCATTATCCAAATCTGGAGCAACCGGGAGCGGCGTTGAAGGAATGGCGTTTTCTGCCGAGGCAATTTCTGGCTCCGAAGCATGCAAATCCTCTGGTGCGATGTCCTCCAGCCCTGCATCGCTTTGCTCATCGACATCGCTTTCAACCGAAGGGATGGGTGGCTTGTCTGCCTCTGGGGGAACGGGAATCGTGATGGAAGGACTGGTATCGGTGGCTGCTACATAGGTTGCAGGAGTGCGATCGCCCGCCTCGTCAATCTCCTCAGCTACCGGAGTGTCTGCTTCCGCCGATGCGGCGGTTTCCTCAAATTCAACATCAAGAACCGTCTCTGCCTCGTCTGGCGCGGTGGGAGCGGTTGGTAGCTCCGTGATGTCGTCATCCCAATCATCCAGCTCATCGGTTTCTCCACTGGCGGTTTCTGGGGTTTCCAAAACCGCTGTGGTGGTTTGGGGCGATCGCGACGGCACGGGAGGGCGCGGTGAGGCGGGACGGGTCACCCTGCGGGCGCGGGCTTGTCGCTGTCGCCACACGAGATAAATGGGAATGGCAATGGGGAAGATGGGAATGAGGAACCATGCCCAAGTGGGGATTTGGCTCAGATCAAATCCAGTACCAGGGGTTTCTACAGGGGCGATCGCCACAGGAGTCTCCACAGGTTCCTCAACCACAGCGGGTTCTGGCGGCGGCTTGGCTGCGACTGCTGCTTCTGCCTTACGGGCAGCGGCGATCGCCGCCCGTCCCGCTTCAGTCGACGTGAAGCCCAAAAAGGATTCGACGCGGGAATTCGTTTTATCCCGATAGGCATAGCCCCGAACTTGAGAGTAGGGATAGAGCGCATCACCGGGCAGCGTCGTGCGAATAATGGCAATCTTGATCCACTTCACCGCTTGCTCATTGCGGACTTGATTGGCGATCGCATAGCCTAGGCCATTGCGTCCCAAAGCCTTCACTACCGCCGCCGTCTCATCGGTCGGCAATGTTTTCACTCTGGCTGTCGGAGTGCTGGTGATCGCACTGGTAGCTTCACCGATCCCCTCAGCGCTCTCGGGTGGTTCACCATTCTCGGCGATCGCCGCAGAATCTGTTTCCGCCTCCGATTCTTCTGGTGGTGGGTCATCTGCAGGAATGATGCCGTAGCGTTCTAATGCCTGCCGAGTCTCACTGTTGGCAGGACGATCGATAATCTCGATGCGCCCTGGCGATCGCCCCAACTCTGACCAATCGGTAATATTGCCCCGAAAGATTTGCCCCAGTTGCTGGATGGTCAAGCTGCCGTTGAAAGAATTGCTTCTTCCGGTGAGAATGGCGATTTTGTCGAAGCTGACAGGGACTTCCCGCAGACCCGCTGCCTTTTCTTCGGGGGTGAGCGATCGCCCCATCGCCGCCAGGTCAATCTCCCCATTTTGTAGCGCTTCCAGGGCCGTCTCGGTATCGGCCAGCTTACCTTCCAGTTCGATCGCTGTGCCTGGGAATTGTTCCTCAAACTGGCGCTTCAGCGCCTGGTTGATGGGGTTCATCGTTGGCGAGCCGCCGATCCGCACCTTGGTGTTGTTCGTGACAGCGGAGGGAACGGGAAACACCACCGTTGGGGTTTCTGTGGCGTCCACCCTGCGTTCCTGGGCGGCGATCGCGCTGGAATGGAAAAGCGCCCATCCACTCACCAGCATCACGGAGAGCAACATCACCAGGGAAGCTTTGAGGACATACATGACAGGAGGTAACGAGCCGTTACGCGAAAGAGCAGGGCAGGCAGAGAACGGCAAGATGGCCGAGAATCCCTACCCACAAATTACGAAAGCATTAAGCAGGGGATGAGGCAACCTGCTTTTCTGCCTTCACCTCGTTGGGGCAGTCCCGGCCTTGCTCGACATCATCAATGTTTTGGAGCGTGGTTTCGGCGATCGCCTGCAATGCATTTTGGGTAAAAAATGCCTGGTGCGCCGTAATCACCACATTGGGATAGGACTGCAATAGTTGAAAGGTATCATCCTTGATCACCGTGTCTGACAGGTCTTCAAAAAATAGATCGGCTTCTTCCTCATAGACATCGGTGCCTAGGTAGCCGATCTGCCCAGACTTGATCCCCTCAATCACCGCTCGCGTGTCTACCAAACTGCCTCGGCTCGTGTTAATCAGCATGACCCCTGGCTTCATTTGGGCGATCGCCTCATCGTTAATGATGTGGTGAGTGGAAGGCAACAGCGGGCAATGGAGCGAAATAATATCGGTGTTCGCCAGCAGTTCTGGCAGATCCACATAGCGGGCATCACCGATGGCCGTAAAGCGATCGTTGGGGAAGGCATCGTAGCCCAGCAGGTTGCACCCAAAGCCATGCATGATCTGGGCGAAGATGAGGCCAATTTTCCCTGTTCCAACCACACCGACGGTGCTGCCATGCAGGTCAAATCCCAATAGGCCATCCAGGGAAAAATTATCTTCGCGCACCCGGTTATATGCGCGATACAGCTTGCGGTTTAGCATTAGTACTAGCCCTACAGCATGTTCGGCCACAGCATAGGGGGAGTAGGCAGGTACCCGCACCACCTTCAGCCCGAGATTAGCCGCCGCTGCCAAGTCAACATTGTTGAATCCGGCAGAACGCAGCGCAATAACCTGGGTGCCTTTGTCCGCCAGAGTTTGCAGCACCTCCTTATCTAAGGTGTCGTTGATGAAGACGCAAACTGCTGGGTAGCCCGCTGCCAGACTCACAGTTTGAGGGGTCAGGCGGGGCTCAAAAAAGGTCAATTCGTGGTTATGTTCGGCGTTTGCTTCAGCGAAAGACTGGCGATCGTATCGCTTGGTGCTGAAAAATGCGACTTTCATATCCTTGCCTCGTTGTGCTGCTGCCTGCGTCAACCCATGGAACCTGATTATGGACACTAAAGGGACTGACGCATCAAAAACCGATAAACGGTACGTTAGCCATAGCCGAACAGACCCAACGACTACCCTTGAAATGGCGGCTTGAAATAGCTGGAATGCGTGTATAAATGCGTTGCGCTGCACCAAAACACCCTACGGCAAGACCGTTTTGGTCTGTTCCGAATCGGAGGTGTGGGCGATCGCACAACGCATCGAAGCTCGTCCTATGCTCGACCGAACGGCAGAGCATGGCGTGCGAGGAGAAACATCTCCTCGCACACTCTCATCGCCCTAGTAGGGCCACTTCCAGTTCACGATCTCATCGCGATCCATCCCATGCTTATAGGCATAGTTGCGGTTCTCGATGATGGCGTTGTTCATCCGCTCCCGCACATGGGCGGCACGGGAACCGAGTGTTTCCACCCGGTCAATCACATCAATCACCAGGTTGAAGCGATCGATCTCGTTGTTAATCGCGAGCTCCAGCGGTGTGTTGATGTTGCCCTTCTCCTTGTAGCCGCGCACATGGATGCGCTCCTGATTGCTACGGCGATAGGCCAGCTTGTGGATCAACCAGGGATAGCCGTGGAAGTTGAAGATGATGGGCTTGTCGGGGGTGAACAGGTTGTCGAACTCCCGGTTGCTGAGCCCGTGGGGGTGCTCCTCTTTGGGCATCAGCGTCAACAGATCCACCACGTTGATAAAACGCACTTTCAGGTAGGGGAACTCCTCGCGCATAATGGCGGTTGCTGCCAGGGCTTCTTTGGTGGGAATGTCACCGCAGGAAACCATTACCACATCCGGCTCATCCGGTTCGGTGCCGCAGTCATCGTTGCAGGCCCAATCCCAGATGCCCAGACCCTTGGTGCAGTGCTTGATGGCCTCTTCCATGCTGAGGTACTGCAAGTGCTTTTGCTTATCTGCCACGATGACGTTGGTGTAGTCCGTGCTGCGCAAGCAATGATCCACCACCGACAGCAGACAGTTGGCATCGGGTGGGAAGTAGATCCGCACCACATCGGCACTCTTATTGGTCACCAAGTCAACGAAGCCAGGATCCTGGTGCGAGAAGCCGTTGTGGTCTTGCCGCCACACGGTAGACGACAGCAGGATATTCCAGGAGGAAACCGGAGCCCGCCAGGGCACTTCGTTTTTGCAAATGTCGAGCCACTTGGCATGTTGGTTAAACATGGAGTCGATGACATGGGCAAAGGCTTCGTAGGTATGGAAGAAGCCATGCCGCCCAGAGAGCAGATAGCCCTCCATCCAACCGACTAGGGTATGTTCGCTCAGCATTTCCATCACCCGACCGTCGGTCGCCAGTTGGCTGCCATCCAGGTCTTCAGGAAGCATCTCGGCTAGCCAGGTCTTCTTGCTGACTTCGTAGATGGCTTGTAGGCGATTGGAGGCGGTTTCATCGGGGCCAAAGACGCGGAAGTTGGTCATGTTCATCCGCATCACATCCCGCAGAAATTTACCCGTAGGGCCGGTGTTTCCGACTTCAGTGGTGCCGGGTTTGGGTACATCGATCACATAATCCAGGCTCTTGAAGTCCGGCATCCGCAACTCTTTGCGAAGCAAGCCCCCATTGGTGATGGGGTTGGAACCCATTCGCAGGGAACCAGTGGGAGATAACTCTTTCAGTTCGCGCAGCAGGGAACCGTTTTCGTCGAACAGCTCTTCGGGCTTGTAGCTACGGAGCCACTGCTCTAGGAGTTGGAGATGAGCTTCGTTGGTGTGCATGTCGGACATGGGCACCTGGTGCGATCGCCAGAAGCCTTCAACCTTGTGCCCGTCGATCGAATCGGGCGCCGTCCAGCCTTTGGGCGATCGCAGCACAATCATTGGCCAGCGGGGACGCTTCGCTACTCCTGTGGAGCGGGCTTCCTGCTGAATTTCCTTGATTTCCTTAACCACCATGTCCATCGTGGCCGCCATTGCCTGGTGCATGTAGGTGGGATCAGACCCTTCCACAAAGTAGGGCTTGTAGCCATAGCCCCGGAACAGGCTTTCCAACTCCTCATGGCTGATGCGCGACAGGATGCTGGGGTTGGCGATCTTGTAACCATTCAAGTGCAGGATGGGGATCACCGCCCCATCACGGATGGGATTGAGGAACTTATTCGAATGCCATGCGGTGGCAAGGGGGCCTGTCTCGGCTTCACCATCTCCAATCACCGCACCCACAATGACATCGGGGTTGTCGAAAGCGATCCCATAAGCATGGGAAAGGCTATAGCCCAACTCGCCGCCCTCGTGGATCGAGCCAGGGGTTTCGGGCGTACAGTGGCTACCGATGCCACCAGGGAAGGAAAACTGCTTGAAGAAGCGATGCATTCCTTCGGCGTCTTCCCCTTTGTCGGGATAAACCTCAGTATAGGAACCTTCCAGATAGACCGGAGCCAGAACGCCTGGCGCACCGTGCCCGGGTCCTGCCACATACACCATGCTCTGGTTGTACTGTTTGATGATGCGGTTCATGTGGAGGTAGATGAAGGACAAACCAGGACTCGATCCCCAGTGTCCCAGTAGACGTGGCTTCACATGCTCGGCCTTCAAAGGGTCTTTTAGCAGGGCGTTGTCTTTTAGGTAAATCATGCCCAGAGCCAAATAGTTACAGGCTCTCCAATAGGCGTTGATCTTACGCAGCTCTTCATCCGATAGGGGATTGCCGGAAACCGTTAATCTCTCTGGTGTTGCTACCATAATTTACGCTCTCAAATGAATATCGTTTGAAGTGGATAGGCAATGGAATGCCAATAACTTGGTGCAATTCGCGGCAAGACGACAGTGTTGGAGATTTGAGTGATACATCCTAGGTCAATCGACGAATATCACTGTCTTGGTTTTATCCCTAGGCACAAAGCCAATCCGATAGCTCATCACGAAATCTTGCCCAGACTTTGTAAGGCTTAAAACATAATTTTCCTACCGCGTTCGACACCCGAATAGTAAGCAGAGATGCAATGAAAGGGTTCTATCCAATGGAAGCTTGCTAGTGCAAATTTAAGGCAGATTTAGGAAAATGTTTGGTGCTAGCGAATACGTTCCTCGCTATATCTCAAACTCT
>JBCBSL010000165.1:0-11736 GCA_039819145.1 Cyanobacteria bacterium J06638_22
CATAGATCTGCGGTGACATGGCAGCAGCAGCAGTTTTCAGCCTGTCGCGGATGTAGTCATGCAAATCCCCGGCACGGATGAGTTCTCCTCCATCGGGTACAGCGGCTCCAGTTTGCAAGCCTTCGACTAGATAGCGGGTATAAACCGAAAGCTCCTCCCCCTCTTGCTCCAGGGCATATTGTGTTGAGGTTGCTGCGGTCAGTACTGCTCGTCCCTCGCCACCCAGTTGCCGCTCCACATCCACCGTCTGGTCATTCATCGCCAGCACCCCGTCCGGAAACGCGCCGCTAAAGCAACAATCCAAAATTGCGACCTGACGACGAGATGAGCATTTCCGCATTTCTTCCCGCACAAAGATGGCATCCACTGCCGTGCCTCGATTTAACGAGCCATTCTCAAACTTTTGGGTTTCCTGGGTAGTGAAGTAGAAGTCACCATGTTCATCCGTCACCCCATGCCCCGTGAAATAGAGCAGCACCAGATCTTGGTGTCCACAGCGAGAGAACATTTCTCCAATGGCTGAACGCATCTGACTCACACTGGGATTGGGAAGATGACTAATATTCGCTGGGTCAAATCCGCCGATTTTCGGGTTTGCCAGAATATCGCGTAAGGCTGCAATGCCATTCAGCGGGCAATGCAGCGGCTTAAAGCCTGACACACTGTCCGCTACCCCAATTAGCAATGCAAACTTTCTACCCTCTGCCACTGATTTCCTCACCTGCCTTCAACAAGCTTTATCCCTCTGGCGTAGGATGCGTTAGCGAATGCGTAACGCATCAAGTCCTTCCTGAGGGGTGCGTTACGGCTTTGCCTAACACACCCTACTCGTCTGCTAACTCTTTTGCGGCTTCCTTTAGTTTCCTCAACGTCTCATCAAAATCCTCCGGACGAACTCCGTTCATGCTGATGCGACGGCTCCGGCCTTTTCGATTTTCCACCTCAATTTCAAAACTCACAGGGGTTCCCGGCAAGCGTTGACGGATGGCGTTGACAATACCGCCGATGCTTCCTGGAATCACTTCCGTCTGCAAAACGGTCTGTAACGTACTGGGCAACCATTTTTCACCCATACTCCCCGCTGGCACATCGGGATCTGGACAGCGTTCGACGCGCTCCAAATCAGGCAATTGTCGCAAAGCCGTATAGAGATTCTGGGTTTTCTGCTCTTGCAGTTCGGGAGGCAAGTCGCTAGTCGCTTCCTGCCAGTTGAGGATCAGTTTAAGCGTGGTCATAGAATTGGACACAAACGCTGATTTTTCTACAGTTTAAGCGAAGAAAAGGCGATCGCCCCTCAGCTCAGCTTCTGTCACAGCCCAGGCACATTGCCCGGTGGCTTCATTTGAGAGTCTGCCCGTTTGAAGCGGAGGGTGAGGGCGCTGCTGCCGCCGACTCTTGCGCCTGAACCGAGCAGGCTGATTTGCCCATCCCCATTGACTTCCACCGACAGCTCAATCTCATCCAGCTCCATGTTGCCGACTTCGGCAGCTTTGACCTGGGCTTCCTGAATCACCTGCCCCATGCCGTCGAGGAAATCGGCCATGCCCTTGCGGAGCTTCGTCACAGGTACGGGGATTCCGTGGCGGCTGGTGGTGGCGAGTCCCGGTGTGGGGAAGTCTGACTCGAAGGGGCTGCGAGGTATGTTGTCAGCGCCCCGATCGCCCATCGGCGCAGCTTCCGTCACGACCCAGATATATTGCTCGGTTGGTTCTACCATTGGGGGTTTGCGATCGCAGGTATTTTCATCATCCCCCAGTGTAGCCCTGGGATCTTAAGCGAATAAAGGCCAATAGGTTGTGAAAGTGCGGCTTGGCCGCACTTTCACAACCTATTGGCGATTCCTAGTAAATAAACAGACGCTTCGCCGCACGGGTGACCGCCACATAGAGGAGCTGATTGCGTTCGCGGATGTTCTTGTTGACCAGGGCATTGGGCACATCGACGAACACATTCTGAAACGTGGAACCCTGGGATTTGTGGATGGTGAGGCAGTAGGCGTAATTGAGGTTGGCGAACATCCCTTTGAGATCCCAGAATTCGCGCCAGCGTTTTTCTTGGGCGTAGGTATCGAGCAGGAGTTTGAATCCAGCGGTGCTTTCTTCGTGGAGCACACTGATATCGCGGCGTTTGCCTTCGTCAGTCAGCACCTTGAGCGCCCATACCTGCCAGGGGCCATGCTGGGCGGTATCGACTTTTAGCACCTCGCATTCACTGGAGGTCTGGAGGATAACGCTTTCGCCCCAGAGGTAGGGAGAATTGGCGACGAGGCGTTCGCCCTCCACAAAGCGCGGGGTCTGATCGCCATAGATAGTGCAGCGGATTTGGTAATTGAGGGCATCGACGCGGCGGTTGGTGTAGGCGAGGACGCGCACATGGTCGGGGTCGGCTTTGCTGGCGTCGCTCTGGAAGGCGCGGAGCATCAGCTTTTCCCAATCGGGGCGCTGGCAGATGATGACGCCTTCGGTGCGATCGCCATTCAGATCCGTCACAAAGGGCGGCAGGGCATATTGGGTGAGGTCGTTGCGGATAGACTCGGCCAGGAGGGCGATCGCGCCCCCGTAGCGCACCACTTCCGTCAGGTCGCCCCGGTGATCAATTTCCCTGAACACCCGCGATTCCGCTTCGCCGATGGGGGGAAGTTGAGCGACATCGCCCACAAACAGCAGTTGGGTCTGGCTCAGCAAATCCATCACCGCTGAGGCGAGCAAGTCCCACAATTCTTCGTTGATCATCGAAGCTTCATCGACGACCACCAGATGAAAACGCTCGATCAGGTTTTCGCTATCGCGATCGGGTTTGAAGACCTGCTTGCCACTGTTGGGGTCAATGTCGGGACGCAGACCCAGAAGCTTGCAACAGGTCATGCATTCGATGTCGAGGTCCCAGGCATTGGCCATCCGCTCTAGCACTTTGGTGGCCTTGTTGCTGAAGGCGGTGAAGACAATGCGGCGGCGATCGCCCCGACGGCGCAGCTTTTTGATCAACGCCTGGAGCAGCGTCGTTTTCCCCGTCCCCGCGTAGCCCGTCAGCAGAAAAAACTTCTCACGGCTTTCGGTGAAGGCTTCCATGGCCTTCAGCACGGTGCGTTGTTGCTGATTCAAGCGAATCCCTGGCAGGATTTCGGCAGGCGATCGCCGCTTGAACGCTACGACTTCAGATGTCACGACAGTTGCAGGGTAAACTTACGCAGACATTCAGCTTAGAACGAAAACGAAGAAAACGCTTTCGGTCGAATCGAATGGGTTGGGGCGCATTAGGGCTTGGGAAAACGGATGGGACAGTAAGGGCAAAGGCTATTACAAAATCCCTCCGTTTGCCTTCCCAATTCTTGCATATTTTAGTAGTTGCTTTGTTCTGTTTCATGCCCAAGCTTGGATTGGTACGAGATGCCGAACGACGGACGGCGTAACGAATCCGTCACCGCCGCCTGAAATCCGACAGAATAGTAAGTAAATAGTCCTTACGCGAGTTTTGCGTAAGGCAGACTAAAATTCCTTGATAATTTAGGCGCGGCGCGCCCACATTATTATTCTTAACGAGTGCATCTCACTCTTGTCTCCCTCTCCCTAAATCCCTCTCCCAAGCTTGGGAGAGGGACTTTGACAGTCCGGCTCCCCTTCTCCCAATTTAGGAGAAGGGGCTGGGGGATGAGGGCTAAGCAAGGATTTGCAAAATTGGAATGCGCTCCATCATCAACACATTTCGTAAGGTCGAAGCAATAGTAAGCATGTTTGGGGGTTAGCACCGATGTGTGGGCGATATACACAAACCCAGCCTCCAGAGCGGGTGGCGAAGCAGTTTGATCTTAGCGAGGTGCCAGAGCTGCCGCCCCGCTACAACATTGCGCCGACCCAGGGCATCCCCATCGTGCGCGCAGCCGATGCAGGGCGGGACTTGCAAATGGTGCATTGGGGGCTGATTCCCAGTTGGGCGAAAGACCCGAAGATGGGCGTGCGGATGATCAATGCGCGAGCTGAGACCGCAGCGGAAAAGCCCTCGTTTCGCACAGCCATGCGGCGACGGCGATGCCTGGTGGTGGCGGATGGCTTTTACGAATGGCAGCGGACGGCCAAGGGCAAGCAGCCGTTCTTCTTCTATGTGCCCGATGCCGAGGGAGGGCGATCGCCCATTGCCTTTGCTGGGTTATGGGAAACCTGGGAGTCTGCCGAGGGGGAGGTGATTCCGTCCGCCACGATTCTCACCACCGCTGCCAATGAGCGGGTGCAGCCTGTTCACGAGCGGATGCCTGTGATTCTGCCTGCGGAGAACTACGCCCGCTGGCTCGACCCCGACTGTCAGCAATCCACCAAAGTGACTGATCTACTGCAACCCTTTCCCGCCGACCAGATGGCGACCTTTGCCGTGAGCACTGCTGTGAACAATCCCCGACAGGATCAGCCAGAGTTGCTGGAGGCGATCGCCCTAGACTGAGGGTTCGCACGAAACAAAAACAAGGCTTGGATTCTATTTATTCGGGATCCTGAGCTACCCTGGGGTGTTCCTGTTCCCTGGCGATCGATGGCGACCGTGCCGCCCCTGCTCAAATCCATCCAAACCTGGCATCGTCGGATTGTGCGACGAACCGCTAGCGACGTTGCGCCCGATCACTACACCGCTGTGCAGATGGGGATGATGGCGATCGCCGCCACACCGCTCTGTGTCGCCCGGGGTCTGTTGCCCGCCACCCACCTGGAAGCACTGCAGGATGCTGCCACGGTCGAGGATGCGATCGCCCACCTCCTGACCGACTTGAATCAGCGGGGACGATTTGGGTTTCCAGTTATTGGTCAGAAACGATTCAAAGCAATTATTCGGGCACAGAAATCAGATTGGGTGGCACTGGTAAAGCTGGTGGGCGATCGCCCCTTCCCCATTCCCTGGCTGGGCATGTTGTATGAAATGGGGATGGCGCAACAGACCACCCAGCGCAAGGTGCGCGGAGCCTACTACACGCCATCGGAACTGGTACGGGCCATTTTGGAACCCTGGGACAGCGCTTCCCCGAATAGCACTCTGCTGGATCCCGCCTGCGGGGGTGGAGCCTTCTTGCTCGCTGCCTACGATCGCCTGCTACGCCGTTTGCCTGCTGCGGATGGAGAAGCGCGATCGCACTGTCTGCAAACCCAAATTTTCGGCATCGACCGCGACCCCCTCGCCGTTTCCGTCACCCGCCTTTCGCTACTGTTGCGTTTGCTGGATGAATGCTCACTTCCTGCCAACGACCTGCCCGACCTCACCCGCACCATCCATGCGGGCAATAGCCTGGTTGAGGCGGAGCATGACCCCGAGCAGGTTTTGGGTGGCCAGGACTGGCAACGGTGGTTTGCCAAAGCACAGCAATCCGAAGGCTTCGACGCCGTAGTAGGAAATCCTCCTTACCTAGACGCCGAAGGTATGACGCGCCACCAGCCGCATCTGCGCCGCTACTGCACCCAGCACTATCGCACTGCCACGGGCAACTGGGATTTGTTCTGTGTCTTCATCGAGCGGGCGCTGAGCCTGTGCAAGCCGGGGGGATGGCATAGCTTCGTCGTTCCCAACAAGCTGCTGTCGGCAGGGTATGGGGCGGCCACACGATCGCTCCTAGCCTGCGACCATCAACTGACCCATCTGCGCGACTACTCCCGCGTTTCGGTGTTCCCCGCCGCTATTTACCCCATCGTCTACCATGTGCGGCGAGCGCCTCCCACAGCCAACACCCAGGTTTGCTACGAAGAAATGACCAGCCTAGAACAGGTTGCGCGGCAGATATGGCTTCCGCTCCATACCCTGCAAACCCCACAGCATCCCTGGCGGATTGGGGGAACAACGAAACAGGGAGCGGCGATCGCCACGCTGCAATCAGCGCCAACCCTGGGAGATTACGCCACGCTGACGGATGCCGCCACCGTTACCGAAGCCTATGCTATTCGTTCCCTCATCCGCGAAGCCGCATCCGAGGATGCGATCGCCCGTCCCGACGGCTTCCGCATGGTCAACAGTGGCACCCTCGATCCCTATCAAATGCTGTGGGGTAAGAAGCAACTGCGGTATTTGGGCGATCGCTACCTTCATCCCATTATCCCCAAGGTGGCTCTGGCCGACCTGCCACCCAAGCGACTCCACCAAGCCCGCCAGCCCAAACTCCTTGTCGCCAGCATGACCCGCCGCCTAGAGGCCGTGTTTGATGAAGCCGGTCAGTGGTTCGCCGGGAAATCCACCACCATCATCCTGCCCCACGTCAATCCCTACTGGCTCCTCGCCCTCCTCAACAGCGAGCTGATCCAACTCTGGTTTCGCCAAACCTTTGCCGGCAACCGGTTACAAGGCGGCTACCTGCGCATCGGAGCACCCCAACTCCGGCAAATTCCGGTGCGCTTGCCCAAGGGGAAGATGGGCGATCGCCTCTCCCACCTCACCCAACAACGCATCGCCCTCGCCGCGACCCCGAATCCAGACCACCAGCAAACCCTCGATGCCGAGATCGACGCCCTCATCTACAAGCTTTATAAGCTCACCCCCGACCAGTTGCAAGACTAGCCCGGTCTACAACAACTTCTTTTCCACCGCGAGAATATCCTGCGCTATCCAAACAAGAAGCCGCCAATCTTTGTATAGCTTGAGTCAGCCAGGATAGACCGTTAGGGTTCCGTCATGCCCATGAAAATGGGCATCCATCAATCGCTTATCGGTTACTGTGCTGAGCCTTTCTGGATTCCCGTATTCACGGGAATCATTCATGGCGCTGGCGCGCCACCTCAAACGATGAAAATCTATTTTCAGAGCAATGACTGTTCGATCGCGTGTCCTAGCCTTGAGGGTTACGACTGTACCCCTTCATGAACAGCCCACGCTAGGCAGGCTTGCCATGCGGTAGGCTGGCGATAGCAAAGAACGCCATCCGGAGCGTTCGGCATTCTGAAGAACCATCCCTGTTGCTATGGGCTACTACATTTCGCCACGCTTCCTCGATAAGCTGTCGGTGCATATTACCAAGAATTATCTCAAACTGCCAGGGGTGCGTGTGCCGCTGATTTTGGGCGTGCATGGGCGCAAGGGGGAAGGTAAGACCTTCATGTGCGAGCTGGTGTTTGAGCGCATGGGGATAGAGGTCGTCCATATCTCGGCGGGGGAACTGGAAAGCCCGGATGCGGGCGACCCGGCGCGGCTGATTCGGCTGCGGTATCGCGAGGCCGCCGAGTTGGTGAAAGTACGCGGGCAGATGGCCGCGCTGATGATCAACGATGTGGATGCGGGCATTGGGCGGGTCGATGCCCAGACCCAGTACACCGTCAATACGCAGTTGGTGAATGCGACGTTGATGAATATTGCCGACAACCCGACCAACGTGCAGCTACCGGGTAGCTATGACCCAGAGCCGATTCAACGCATTCCGATTCTGTTAACGGGGAATGATTTTGCCACGCTGTATGCGCCACTAATTCGGGATGGGCGGATGCAGAAGTTTTTCTGGGATCCCGATCGCAGCGATCGCCTGGGCATTATCGGCGGCATCTTCGATGGGGAACTGCGCCCCGATGAGGTCGAGTCGTTGGTCGGCCAGTTTCCGCAACAGTCCATCGACTTTTTTAGTGCGTTGCGATCGCAGCTCTACGACGAGCAGGTGCGGGCTCTGATCCAATCTGTCGGCATCGACCGCATTGCCAAGCAGGTCGTCCATAGCGAGGGCAAACCCACCGAGTTTCATCGCCCGGACTTCAGCCTGCCTCACCTGTTCAAGCTGGGGCAACGCATGGTGCGCGAGCAAGAGCGCATCCGGGAACTGCGGTTGGTAGAGGCCTATCACACCTCGCTTCAAGGCAACAGTAGCCGACACAGCCCAGAACCCTCAGCCGAAGCACCAGCCCAGGAAACAGAGCATTCTCCTCATCAATCTTCTAGCTCAGACACCGCATCATCCAATGGTTCCAATGTCGTGATGCCTGAAGGGGCGATACCCGAGGAAACATTGCCAGAGGGGGCGATCGCCGAGCTAGAGCGTTTGCTCGCGAGCAATCACCGAGTTGGTATCGAGTATGTGGATGAACGCCGATTTCGCACAGGCGCATGGCAATGCTATGGCACGTTCAAAAGCACGTTGGATGTGGCGATCGCCGGACTCAAAGCCTGCATAGCCGAGCATCCCCATGCCTATGTGCGCATCGTCGGCATCAATCCTGAGCGGCGGCGTGTCACCGAAACCATTGTGCAACGACCCGACGCGGTACACCGATAGGGGGATTTCTGAGGATACGCTGGCTTCGGCTCCGCTCAGCCCGCGAAGCGCCATGTGCCCTGAGCGGAGCCGAAGGGCACCGTCTCAAAAAGGGATTTTCTTTTTGAAACGCTTCCCAGCATCAATGTGCTCGTGGCCGTCAGCGCATTACCCCTCTGGTGGAACCTCATCAACCCAGGCAGGAACATAGCCCCAGCCTTTTTTCAAATCCCGTTCGTGGGTGCGGTAATGGGGATCCTTCTCACCCACCAATGCCCAGAATTTCTTGGAATGGTTGAGGTGGATGGTGTGGCACAGCTCATGGATGAAGACGTAGCGCACCAACTCGGGCGGCAAAAACAACAGCTTGGCATTGAGGCTGATGTTCTTTTGGCTAGAGCAACTGGCCCAGCGCGTCTTTTGGCGACGAATCGTGACACGACTGTAGGGCAGTTCCACCTCCTGGCTAACACTGCGCAACCAGGGGGTGAAGTGGTAGCGGGCACTGTGCTGCAGCCATTGATGGAGCACATTCTGGCAGGCCGCGCGATCGCCCGTTGCCCCTGTGAGTTCCAAATGCTGCTGCCCCGTAATGATTGCCGTCAGCTGGAGAACTGCAGTGGGTTGGTATCCCACCGTCCAAGTTTCGGCAATGGAACGGAGCGCGATTTCCTTGGGCAGCCATTCGGTGGGAGTCGGGGCGATCGCCCGTTCCTCCTGCTCCAGGCGATCGAGGGTGCGGGCAATCCACCGACGGCGTGTTTCAACCAAGGCAGGCACAGCCCTCACATCAAAGTGCGGAGGCACCACAACTTCGATGGCGCGACGATGGGAAATGCGAATGCTAACGTTCTTAGCGCGGGGACTCACTCGAATGTTGTAGTCCGGCAGGGGCGCAAGGTCGGTGCGATTCATCGACGAGGTGGAATGAAACGTGAAGGATGAAACGTAGCAGGAATCAGGAACAGCATGTGATTGGAAAGGTTGATTTTAACGCAGATAAACGCGGATGAACGCAGATGCATCAGCGCCTAAGAAAGTTGGTTTTAACGCAGATGAACGCGGACGAACGCAGATGAATGAATGAATGCCCTCGTTAGCGTCCACTTGGATATGACTGACTTAAGGCGATTTCTCGGAAAAGATATACCCGCTGGCTTCGGCTACGCTCAGCCAGCTCGTTGTTGCGTGTCCTGAGCGCAGTCGAAGGACAAAGGCTTAAAAGGTAACTTCTTTCCCAGAATTCTTCTAAGAATTGTTGTCTGTCACCCACCGTGTCTATCTGCATTTATCCGCGTTCATCTGCGTTTATCTGCGTTCACTTCTATTTCCAGCATCCCAAGCTCTATCTTTAGCCCTGTACTCAGCCACTAGCGCCAAACTTCTCCCAGAATTCCAGCAGGATCAGGCGATGAGGGGCAGCTAGCGATCGCACCTCTTGCAATTTGGGTGAGTAGGAATCACCGTTGCGGACATCTTCAACGGAGACCAGTTTTAGATCGACCCCTTCTTGTAGGTCGAGGACATCGAGCGGCACATCCAGCGGCGCATGAAAGACGTGGCGGACGGTGGATTCGTCGTAGTAGGTGTCAAATTTGAGCAGCGTTGGTGGCGCGTAGCCAATCTCTTCGAGCAACTCTCGGTGCATTGCCACCTCCGGCGATTCTCCCGGTTCGATGTGGCCACCGAAGAAGCCCCATAATCCCGGAAAGCGAATGGTAGGGATATCGTTGCGCAGTTGCAGCAGGAAGTGGCCGTCGTGATGGAGGATGGCGATCGCCGCTTGAATGGAAGTCATGGAAGAGGGAGGGGAGAAACAGTATTGGGCAGGCGCTCAATCAGATAGACCTCGGATGTTATTGCATCCGTGCCAACGTCTTCAACCTGCACATCGCCTCTGATTCTGGCAGATTCCCCCGACTGCCGGGTAGTGTTGGCAGATACCACCCACACATTACCGCTGTCATCTTGTAGCTCGATCACTTGCCCACCAATCAAGGGAACGCGATCGCCCACAATTCCCTCTACCGTCACCGTTGCCCAAGTCAGAAAGGCGTGTTGTTGGATCTGGGCGATCGCGATGGGTCGGCCTAGCGCTACCTGCAACCGCAACCTTACGGGCGGCAGCGCCAGCCCCAGCAGCAGCAATACCAATAGCGCCAGTGTGCAACTCACAGCGGTACGAAACCAGACGGGCGATCGTCTATTGGAGCGGGCGGGCTCCCTTTGAGGAGATTTACGATTTTTTCTCACAATCCATCCCCCCCCTCACGCAGAAACCTGGTTCCCTCCATTATCCTGTAGCACTTCTACCCAAAATTAAGGGGTTTAGCTGGGATTTGTCCTGTACTCAGACCCATTCCATGAAAATCAAACTAGATGATTTTTTGAAACCCTTGCAGGTATGTGATTAGCGTGAGGCTGAGGGTAATGGGTGAAGTGGGCCTAGCCTGGGCGATGCGGTCAATAAAGGAATGGCCCTGTTGCTGGTCTGTCGCAGCCAAGGACGCGAGAATCGCCCAGGTGTTCGCCCCGGCTTCGGTTTTGTTGCCACAGGAAATCTTGCGACTAATCACCGCTGGCCGCAATTGTCGCTCGGCTCGATTGTTGGTGGCCTCAACGTTGGGGTAATCGAGAAAGGTGAACAGATGGTCGCGTTGTTTGGCGAGCCGATGTCGCAGTTTCTCTTCTTGTTGGCGTTGCAGGTCGTGGGGATGGCCCCTGGGCTGGGCTAACAACTCATCCATCCGGGCTTCCAACCCCTGCCGCCACGGCAGACATTGCGCTGGAGTTAGGGTCGCCATCCGCTGCTTGAGGAGCTGGGCACTATGGAGCAAGGCGCGTAGCTCGAGTAAGTAGGTAGACCCTTTACCCGCCTCCGTTTTGAGCGCCGCTGAGAGGGCTTTGAGATGATGGGCATAACACTTGTGCTGGAGCGGATTGAGCTCATCATAGATAGACAAACAATCACTCACCAGCACTCCTGCAAAGTCGTCGCCAATGATGCCCCGCGCGGTCTCTCGGGTGCGGTGGTGCACAATGCGATAGTAGGTGGTGTCCTGGTTGGTGAACACCCACAAGGTATAGCCGGGGCCATTGAGCCACCAGCCGGTTTCGTCGGTATAGAGGACATCACTCTGGCGTAAGGCTTCTAGCGCTTGCTCATACTGAGGTTCGAGGCGTTGGGCGACGCGCTCCGTGAGCTGCGATAAGCCTCCGGGGGAGAGGGACAACCCAAAGCAGCGCGTGAGGATCTGACAACTCTTGCGCAGGGGTAACTTGAAATCTTTGTTGAGGGCTGTTGCCACGGCCATGGCACGGGGACCGAGATGGGTGCCCGCCGCGCCAGTGGCCGTCGAGACTTGTAAGGGATGATGCGAGCGCACCGTCTGCTCACAGCCCGGACAGGCGTAGCGATAGGTTTTCAACCGAATCACCCGCGGCTCTACCACCGGTAATTCGAGAATCGTTTGCTCGATAGCCTCTCCCGGGTGGCTGTGCAGCGGATGCCCACAGTCCGGACAGTGCGTCAACTGCACTGT
>JBCBSL010000166.1:0-11732 GCA_039819145.1 Cyanobacteria bacterium J06638_22
GAAACCACGCTAACGACAAGACTCAGCAATCGCCCAAATCGAGCGAGGAATAATGGTGACAAAACGGGGACGCTTGATTGTCTTTGAAGGAGGCGAAGGGGCAGGCAAGACAACCCAGTTGCGGCGATCGCACGAGTGGCTCCAATCCAGCGACCTCGGTCAGCAGTTGCAGGCCAGCGGACAGGTCTCGACGATTCTGCTCACCCGCGAACCGGGCGGGACGGATGTTTGTCGGGAAATTCGAGAGTTGCTGCTGCATCCCAAGAGTGTGGTGGAGGAGATCGGCGATCGCACCGAACTACTTCTTTATGCTGCCGATCGGGCACAGCATGTGGAGGCCTACCTGAAGCCGCATCTGGAACAGGGTGCCTTGATTTTGTGCGATCGCTTCACCGACTCTACCGTTGCCTACCAAGGCTATGGCCGGGAACTCGACCTCCCGCTCATCCACCAACTCAACCACATCGCCACCAACGGCCTCAGCAGCGATCTCACCCTCTGGCTAGATTTAGATGTCGCGGTAGGACTCTCCCGTACCCAAACGCGAGGCGGCTCCGATCGCATGGAGAAAAACGCCCTAGCCTTCCATCAGCGAGTACGCCAGGGCTTCCAAACCCTAGCCAAAGAGCATCCTCAACGCATCATCCGCATTGATGCAACCCCAGACGAAGACACAGTTTTTGGGCATATCAAAACCGTCCTGACCCAGCATCTAACCGAGTGGTACGATCCTATCCACTCTGGTATCAAATGAAGACGAACAAGACCTTGGGGCGATCGCCCCTACACAGATCAAGCTATTGAATCAGCAGCGTGAAGTGTTGCAGCACAACTCAAGCGGGTTGAAGAGAGCGCTCACTATATCCTCCCTCTCGACAAAAACAGACAAAATGCTGAAAATTGGGTTTAGCCCATACCACGCTTAAACCATTGCCCTTAATGGATGTCACGCCTGAACTACAAATAGAAAGCCGCTTTCCAGACTGTGTTGCAATGAAGCTCCACTTGGAGGCGATCGCTCAACCAACGCCTGCTGGCTTTGCTGCATCAACACTCCCAGTATCTTCCCCAACCGACATTAACCTCAGCCTGACGGTAAACTTTGGCGGCGAACAAGAAATCAAAGTGCCTGGAGGAAAGCGCTTGGGTTTGCCGGGCGGACGTGCCAGATTCGGGATAAGTCGTGGCGAACTCCGCTTTGTTCTGAAAAACTGCAACCTCCCCCTCGAAAAAATTGCACTGTCTAAACCTTTCAAAGTATCAATCGAGGTTGAGCGCCAGCAATCTCGTTCCAGTCAGATTCAGGCAAGTGCAGCTCTGGACAGTCGAAATATTGGGGTTAAGAGAGCAGAGGGAGCCACAGAAACAGTAACCTTGGAAGTCTTTCAGGTGAAAAAGGTAGGGTCTGAGGAGCAGCCTGCCTGGATTTTTGAAGCTTATGGCGATCGCACAATTCTAGATGGGATGTTTCAGGAAGAACTACTGGGTACGCTCTGCATCACTGAAGCACCTTGCGAAATGTCCACGACCTTCACCGCACGAGGCGAAGATATCCGCATCACCTGGGGAAAGTTGGGCATGACGGCGGATATTCACCGCAACAAGCTAGCCATGATTGAGCGAGCGATCGCCCTCCGCTATCTCAAACCTTTGGTGGAATCTGAACCAATCTGTCAAGGGAGGTGGCAACGTGGCTGAGACAGCTTCTTTTGAGGAACTGGACGGGGCAATTAGCAATGTTCTCAATACAGATACAACAGATATCTTCGAGTTAGCGGCAATATTGGGATTGGATCCCAAGTATGACTTTGTTGGAGCTGATTTGTCTGGAACGGATTTCTTTCGGGGGGAGTTGGCTGGAGCAAACTTTACTAGAGCCGATTTGAGGTGGGCAAACCTAGCGTTTACGAACCTGCGAGGAGCCAATCTGACAGATGCCAACATAGGAGGTGATGTGGGCTCAGATAACAGTCCTGCCCTCGACCTCGACCTCGCCTATGACTTCGCCCGTGACCTCGATCTCAACCTTGCTCGCGCCCGCGACCTAGCCCGTGACCTCGACCGCTCCCTCACCCTTGATCTTGTCCTCGACCTCGACCTTGCCCGCGCCCTCACTCATACCCTCACTCATGCTTACAACCTCGACATTGATCTTGACTTCGATCTCGAGCGAGCCCTGGCTCGAGCCCGAAGCCGAGCCCTGACCAGAGCCCGAACCCTGGCCCAAGCTTAAGCCCGAGCCCGAGCCCGTAACCGCTTTCCTACTCATATCTCGATAAAAGCCTACACAATTCTTCGTCTTCTAGGCTACGGTGCCAATCTACAAGGAGCAGATCTTTCAGGCGCTATTTTTGAGGGTACGAAAGTTGAAGGCGCCATCATGACAGATTGTGTGGGGTTATCGGCTATCCAAATCGCTGATTTGCAAGAGAGAGGCGCTATCTTTGATGAAACTCCCGGTGATAGATCGGAGATACGTGTCCTTGTTCCCCGATAATTTGAGATTCAAGCTTTTCACCATGCGTAACTGTAGATTCTCAGGGTAGAACATAAGCAACCTGTCATACCCATGCAAATGGGCATCTAGAGAAAGCCTATTGCTTGTTTATGCAGCCTCTCTGACTTCTCACCTACGCGAGAATGGTCAAAATATAAGCAGTCTTAACCACTCAGCACTAAAGCAACGCCCTAAGCAGGAGGAAATTCCAATTGCCATAGCCAAGGGTTTACCAAATCATTGGCTGGGTAGATAGGGGTTAGTCGGATGCCCTGCTGCCGGAGAAATTCTTCGGTTTCGGGAGTGCCATTGTGCAGATAGATGGGATCGTAGCCTTGCGGGATTTCGAGAGTAGCGACATCGGGGATGGCCTGGAGGGTGATATCGGGGCGGAGCCAGTAGCTGAGGGCGAGGAGGTCAGAGACTTTGCTTTCCGTCAGGATCAGTGGGTTGGGTAGGGTGTTGACTAGCGCCGAGACGGGTTCGAAGTAGGTACTGGCAGGGCGGCTCTTGTTCCACCAGACGAGGCGTTGGGCATTGACCGCGTTGCTGAGAATTTGCAGGCCAATGAAGAGGATGAGAATGGCCTGGACAATGCGTTGCGGGATGCGTTTTGCGGGGATGGCGGCGGCGAACCAGTAGCCTAGAGTGAGTTGGAGGGCGAGGACGGAGGGGAATAGGTAGCGCACCCGGAGTGATCGCTCTCCTCCCAGCACCAAATCCGGCAGCGCCAGCGCCAGGAACGGGACACCGCCAACCAGTAACAGCATCCAAGTAGCACGTCGGGGAGCCTGCCGCCAAAGGTACACCAGGGCGGCGATCGCCAGCAGCAACAGCAAAAAGTTCCAGCCTGCCAACTCGCGATCGATCAGCATTTGATTGAGAACACGGAACCAGCGATCGATCAGGCCACCGATGGAGTAGCGATCGTCTCCCAGGGAGGCAGTTTTGCGCTGGACTTCCGCTAGGTTATTGGCCAGCAGCGCCAGCCACGGGGAAAAGGCAACGATGCATCCCAGGGAAACGAGGAGGTAGCGGCGGAGGTTGGGGGTGAAGCGTTTGTAGATGGTCAGTTCGCTAGCAAAGATATAGAAGGTGTGGGCGATCGCCACGAGCGCAAATAAAAGCTGACTGTAGAGACCAACCACGATCGTGAGGCCGTAGAGCAGCCAGCGATTCCAGGTGGGCGATCGCAATGTCCACAGCAGGGTGGCGCTAGAGAGTGCGGTCATCAAGGCCAGGAGGCTGTAGGGGCGGGCTTCCTGGGTGTAGAGCACATGTAATGGCGAGAGGGCGACCAAAACAGTGGCGAGTCCGGCGGAAAGCTTGGAGCCAAACAGTTCCCAGCCCCACCAAAAGACTGCGGGCAGGAGCAACAGACTGAAGAACACCGGAGGCATGCGCCAGGTTGCAATGCTGGAGCCAACGGTTTGCACCCACAGGCGCGACATCAGGAAATAGAGCGGGGTATGTTCGGCGGAACCGCGCAGGGCAGTCATCGTGTCGTCCCACCCACGGTCGGGACTGGGTTGTTGAAAGGCTTGTAGGTCTTCGGCCTGGAACAGCTCCCCTGTCAGCAAGGTATCGGTCACGTCCTGGCTGACATAGCCAAGGGAACGCAGGGCGGTGTTGGCTTCGTCAATCCAAAAAACTTTGTAGTCGAGGTTGTAGACGCGAAAGAAAATGCCCAGCACCAGCAGCACGCCCCCCAACCAGAGCCATAGGGACGGAATCGCCGTACGTTTTTCAGAAGGAACGGTCATGGGATGGCGATCGCGGGCATTCATGGGTAGGCTGTCCCATTGTCCAGACGGGTAGAATCTTCAAGAGTTTACCGGACAGGTTCCCGCTCCTGCAAAGAGGGGATATCTGGCATGTTGAATGGCATGATGAGGGGTGCATACCAGTTTTGTAGCCCTCACCCTAAATCCCTATCCCAGAGCGGGAGAGGGACTTTGAATCCGGTTCCCTTTCTCCCTGTTTTGGGAGAAGGGGCTGGGGGATGAGAGACAACTTGCAAACCTTGGATGCGCTCATGATAAATGCCACAGTGGACAATTGGTAGGGAACGCATTGGGAGGCGGTTGATGGTTGCAACCTGGGCAAAACAATTGCATACCTGGCTGATTCCGACGACGGAAGCGCCCTTGCGGCGATCGCGCCAATTTTGGTTGTGGCTGAGTCTGGCGATCGCCTTCACCTACAGCATCCCGGTGTTGCAAGAAGCATTCAGCAGTCCCTATGTGGTGCAGGATGATGCCCGCCAGCATGTGTTCTGGATGCGGCGCTTTGTCGAGCCAGGACTTTTCCCTGGAGATGCGATCGCCGACTATTTCCAATCCGTTGCACCCTGGGGATACACGCTGGTGTATCGCGCCATCGTTGCGCTGGGCCTTGATGCGTTGACGGCGAGTAAACTGCTGCCGCCGGTGCTGGCACTGGTAACGGTGGGGTTTGCGTACGAAATTTGTTTGCTGCTGATTCCCGTGCCCGTAGCTGGGGCGATCGCCTCGCTCCTGACCACGCAACTGATTTGGGCGCATGATGACGTGGCTTCGGGCAGTCCCCGCGCCTTCATGCTGCCTCTGTTTCTGGCCTTCCTCTATTTCTTAATGCGGCGCAACGTGGTGGGCTGCATCGGCAGCATTGTCTTGCTGGGTTTGTTCTATCCGCAATATGTGTTTGTGGCGTCGGGATTACTGGTGGTGCGCCTGGTTGGGTGGCACGGGGGGCGATTTCGCCTGGGAGACGGAACGCGATGCATTTGGATACTCAGCGGCGGCGGATTGCTGGCCGCATTTCTGGTGCTGCTGCCCTTTGCCCTGCGCACCTCGGAGTATGGCCCCATCATTACGGCGGAAGCGGCACGGCAGTTGCCCGATTTTTTCGCGGGCGGTCGGGGCAACTTTTTTACCAATGACCCTTGGGAATTTTGGCTGTTGGGGATGCGCAGTGGTCTGATGCCCACCCTCAAACCACCGCTGATGATTCTCGGAATCTTTTTGCCGCTGTTGCTCCGCTTCCCGCGCACCTTCCCATTGACCCAGCGGTTGCGCCATCTGGGGATTTTGTGGCAGCTTCCCTTGGTAGCGATCGCCCTCTTCCTCGCCGCCCATGCTCTCCTGTTTCGCCTGCACCTGCCCAGCCGCTACAGTGGCTACACCCTGCGCTTTACCCTCGTGTTTGCCGGGGCGATCGCCCTCATTATCTTGCTGGGTGGCATCTTGCGCTGGCTCAGCCAACCGATCCGCCCTTGGTTGCCAACGCTAGCGCTTTCAGGCGCAGGTGGTATCCTCACATTTCTGTTGCTGGGCTATCCGCTCTACGACCCAGACGCCATCGACCCCAACTACACCAAAGGCCGTTTGCCAGAAACCTATGCCTTCCTCGCGGCGCAACCTGTAGATATTAAAGTGGCGTCGCTATTGCGCGATGCTGACCACTTTCCAACCTTCACCCAGCGATCGGTGCTGGTATCTCGTGAGTACGCCATTCCATACCATGTCGGCTATGCGGCCCCCATGCGCCAGCGCGTCATTGAGCTAATTGCCGCCCAATACGCCCTGAATCCGCCCTTGCTCCAGCAAACGATTGAGAAATATGGCATTGACTATTGGTTGATTGACGACGACTCGTTCAATCCCCAAGACATGCAAAGAAGCTGGATTCGGCAATATCCCAGGGTTACGGCTGGAGCGATCGCCAATCTCAATGAGGGCACACCGCTGCTGGCGCGTCTTGCCGCCACCTGCCAAGTAATGGAAGAAAGGGATCGGGTACTGATTGCCACTGACTGCATTCTGAAATCCATCCGTGAACAGACCGTTACATTGCCGTAGAATCGTTAGGTGGCATTGGCTGCAATTTTAGATTTTGGATTTTGGATGCGGGTGAAGTGCTAGGCCAAAATCGTTTTTTTAGACTCCTTTCAAATAGCTTCCATTGGCAATGAACGTTACTGAGTTTTTTCAGCAAAGTGTTGGGAAATGGTTTTCTCAACGTACCCATCACCAGCCCACCGCCCAAACCCCGGAAAGTGGCCGCTCAGATGTCTACATCGATTGGCTCGAAAATGATGCCCCCGATGTCGTGCAACTGTGCGATCGCCATCAGGTCAATCCGCAAGAGGCGATTGGGGGAATGCAGGTGCGCTGGGAAGGCACCATGGGCGCGTCTCCCGACAAGAAAACCGGAACCACGCTGGTGGTGGCGATCGCCAATGCCGACGACCCCACCCAGGGCAAAATCCTGCAACAAAATCCGAATCTAGACAGCACGGCTGTTTCGGGAAGCTACATGCTGGGCGATGACGAAGCATTGACCCTGATTACCAAAATGAACGGAATCTCTGCCGAGGAACGGATCTGGTTCGCGAGCGAAAACTTGCGCCTGCGCACCCGCGTCCTCAAAACTGCCGATGGGGTTAGCGATGCGTCGTTCTACTCCGAAATTCGTATGGGCGGCGTCAGAAAATAGACGCCAAGTTTTCATGCCCACTCAACGGACTGATTGTCCTTATTGATAAACCGATCCCCCCTGACTCTAAAACCTATGACAGCCCTGGATGACAAGACCATCGTTCGCGAATACTTCAATGCCACTGGCTTCGATCGCTGGCGACGGATTTATGGTGACGGCGAGGTTAACAAAGTCCAACTGGACATTCGCACCGGCCATCAACAAACCGTCGATACGGTGCTGGAGTGGCTTCAGGCAGACGGCAATCTCGAAGGGTTGACCATCTGCGATGCGGGATGCGGCGTCGGCAGCCTCAGCATCCCTCTGGCACAGCTCGGTGCGAAGGTTTCCGCTAGCGACATTTCCGAGAAGATGGTGGGCGAGGCCAAAGAGCGGGCGATCGCCACGCTGGAGCAATCGGACAATCCCATCTTCACCGTGCAAGATCTCGAAGCCCTCAGCGGTAAGTACCACACCGTCGTTTGCCTGGATGTGCTGATCCACTATCCCCAAGACAAAGCGGCGGATATGATTTCACACCTCAGCTCCCTGGCCGAATCGCGCCTGCTTCTCAGCTTTGCACCCAAAACCTTGGCCTACAGCTTGCTGAAGAAAATCGGCGATTTCTTCCCCGGCCCCAGCAAGGCAACCCGCGCCTACCTCCACCGGGAAGCCGATGTGGTCAAAATTCTGACGGACAATGGCTGGACGGTACAGCGCAACACGCTGACTAAGACGCGATTCTACTTCTCGCGCCTGTTGGAAGTCACGCGTTAGGTTGAAGCTGCCTCTCCATTTAGGGTTTACCTGTTTGAGAACCCACGAAGGGGGGGCGTTCCGCTAGTTGCGGTTTTAACCGCCAGATTTTCTTATCCCGAGCTCACGTTATCCTGCACTGGTTCCGTCTAATGGGGATAGTCTATCCCCTGTTGGATAATGGTTAGACTGCATATCGGATCGATAACAACTGTGACCAAGATATCCCCCATTTCAAAATGCCGAGTCTCACAGCAGGTACGACTTTGATTGTGAAATGGACACGCACAAGATTGTGCACCAACCAGTAAACATCTAGGGTTCGTTGTAAGTGGTTTCGAGATTTAGCATTGGTATTGATCTTACGACGGAAGGCTGCATTACGCCTTCTGAGAGAGGCATTGAAGTCCTCAACATGATTGGCATGAATGGTTTTCTCGGCCACCTCGTGATCCGTCTGAGGGTGCTCAGGCACGGGGGCTTGATAGTTTGTACGGGGACGTCCTCGACGCTTTCTAGACCCTTTGTTTTTGAGGCGAACGCTTACGTTTGAGGCGAACGCTCACTCCTTTCGGTCGTTGCTTTTTAGGACGTCCCGGTTTTCCCGTCCGCATGACGTCATAGCAAATGTCAAACAAGAGAGTCCCATAGCGTCGTTCGCCATCGGTCAAGAGGCTGATGCTACCCGTTTGTTCTACCACCTTGGCTAAGCACGTTAGGGCTTGTTCAAACAGCTGTTGGTCTTTTCGGCCACAGTGCAATTCCCACAAGAATCGACTGCCACGCTCCATCAAGACAAGCGTCCAGCCTTCTGACACTGAGGGGGAAACATGCTTATCGACCTGGGTATACAGTTCATTCCCTTCGATCTCCTGATGAATGAATTCATGCAGCACGGAATAGAGCATCAAGGTGGGGGTGAGATCCGCTAAGCGCCGTTCCCAATCAATCCCGCTTTTCTTCGAACAATCCTCTTAGCTATCCCACTGGACGGAACCAGTGCCATATTGCCGCCTGCCAGGGTGCTTATTGTAAAGCTCGTCCTAGCCCCATTTCCTGACTAACCAACGACTTCTAACAATGTCAGTGCGGCTTCAATCGAATCGGCTTCTGCGGCGGGTTTGTCAGTTCGCCAGCGGAGGATTCGGGGAAAGCGCACCGAAATACCAGACTTATGTCGGTTCGATTTGGCAATCCCTTCAAAGCCAATTTCAAACACATGAATCGGCTCAACCGATCGCACGGGGCCAAACCGCTCCACCGTATGTCTGCGAATCCAGCGATCGAGGGTTTCAATTTCCGTATTGTCTAGCCCCGAATAGGCTTTGGCAAAGGGCACCAACTCCTTCCCTTTCCACAGGGCAAAGGTGTAGTCCGTAAAGAGATTGGCGCGTTTCCCACTGCCAGCCTGGGCATAAATCAAGACCGCATCCAACGTCATTGGATCGACTTTATATTTCCACCAATAGCCGCGCTTTCTACCAACGAGATAGGGGCTATTTAATGCTTTTAGAACTAAACCTTCAGCGGCATAATCCCGGGATTGTTCTCGCCATGTGGTCAAATCCTCCCAGGTGGAAAAAGAAAGGGTCGTGGAAGGGCTAATGGGGGCGGCGGGGTGCTGTTCCAAGACTTGGAGAAGCTGTTGGCGGCGATCGCTCAAAGGCATTTCCCGAATATCGGCTCCATCCTGCTCCAGTAGATCGTAGGCAATGAAATGGACGGGATTTTCCTGCCGTAGTTTTTGGGTGACACGCTTACGTCCCAAGCGCTTTTGCAAGGCATTGAAATTCATGGGGCGATCGCCTGCCCAACACACAATTTCCCCATCCATTACCGTGCCATTGGGAAAGACCTCAAACGCCTCGACTAGTTCGGGGAACTGTAGCGTAATCAAATCTTCCCCCCGCGACCAGATGAATACCTCATCAGCTCTACGAATAATTTGTGCCCGAATGCCATCCCACTTCCACTCCGCTTGCCAGAGTGATAGATCCTCTTGCTGAAAACGATCTTCCTCAATTTGCGAGGCCAAGAAGAAGGGATAGGGGAGGCTCGGGGAACCCGTGACGCCATCCGGCTGAATCAACTGTTCGTAAAATGCCACCGTCGGTTCAAAGTCGCCCATCAAGCGGTGCGTCAGCTCTGCCTCCGAGACGCCGCACGCCCCAGCCAAGCCTTTGATCACCAGCTTTGTGGAAGCCCCGATGCGGAAGGCTCCCGTCAACACTTTATTCAGCACAAATACTTCAAATGGTTCTAACGCTGACCACCAAGACACAATCAATTGATGCAGGTCTTCATCCGTGTCCATCGCCTTGGCTTTGGGCAAAATCTCCTCCATCCAGTTGACTAAGGGAATCTCAGACCCTGTGCGAGGCAACGCATCGGAGCTGCACAAGAGGAGGGCGATCACCTCTGCAGAATCGCCTACATGGGAGTAGCAGTCTTCAAACAACCACTCCGGCAGGTCAGAAATTTCGAGAAAAGTGGCTCGCAACACCCGTGAGGTGATCAACCGTTTTCGCGCTTTACCCAACAGCAAATACAAAGCCCAAACCGCATTGGCAGGTTTCTCTTCGGTGAAATACTGCTGCAAAGCCCGTACTTTTTCGTTGGTTGAGGTGGTGGCGTCGATTTGCTGGAATAATTGAGTAAAGCGCTTCATAGTAGGCAAGGGATGGACAGAGCAGTCATCTTGCATGATGCCAAATGGAAGGGCTGGACTGCGACTACCCTACGATGAGCATTGGAGCAGCGGATACTTTTTAGGAAAGGCTCATTGGGAAAGGCTGATTGGAAAAGTCTGAATTTGGGTTGCCCCACTTCCCCTTCTTGTGGCACAAGACAACGATGGCTGCGTTACGACAGGTCTGACGATAAAATTCTTGATAGTGGGCTGAAAATTCTCTGAAACCCTGGATTCGTAAAGGATTGTTACTAAATCCCGGTGTGTAACGATTTTTAATAGAAACTCTCATCGGAAGGGTCTACGCTGGCAACTTAAGAGTACTTTTGCTGTCTGTATCTCAACCTACTTGCCAGAGCAAAAGTGCATTGATAGAGCGGGAGAACAGACGCATTTAGTTGGACATTTATTAATTCAGGAATTTAAGATGAGCAGCAATTTAGCCGCAAAGCTCCGTGAGGGCACGAAAAAAGCACACACGATGGCAGAAAACACAGGGTTCATCGCGTGCTTTTTGAGAGGGACTGTCGAGCCAACCTCCTATCGTAAGCTGGTCGCAAACCTATATTTCGTTTATGCTGCGATGGAAGAAGAAATGCAAAAGCATCAGAATCATCCGGTTCTGGGTGGTTTGTATTTCCCTGAGCTCAACCGCAAAGCTAGCCTGGAGCAAGATCTGACCTATTACTTTGGACAAAACTGGCGCGATCAAATTGCGCCCTCCGAAGCTGCAGAGGCCTATGTTGCTCGCATCCGCGACGTCTGTGCTCAGTCTCCAGAGCTGATGATTGCGCACCTTTACACCCGCTACATGGGCGACCTGTCGGGTGGGCAAATCCTCAAGAAAATCGCGCAAAACGCCATGAACCTGTCTGATGGTTCCGGTACAAACTTCTATGAGTTTGATCAAATCTCCGATGAGAAGGCGTTCAAGCAAATGTATCGCGATCGCCTCGATGCGGCTCCCGTTGACGATGCTGCTGCCGATCGCATTGTTGAAGAAGCCAACGATGCGTTTGGCATGAACATGCACATGTTCCAAGAGCTGGAAGGTAATCTGATCAAGGCCATCGGCGTTCAGTTGTTCAACCTGCTCACTCGCCGCAATCGTCGCGGTAGCACCGAACTGGCAACCGCTGAGTAGGCAACCGTTTTCGTCAAACACACCACCTCGGATTCCGGGTGTCTCAGTCGATAAAAAGGGAGACGTGCGATCGCGTCTCCCTTTTTGCATGTCCCCATGTTTCACGTTTTCTCCACTCGCCATCTCTCCAATGCCGCTACATGATACGATTGTGTCCTGATTGATTGTGTCCTGTTCGTTTCGCTAAA
>JBCBSL010000167.1:0-11711 GCA_039819145.1 Cyanobacteria bacterium J06638_22
CTCGAAAATGTTAACTTTCAAGAAATGCCCCTGAGAAATTTGCTCGATCGAGTTCAGCCAACGCAAAATTCACAGAGTGTACTTCTTCTCCGCAAAGATTAATCTCTTCTAGGTTATCTCGCTGCCCGATAAATACCATGTATCTAGCTAAAGCACTCACATCAGGATTTGTGTTGCAATCTTCGCTCCATAACACTGTATTCGCCCTTTCCAGGAGATAGAAATGTATAGCTGCAAGGGTTCCAAGAAATGGAAAGATAGAAAATAGTGCAGCAATTTTAAGTGTCGTTCTTTGTCGTCTTCTTACACTGTTGCGAACAAACTCCTCGGCAAGCTTTGAAAGTAATGTTTCTGGGTTTTGTTTCTGAACTTTAATAAACTCACAAGCATCCCTTAAGAATTTTCCTTGTAATAAGTAGCCTGCATTATTTTTGTGCTTCTCCCATTCTTGTGCAGATTGCTCAAGCTTACGCTTCTTTTGCAGAGCTTCTCGACATTCCTCGATCCATTTCTGAAGTTGCTGCCAATTTTGAATCAAGGCTTCGTGGGCAACTTCAATGACCTCGCCATCTTCCTCTGTAAACGAAGTGACTAAAAATCGAACACCAGGAGCAGCAAACCGTTTAATAATCGCTTCTACCTGATAGGCGTCGTTTTCGCTAGTGATTAATTCTGCTGTTCGGGCCCTGCGGCGAGACACTTCGCGGGTTTCACCAACTTGCACTAGGGCAACAAAAATTCTGGGGGCAATTTTTTGCTCAGCTTCACTCAGCGAGTTGTATAGCTTTTGGGCTTCTTCGGCCAACGCCCCGCCGACGCCACCAATTTTGTTCAAGGTTTCCAGGGGGTCATAGCCCCCTTCTAGCCCTTCCCAAATACGCTGTAAGGCAAACTGCAAGAGCGGAAGGGCTCCCTGGTAACCACGGGTTTGCTCGACTAGGAGTTGCACCGTTGCCGGGTCGAACGCATAGCCTGCTTGTTTGGCCGGTTCGGCAACCGCAACCGCTAAATCGTCTGGTTGCATAATGGCTACCAAAAACCCCTGGGTTGAAAATAGTTTATTGAACTCCGGATACTGCTGAGTCGCCCCGAGAAAATCGCTGCGGCAAGTTATTATGACTGCCACATATTGAGAGCGTTCCGAAGCTGCATAGATCAAATTTTCGAGAAAGGCATCGCGTTCGGCAATAAATCTTTCACGCCGTTGCTGATCTTCAGCACTAGTACGTTTCGGTTCGTACGCATAAATTTCTTCAAATTGATCGACAAGGATGATTAATGGAACATTCGCAATGTTCGGGAGCCCATACGCAATCCGATTGAGTCCGGTATAGTCTCCAGCATCATCACTGCTTTTCAGTACCCGCTTAAATTCGTCTGCCTTCTCAACGGGATTCGGGTCTTCTGTCGCAATCTTGGCTAATACAACGGCCAGAGAATACAGTGGGTCATTCCCTGGCACCAGTACGGCGACACGCGCTTGCTCACGACCGGGTAGGGGACGACGGCCTAGTTCTGGCAACAGTCCAGCCCGCGCTAGCGATGATTTTCCAGACCCTGATGGGCCGTAGATCGGTAAGAGGCGAGTTTTACCCTCAGATCCATGCAAATCGCGGAACTTGTCCCAGAGTGTCTTGATTTCGTCTGAACGACCAAAATAGCGATCGCCATCGTTTTCATTGAACGCTAACAACCCTTTATAGGGATTAGAGCCAAGGTCTTGGGACGATTGCCGTAGCTCAGGGGCGGTTGATGCTTCAGCAGCGTTGATAATAGCTTGCCCACCACTGACATAAACAACGATCCCGCCATAAACCTGGCCAATCGACTGGTTGCGATCGCCCCTTATACTTTGACTTATCTGATTTGATTCAGGAGAAACGTCAGCCTGATTCGTCATAATTCCATGGCTACACTACATTGTCACGTCGCCTTCAACATTTCCTACGACCTTACCGCCAAACACTTGACCAATGGCTTGATTCTTCTCACCGACAACATTTTGAACAATCTGAGTTCCAGATGTGCCATCAGGTGCATCCTCTTCCATGATTTTGGTAATTACCTCCGCTAGAACTGGATCGTCCTTTAGTAATAGTTCCAGTTCTTCTTGTAAGACGGCTTGCCTCGCTTTGCTATCAGGTTTTGCTGCGACTTGAGTGGTTGCGACCTTAAGTTCTTCCCTCTCCTCTACGCTCGGATGTAGTCGATTCCAAACTTTCTGGGCTTTTTCCCAAGCAGCCTCTCCAAACTTTTCAGAAAGAACGTCAGTTATGTTGCCAGTAGCTTGTCCCCCTAACTTAAGGAGATACGGAATAAAGGGTGATAAAAAAGCTGTAAATAAAGCAATATCCATAATCCCTCTCGAGAATCCATTGATGACGTCATGACATACTGGCCTCAGTTTCCCAAGGATTTCACTACTGTTCTATCACGAATATTTTGTAAGCACATATTTTCCTGCCATAAGGTTTGTGAGTAGATAGCTAAATCACTGGAAGGGTAGTTATATGACCACGCATTTCTGTTTACCCACTATGTGCTAGCCCTCGGTTCTGTCACCCCCGTTCTAGAAGCCGAAGTCAAACAATGGCTTCGCAACTATGGCATTGTCATCTGGCTCGATAAAGACGGCAGGACCTTGAGCCTCGCAGTGCCACAGAACACATTAATTTACTTAATTTATATTGATCAAAATAGCTTTCATGATGCTCCCTGAGATAATAGATCCACCCACAAGGCAGGAGGTGGCTGTTCATGGATTACTTCGATTTAGGACGCTATTCTCGGGCGATCGCAACACCTTCACCGTCAGCCCAACGTTGGTTTGATCGGGGTCTGATATGGGTCTACGCCTATAACCACGAAGAGGCGATCGCTTGCTTTCAGAAGGCCTTAAAGGATGACCCTGAATGTGCCATGGCGCACTGGGGAATCGCTTATGCGATCGGGCCAAATTACAACAAACCCTGGGAAGCATTTGAGGAAGAGGAAAAGCCCGATGCGGTTGAAGTTGCCAAAGAATCCACAACCCAAGCGGCTGCTCTGAAAGATAAGGGAACACCTGTTGAGCAAGCGCTGATCGAAGCCATTTCCCATCGGTATCCCGAAAATCCAGTAGTTGAAGACTTTGCACCCTGGAACGATGCCTACGCGGATGCCATGCGTAAGGTTTATCAGTCCTTTCCCAGGGACCTGGATGTCTGCTGCTTGTTTGCTGAGGCACTGATGAATAGAACCCCTTGGCAGCTATGGGACCTGCCCTCGGGGCAACCGGCTCCAGGGGCGAGTACGCTCGAAGCCATGACCGTGCTTGAAACGGCTTTTGAGCAGCTAGAGGGAGCGTGGGACCATCCAGGGCTGCTGCACATGTACATTCATCTTGTGGAGATGTCGCCCCATCCCGAGCGTGCACTGCGTCAGGGCGATCGCCTCACCACCCTGGTTCCCGATGCGGGGCATCTGTTGCATATGGCAACTCACATTGATGTGCTATGTGGTGATTACGTGAATGTTGTGTCGCGCAACCAAAGAGCGACGCAAGCGGATCAAACGTTTGTCGAGAACGTCGGAGCCGATAACTTTTACACCCTCTATCGCCTTCACAACTACCACTTCACAATTTACGGCGCGATGTTCTTGGGGCAACCCACTGTGGCGCTAACGACATCCGATGAACTGATGGCCGCCTTACCCGAGGATTTCTTACGTCCGATGGCTGACTGGTTTGAAGGCTTTTTACCGATGAAGCAACATGCCCTCATCCGCTTCGGCTTATGGGATGACATTTTGGCGCAGCCGCTCCCCGAGGATGCTGAGTTGTATTGTGTGACCACGGCGATGATGCGTTACTCGCGCACGGTTGCTCTCGCGAATCTGAGACGACATGCCGAAGCAGACGCTGAACGAATGCTCTTCGATGAGGCGTATCAGCGGGTTCCAGAGACCAGAATGCTCTTTAACAACACCTGTCGCGATATTCTCCAAGTTGCCGAACAGATGCTGTTAGGTGAACTGGAATATCACAAGGGGAATTACGACAAGGCGTTTGAGCACCTGCGCCGCTCAGTGGAATTAGATGACAACTTGCCCTACGACGAACCCTGGGGTTGGATGCAACCCACTCGCCATGCCTTGGGTGCGCTGTTGTTGGAGCAAGGACATTATGACGAAGCGGAAGCTATCTATCGAGCAGACTTGGGGTTAGACCAGACATTAAGCCGAGCGTGTCAGCATCCCAGTAATGTTTGGAGCTTACATGGTCTTCACGAGTGCCTAATGCATCGAGGTGAAACAGTCGAAGCTGCTCATATCAAACTGCAACTCGATAAAGCGATCGCCCGTGCTGAAGTTCCGATCCGAGCATCCTGCTACTGCCGTCACAAAGCTGCGGCGTAACGCTAAGTTCAGAACAAAAATCAAACCTCTGCTAAAACCCTTAATTTTGGTTGGCGCAGGTGATCCCATACCGACCAAAATCAAGGGTTTCCTAGGGGTTGTCCTGGATTCAAAGCGTAATGTTTACGGCATTGTAGTTTTCGGCAAAGAGCCTGGCCGGATTCTCCAAATTTGATTGGAAGAAGGGGCGATCGCGTTGGCACAAAGCATAAATGATTTATACATCGCGTTTACGTATTCTGAATAAGTGCTCGGGATTGCATTTATGTTTGAAGACGAAACGTAATCGACTTCAAGAGTAGATTTAAGAGCTGATTCCATACGCCTTTTGTGTCTCTAAGGCTAGCTAAGAGTATCCAAGCCTCTGTCCCTAAAGGCGATTTCTAGAGTTCTAGACGAGAGTATGTCAGCTGTTCAAAAGCCGCTTTGCCCTATCCGGTTTTCCCCTATTCTCTTTACCCTTATCCGCTAACCCCTTCTCTCTCCGTAAGAGAGGACGTTAGAAAAGGACTGCTCCCACCACGAGAAGGGTTGAAGTTGAGAATGCAACGGTGACATGCACCTTTCTAGATCGTGCTAGACCCTGCTTTTTTGTGAAGTGATGTTTGCAGCGTTGATCAAGATAGTGCTGTAAAGATTGCTGAAAACCGGATGGAAATTTACTCTCTGATTCTATTTTTGAACGTCTTTTTGATGTTTCTTTTCTACTATTTTATCTCAATCTTCTGGAGATAAAATTCCAGCACCTTTGATGTGGTGTCCCATAAGTAATCTAGCAGTTGAGAGTTTTTTCATGAGTGGTTCAAATCGTCCAACCGATCCATTATTCAATCAGCAATGGTATCTAAAGAATGTTGGACAAATGGGTGGTACACCTGGCGTTGATCTGAATGTTTTGCCAGTTTGGCAGAACTATACAGGAGAGGGCGTTCGAGTTGCAATTGTTGATGATGGAGTCGATTACCGACATCCCGATCTCAATGACAACTACGATCTGACGGCTGATATTGATACCGCTCGGCGGATAGGAGATGGTGCGCCGATTTTACAGTCAGACGACCATGGCACAGCGGTCGCCGGAATTGTGGCAGCCGAACGAAACGGAGCAGGCAGCGTGGGCATTGCCTATGACGCAATCCTATCCAGTATTCGCCTAGATTTTGAGAGCGACTTGCTTGAAGATACGGTGTTTGGCCTGCGGCAGTTCGCGAATTTTGATGTGGTGAACAATAGCTGGGGATATGACTTTCCCTTCACCGATAACTTCGCTGAGTCTGACTTTGCTCCCTTGCAGCCAGCTCTGGAAACGGCTGTAGAAGAAGGGCGAGATGGCTTGGGTACGGTGATTGTGTTTGCAGGTGGCAACTCTCGCGAAGATGGCGTGAATGCAAACTATTCCAACCTGCTAAATTCTCGCTACACCATTGCGGTGGCGGCGTTGGATGACCGGGGTACTCATACTTCCTATAGCGTGCCAGGTGCCAATTTGCTCGTGTCAGCCTTTGGTGGAGAGACGACTGCCGATGGTATTGTCTCGACCGACCGGGTTGGCCGCAATGGCTATTCCCCCAATAACTACACCCTGGACTTTGACGGCACCTCAGCGGCTGCTCCCATGGTGACGGGTGTGGTCGCCCTCATGCTCGATGCCAATCCGAACCTGGGTTACCGGGACGTGCAGGAAATTCTGGCCTATTCTGCCCGCCAGACCGATCGCCAAAATTCCACGTGGCAAACGAATGGTGCCACCAACTGGAATGGCGGTGGGCTAGAAACCAGTACAGACTATGGGTTTGGTTTGGTGGATGCCCGTGCTGCTGTGCGGTTGGCAGAAACCTGGAGAACGCGACAGACCGCTGATAACGAGCGTCGTCTTCAGGGGCGGCAAGGGTCAGCGATCGCAATTCGCGATAACAGCGCAGCCAGTAGCCAAATCCGGTTAATGGGTGGACTCACCATCGAACAGGTGGAGGTCAATGTTGATTTGAACCACTCTTGGATCGATGATCTGGAACTCACTTTGATTTCTCCGAATGGTACTGAAAGCCTTCTTATGGATCAGCCTCCTGTGGCGGACAGTGGAGAAAATTTGACCAACCTCAAGTTCACCTTTTCTAGCACCCAGTTTTGGGGTGAGCAGGCCGCAGGTAACTGGACCTTGCGCGTGCGCGATCGCGCTACGGGAGATACAGGGGTGCTCAAAAACTGGAGTTTGCAGGCATATGGCAATGCCCCCAGCCCTAATGACACCTACATCTACACCAACAGTTTTGCGCGGGTTGGCAACACCGGATCCCGCACTCAGCTGCAGGATAGTGGGGGGCGAGATACTATCAACGCGGCAGCGGTGACGTCGAATCTTTTGCTGGACTTGCGTCCTGGTATCCGCAACCGCATTGCGGGTCGTCCACTGACCATCACCAACGGCACCCAGATTGAATCGGCCATCGGTGGCGATGGTAATGACCGGATACGCGGCAATAATGCAGACAATTTGCTCACGGGCGGTCGTGGAAATGATCGGTTGATTGGTAGCTGGGGCCGAGACCGCTTGCTTGGCGGCGATGGAAATGACAGGTTATATGGAGGTGCTGGCCGCGATCGCCTAGTAGGCAACAGCGGTAACGACTTACTGCAAGGTGGCACTGGCGATGATCTGCTGACTGGAGGAAGAGGGCGCGATCGCTTTGTCTTGAATCCGCCTGGACGTGGTGTGGATCGGGTAACGGATTTCGTGAGTGGCACCGATAAGATTGTCTTGAGTAAAGCCGCATTTGCAAACTTGACGAGCGGCGTTGGGGCAGGATTCTCCCAAACCGGAGAGTTTGCCAGCGTGCGCAGCAATGGGGCGATCGCCACGCAGTCTGCCCTCATCGTTTACAACGAATCGACCGGGCAGGTGTTCTACAACGCCAATGGCCGTGCGCCAGGATTGGGAGCAGGTGGGGCTGTAGCGGTTCTGTCGGGTGCGCCTAACCTTACAGCTAACGACTTCCTTCTGCAAGCGTAAGGGTTTCTGACGTTTGTTTTGTGTGATTCGATTCGGCACAAGTTGTGGCGGTTGCTGAGAGCGATCGCCACATTTTTTCTGCTTTCATCTTTTTCCAGGCTTTTACCCCAAGGTTGCGGCACCTCGTTTCAGGCCTTGCTTTGCTCATTTGATTACAACACCGTCGCAGATATAGCCGTAGCCACTTAGGGCGCACCCATTGGTGCCCTTGTCATTCCCGCCTGCGCGGGAATCTAGAACGGTTAAATGCTACAACCGACAAGCTGACCTGGATTCCCATTTGCATGGGAATGACGCATTCCTATTGTTCTGGCGCTAATGGCTACAGCTATACCATTCGTGTATGTTCGCGTTCCCCGTTATAACCGAGGGCCTTTACGCAATCTTTACTTCCTGGCTTTATCTCAACTTCACATAAAATCGCCATCTAAATAGGGGCTAAATCCCGTGAAAATCTTACTACGAAAGCGATAGACCCCTAATAGTAATGCACTATACCGATTTTACACTTTCTATAAAAATAAACGTCTGGTGAATATGTATACACATCTCTTGAAGACAAATTCCCTGATTGCCATGATTTGGTCGTGTATCTACCAGATCTTTCCTGAGATTCAGATGAAATTTGCTTCAAGAGTTGAACAATGATCTTTGATCCTGCTTTGAGTTTGTCTGACCTGGATGGCAGCAACGGCTTCGTGATCAATGGTGTTGCTGAAGGAGATGGCTCGGGTACATCCGTTGACAATCTAGGAGATATCAATGGCGACGGCATTGATGACCTGATTATTGGAGCGCCGTTTGCCGACCCAAATGGTGGTGCCAGTGGTCAAAGTTATGTGGTGTTTGGTCGCCGTGATGGATTTGGAGATAGCCTCGACCTCTCTAGCCTGAATGGGAGCAACGGCTTTGTCATCAACGGAATTGGTGCAGGGAATCTTGCAGGCCGCTCTGTGAGCGAGGCTGGAGATATCAATGGTGATGGCATTAAGGACCTGATTATTGGAGCAGATAGTGCTGACCCCAATGGCAACGACAGTGGCGAGACCTATGTGGTATTTGGCCGTCGTGAGGGATTTGAGGCCAGTCTTGAGCTTTCCGATCTGAATGGCACTAATGGTTTTTCTATCAGTGGGGCTAATACAGGGGATTTCTCCGGTCGTTCTGTTAGCCAAGCGGGTGACGTCAATGGTGATGGCATTGATGATCTGATTATCGGTGCCTACTTAGCCGACTCGGGCGATCGCGGCTCCAATGGGGTGAGCTATGTCGTGTTTGGTCGTCGCGATGGGTTTGAGGCTAACGTTGACCTCGCTAGTCTGGATGGCACCAATGGCTTTGCAATCCATGGTATTGAGACGGGTGATTTCTCCGGTCGTGTTGTTAGCCAAGCGGGTGACATCAATGGTGATGGCATTGATGATCTGATTATTGGCGCGCCCTTTGCTGACTCAAATGCCACGAATAGCGGCGAGAGTTATGTGGTGTTTGGCCGTCGTGGAGGCTTTGGAGCCAACCTGGAGCTATCTGACTTGAACGGGAGAAATGGCTTTGTCATTGAGGGTGCTAGGCGGGGCGATTATTCTGGCTCTGCTGTTAGCTATGCCGGAGATATTAATGGGGATGGCATTGACGACTTAATTGTTGGGGCATCCTCTGCAGATCCCAATGGTAGTAGTAGTGGCAAAAGCTATGTCGTATTCGGTCGTCGTGGGAGCTTTGAAGAGAGTCTGGAACTCTCCAGCCTAGATGGCAGCAATGGTTTTGTGATCAATGGCATTGGTCCTCAGCATTTCTCTGGCAACGCTATTAGCGGCGCAGGCGATATTAACGGGGATGGCATTGGTGACTTGATTATTGGCGCGCCCCTTGCCGACCCGAACGGAGCAGATAGTGGCGAAAGCTATGTGGTCTTTGGTCGCAATGGGGGCTTTGATGCCAGTCTGGAGCTGTCTAGCCTGGATGGCAGCAATGGTTTCATGATCAGCGGTATCGACACATCCGATCGCTCAGGCGTTTCTATCAGCGGCGCAGGCGATGTGAATGGCGATGGTGTTGATGATTTGATTATTGGAGCCGACAGTGCTGATCCAAACGGCAACGGCAGTGGCGAGAGTTATGTGGTGTTTGGTCGCGTCGCCACACCGCAAGCCAATGGCTTGGATGCCACGATCTTCGTGGCAGGGAATGGTAATTTGATTGGTAATGCTGCTGGCGCTGGAGATACCTACAATGGCCAGCTGTTTAGCAATACGGATGGGACAGATAGCCCTGACGACGTAGTCGTTGGCACGGCTGATGATGACATCATTTGGGGCGGTTCTGAGGGAAATGACGTTGTCGTTGGAGGCGATGGAAATGACACCATCAGCTTTGGCGAAAACAACTCCCTGGTTGAATCTACGTCGGATGGAGCCAATATCCTGAACGCAGAAAATGCTAGCTCTTCCTCCAACGACACCACAGATTCCGTAACGGGCCTTAGCAATGGTGACATGCAGAGTGGTTCTAGCGATGCATTATTAACCTCGACTTCCCAGACCAACAGTACCGACAATGTAGATATCGCTTTTGGGCAAGGGGGAAATGACACGTTTGTGCTACATGAGGGTAATGGCTTTATCCAGGTGGGCGACTTCACTCAGGGCGAAGATGTACTGGAGGTTCGCGGCGTCAAGTTTGAAGATTTGAGTTTTGTCGTTGCGTCGAGTAGCAGCAGTACGTTCATCTACAAGAGCAGCGATCGCCTAGCAGAATTACAAGGCTTCACAGGATCCCTGACCGAATCCGACTTTTCCTTCCTGTAGCCCCGATTCTATGAGCGTCCCAATCTAACTTTTTTGGGTATTGCTGGCTAAGGGTATGATTTTTTTCGAGAAGCGGCGTATCCCCGCCGCTTCTCGAAAAAAATCATACTTGGATTCTGTACCCCCCTTTTTTGAACCCCTGATCAGCAACTGCAAACGTGAAGTCCTTATAGAAAGAAAGGCTAGTGCCCCTTGCAGGACACTAGCCATTGTTACGTTAGGTCAGATTCGATTCGGTTAGAGGGTTGGGTGTTACCAAACTTACGAGCGGCTCGGCATCGGCCCCGGTTGCACGGTAATCGTGAGGGTTTCGCCATTGCGTCGCACCTCGACCGACAGGTCACTCCCAATCGGGGTGTTTTCTACGATTTGCTGTACCGCTTCGGATCGAGTAACGGATTCCCCTCCTAGGCTCAGCACGACATCACCCGCTTGAAGCCCCGCACTTGCGGCAGGGGAATTGGGCACTACTTCGATAATCAGTACCCCTTCTTCATCCCGAACCTCAAAGGGAACATTGGGGTTGTTGTTAAGGTTGTCTCTCACCTCAGGGTTTAGGGTTGCCATCTGGATGCCGAGGAACGGGTGTTGGGCTTCACCTGTGGTAATTAACTGTTCAGCAATCCGTTCGGCGGTATTGATGGGAATCGCAAAGCCCAACCCCTGGGCATTGGCGCGAATCGCAGTGTTGATGCCAATCACTTCGCCCTTTTCGTTGAGCAAGGGGCCACCCGAGTTGCCAGGGTTGATGGCCGCATCGGTCTGAATGAAGCTAGCCCGCTGATCGGGAATGCCGACCTGAGCGCTGCTCCGTCCGGTGGCGCTGATGATGCCAGCGGTGACCGTGTTGTCTAACCCAAGCGGGTTGCCGATGGCGATCGCCCACTCACCGGGCTTCAACCGCTCGGAGTCACCCAAGGTGACAACGGGTAGGTCGTTGGCGTCGATATCCACCACGGCCAGATCCGTAACGGGGTCTTCGCCCAGCACTTCACCGTCAAAGGTGCGGCCATCCCGCAGCGTTACAGTTACGCGATCGGCTCCGTCAATCACATGGGCGTTGGTCAAAATCAGCCCTTCATCGTCAAAAATGAAACCCGACCCAACGCCCCGTTCCACACGTGGCTGGGCACCATTGGGAATGCGATCGCCAAAGAACTCCCGGAAGAAGGGGTCGTTGAAAGCGGGTGGCACTTGCTGACTGACGGTTCGTGAAGCGTTGATACGAACGACAGACGGCCCCACTTGCTCAGCGGCATTGGCGATAAAGTTGCTGTCGTTGCGCCCAAGCACTCCATTGAGCGGGTTTTGGGTGGGTAGTTGGCTAACGACAGGGGCATCGTTGGTGGGCGAGGAAAGTGCCTGGTTGTTGAGTAGGCGATCGCCCACCACCATTCCTCCAGCGCCTAGCAATACCAGCGCTAGGTAAACAAACGGCTGCTTCTTGCTGACAGAACGATGGTTAGAGGAGTGATGGTCTTGCATTGTTGTGTGAG
>JBCBSL010000168.1:0-11660 GCA_039819145.1 Cyanobacteria bacterium J06638_22
GGCGGCGGGCTTAGCCCGCCGCCCCTCTCTCTGGGATTTTATTTTCTGGCTAATCCCTAAGCAACAGGGGCTAATCCCTACCCTTAAACCAATACTCGACCGATTGGTTGAGCAAGCAGGTTTTCGCGTGAGCCAAACACTTTATATGCGAGCGCTACAAGAGGCGGGAGAGTCGACCAATTTGCCTGAGGTAGAGTTTGTGAAAAGCACCATTGGACAATGCTTCGAGGTAAAGCGTATTTTTCGTAGTGCTAGGGTTTACCAGTCGAGGCGTAAGCCTTGTTCGGTGAGATAGGTTTGGAGGGCTGGCATGGAGTCGCTGGACACCACTTCAGCGGGAGTGTTGGGAGTGTTGGGTTGGGTGAGGTAGGCGGCGATCGCTCCGGCGGCGGCACCAACGTTCCATTCACCATAGTGGATGCGGGTGGCCGCGTTGACGATGTGGGAGACGGCGAAGCCTTTGCCGCCAATCAGTACATTGTCCACGCCTTGGGGAATCAGGCTTTCCAGAGGAATTTCGATGGGGCGGATATTGGCTTCGAGGGTAGGGGCGCTGCTGGCTTCTCCGGTGGGTTCGCCGTTACGGTATTTGCAGCCGTGGAGGTCAACGGGGTAGTGGGTAAAGGTGACTTTGGTGGACCTGAAGTCTCGACCGCCTGGTAGGTCCTTGCGGACATCGGGTTCAAGCATCATGAACTCATCTTGTCCGTAGGCGGATTGAGCCAGAATGCGGCGACCTTCGCGAATGTAGGGCACCATGCTCAGCCCAGACTCGGTTCCCATCGGGCTATTCGCTCCGGCCAGGTAGGCGAAGGGGAAGTCAGGCGTGGCATGGTTTTCCAGTAACCACTCAGCGAATAGGAGGGCGTGGTCTTCCCCGTGGCGGAGGGCGATCGCCGACAAGCCTCCCATCCAGTTTTGGCGTTGCCCCGAAGCGTCGAGTTCCTCATCTGTGAAGATTAGAGGTGGATTCATCCAGCTCCAGTCATTGCCCGGATTCCAGTTCACCGCTGCCATGTCTCCGGGGGCGGGGGTAGCAGCGAAGGGATCGTTGCGGGTCGTGCTGACGATGCGGCGATAGTTGAAAAAGCTGCGCCCCGTGAGTAGAGGGATCCCAGAAATGTCGAAACGGCTGCGATGTTCTTCCCGCGAGTAGTCGGGTTCGACCTGGCGCAGGATCGCGAGACTGGCACCGCCATCGTTGTGTAGCGCTATCACGAAGGGATAGGTGAAGGACTGCGTGCAGTCGGGGTTGTCAAAGTCGCCTGCGTGAACTTCCTGGGTGGTGGCACGGGACTCAGAACCCAAGCGGTGGGGCAGCCCAGCCCAGCCCACCAACTCCCCAGTATCGGTAGCATCGATAACGATCATCCGCTGGTCGGGGGGCGGTTCCAGTCGCAGGGGTGTTTTGGTGAAGGTGTCGTCTGCTGACCAGGAATACCACTGGGCAAGTTCACGAGAGAACCGACCTACTGGCGCATAGTCGGGGTTGCGCGCGGTACGACGGACGGCATGGATAGCGGTGATTTCTTGCCCGCTCTCATCGAAGGTTGCGCCTTTGAAGGCGATCGCCGTTCCCCACCGACTTTTGGGGGCTGGCTGGGCGGCGGTTTCTAGCAGGGCTTGGGAGGCAATAGCTCCGGCTTTTGGCGGGAAACAAAGCTTGCCGACCCAGCAGCTATTCACATCAGCCACGATATTCAGATCCGGCTGGGTAACCCAATTGGGTAACTCGATGGGCTGCTCGGCAATTAAGCGCTTGAAGTTGGCCCAGGTGGGGGAATAGTTTTCCAGCCGCCGCATCGCCAGGGATTCGTCTATGGCAGAAACCCCTTGGGAGCTGATTTGCCCGCCCAACCAGGGGGTCAGCTCGATCAAGCAGGTGGTGGCTCCCGCTTGCATGGCATGGGCAGCGGCGGCAACGCCACCAAGACTGCCGCCAATGACAGCTACGTCGCACGTCCAGATTTCCTCGGGTTCTGGCAGGGGAGAGAGTTGGGGCCTGCCGTTGGGGGCGATCGCTTCTACCACCTCCACGGCATCTGATTCGGCAGAGGATACTTGCGGGGCATCGGGCGATCGCGCTGGATTCCCCATCCACACAATCATCCCGGTAGCAGCTCCCAGCCCCACCCCTAACACTGCTAGCAACGCCAACCGCATACCTTTGCGCCAGCGCCCTCGCACCGATTTCCGTCGTCTCACCATCGCCCTGACCTGCACGACAACACTGGTTTTTATAACAGCTTTTCTGGCTGACAACGACGCAAGTCTAGACGGAATGTTTTGGAAATTTGGATTGGCTAGAAAATTGAAACCACAAAGACACGAAGGACACAAAGGAACATCTCCGTGCCCTCTGTGCCTCTGTGGTTTGATCAAGATTCGAGGGTGAGGAAGTGGCCTAGAGCCTCTACCAAAGCCGGGGGCCAGCGCCGCACATTGGCGACCCAATCTAGATCCTTGTAACGGGAATCGAGCCCTACAGCGGCAAACCAATTGCTTTCGGCTTCACCACCGTTGCCCTGCTCCCACAACACAGCCGTGAGGGCAGCTCGCATATCAGCAAACTGGGGATACTTGCGGATCAGGTTCCGCATTTGCCGAATCGATTCATCTACATCGCCGACCTGATACAACGCGACGGCATAGTTTGCTCGGGCGATCGCAAAGTCAGGAGCCAGATCCGCCGCTTGCTTATAATCGGCGATCGCCTTCTCCCATTCCTGTTGACCAGCCTCGGCATTGCCACGGTTGTTATAGGCTGCTGGATCTTTGGGATCCAGTTCCAGTACGTGGTTGTAGTCAGCGATCGCCTTCTCCCACTCCTGCAACCCCTCCCAGGCCGCACCCCGATTGAGGTAGGGGTCGGGGGCTTCGGGCATCAGGCGAATGGCTTCGTTGTAGTCGGCGATCGCCAGCTCCAGCTTGTTCTGGCTCACCCGCGAGTTACCCCGATTGCTCAGCACCGCCGCATTGTCCGGCAAGACCTCCAGAATCTCCGTCCAGTAGCCTTCCGCCTCGGCAAACTGGCCTGCATTTGTGGCGTTGAAGGCTTTCTGCCGCAAGGCTCCCAGCGCCTCCAAATCGACCGAAAGCGCATCCGACTGCTCTGCGGCCAGCGTCGGCAAGGGCACTATCATCCCCGCACCAACACTCATCCCCAGACACAATCCCAGCACCAGTAAAACGTGAGTTAGGCGTTTGAAAATCTTCATACTTTGCATGATGCCAGGTTTCGGGCGTAGCGACTAGGGAGCGTCATCAATATAATCGCAAAAGCCTTGCAGGATAAGCGTTTACGCGCCTGCCCCAACACCATAAGCTAGGGGCTGTGAACACGTCTGCAGAAGGGGTTTGACACCTAAATGATGACAGCCCCTAGTCCATGGGAAAATAACCGCAGTCTGAGTTCATCCCTTCATCTCCCTAAACCCAAATTCGTCTGTTCCCACCTGCGTTTATCTCTATCCGCGTTCATCTGCGTCCATCTGCGTTCCTTCTTTACCCATCACCATGTCCGTTCTTGTTTTTGGCAGCATCAATATGGATCTCGTGGCTCGCACGCCGCAGTTGCCCAAGCCGGGTGAAACACTAACGGGGCATTCCTTTGAGACAGTTCCTGGTGGAAAGGGAGCAAACCAGGCCGTAGCGGTAGCGCGACTCGGGGTGCCGGTACAGATGGTAGGACGGGTCGGGGCCGATGAGTTTGGCACAACCCTGTTGACGGGGCTGAAGCAGGATAGCGTAGGGTGCGATCGCCTCCTGGTTGACGACAGCATTCATTCTGGCGTTGCCATCATCGCCGTTGAAGATGCGGGAGAAAACCATATCATCGTTATCCCCGGAGCCAATGGCCGGGTTGATCAAACCGATGTGGCACGGCTACAAGAGAGCTTTGCTCAACACCAGCTATTACTTTTGCAACTAGAGATTCCCCTGGAGCGAGTGGTCGCCGCCGCACAGGCAGCTCAACAGGCGCGGCTGACGGTGATCCTCGACCCAGCACCGGCGCGATCGGACTTACCCGCTGCGCTGTATCCTGCCGTGGATATCCTCACCCCCAACCAGGTGGAAGCCTCACAACTGGTTGGCTTTCCGGTCACTGACCTGGAAAGTGCGGCAAAGGCAGCAGCGGTATTGCAGGAACGAGGCGTTCGCATTGTCATCATCAAGTTGGGCAAACAGGGCGCGCTCTGTGTCACCCCCGAAACGACATTCCACGTTCCCCCCTTCTCCGTCCAGGCTGTGGATACCGTTGCCGCTGGGGATGCCTTTAATGGGGGCTTGGCCGCAGCGCTGGCAGAGGGGTTAGATCTGCCTGCTGCTGCCCAACAGGCGGCAGCGGTTGCGGCCCTTTCCGTCACCAAAGCGGGCGCACAACCCTCCTTGCCGACCCGCGACCAACTCGAAGATTTCTTGTAATGTCAAATCCTGTTGAAGAACTCAACCATTTTTGGAAAGCCCCACGGCGCGGGGCTTTCCAAAAGTGTGTAAGGCTATATCGGCTGGTCTAGGACGGGTCGATGCGATTGGCAACAATCGCCAACGGCACCATGGGCACCATCGGAATCAAACAAATGAGCCACTGCATCCAAGTGAGGGGGGCGGTTTCAAACAGCAGGTTCATGACACCCCATTGGCTAAATAGGATTTGCAGGGCGATCGCCACCCCAATCCCAATCATCAAAAACGGTGCATTGGTAATCGAGCCACACCGACGACGTAAGCAACTCGCCAGACTGCGTCCGAGCTGGCTGATGCTGAGTAGGTAAATGATGCGGGCAGCCACCAGGGCTTGAATGGCCATGGTACGGGCAACGGCAATGTCACCTGTAGTGGCTTTTGCCCACTCAAAGATGCCAAAAATCAAAATCCAGTTGAACAACGAGACGGCCAAAATTCGGCGTAAGAGCGGTGGGGTAATTAAGGGTTCATTTGGGTTACGGGGGGGTAATTGCATAATCCCTGGAGACTTGGGCTCAAACGAAAGGGGCACCGTCATGGTGATGGAGTTGATCATGTTCAACCACAAGATTTGTATCGAAAGAATGGGCAGTTCTCGTGACAGTAAAACACTGAGCAGAATCGTCATGGACTCGCCGCCGTTGACGGGCAGGAGGAAGGCGATCGCCTTCCGCAAGTTTTGATAAACCGTGCGCCCTTCTTCAACCGCCGCTTCGATGGAGGCAAAGTTATCGTCGGTGAGCAGCATATCCGCAGACTCACGAGCAACTTCGGTGCCTCCCTTGCCCATGGCGATACCGATATCGGCTTGCTTGAGAGCCGGGGCATCGTTCACGCCATCACCCGTCATTGCAACCACATGGCCTTTCGACTGCAGTGCTTCGACCAGTTGGAGCTTTTGCGCTGGGGCGACTCGGGCAAAGACTGAGGCGTCTTCTGTGGCTTGAACCAACTGCATCGGCTTCATGTCGGTCAAGTCTCGTCCCTCGAATGCCGTCGTTTCGCCGTGGGTTTGGATCCCCATGCGATGGGCGATCGCCTGTGCGGTGGTAATGTGGTCTCCGGTGATCATCTTTACGCGGATGCCCGCTGCCTGACAGGCATGAACAGCGGCGATCGCTTCGGGGCGGGGTGGATCGATCATCCCCTGCAAGCCGAGAAACACCAAGCCGGTTTCAATATCCTCGTGATCGACTGAATGTTGATGGGCGCCGACCTCTTTTTTGGCGAAGGCCAGAACCCGCAGCCCTTGAGCCGCCATATCGTCGACCATTTGTCCAATGAACGTTGCATCCAGGGCGATCGGTTGTCCCCGATGATCAGCCATCTGCGAACATCGCTGGAGGAGTGCCTCGACCGATCCTTTGACATAAATCGTGCGCGGTTCTCCATCGTGGAGGGTGACCATGTACTGGTATTCCGATTCAAACGGAATGGCATCTAAGCGGGGTTTTTTCGCCACAAGTCCAGTCTTACTGAGGCCCACTTTGGCGGCTGAGGTAATCAACGCCCCTTCGGTGGGGTCTCCGACAACTGACCAATCATCTCCCTCCTGTTTGAGCTGCGAATCGTTACACAGCAGCCCGGCCACCAGGCAATCTTCTAATGTATGGGGCAAGTCATCGTCATCTTCAAATGGACTGGCAGAGCCATCGTTCGTCGTTAGACTGATTTCGCCCTTGGAGCTATAACCGCCACCGCTGACGGTATAGTGCGCTTCCCCTGCATAAATGGCCTGCACCGTCATTTGATTTTCAGTCAACGTTCCTGTCTTGTCGGAGCAAACAACGGTGGCGCTCCCCAGGGCTTCTACGGCGGGCAGTTTGCGGATAATGGCATGACGGCTAGCCATGCGATTGACCCCGATCGCCAGCGTCACCGTGACAACAGCCGGAAGCCCTTCTGGAATGGCACTGACAGCCAGGGCAATGGCGGCTTCAAACATGTGGAACCAGGACTCTCCTTGCCCTAGCCCAACCGCGAAAGTCAAGGTGGCCAGGGTCAAAATGGCGTAGAGCAGGACACGGCTGAATTTAGCGAACTTACGGGTGAGGGGGGTTGTGAGGGGAACCTGCCGTTCCATCGACTGGGAAATTTGCCCCATTTCGGTGGCATTGGCCGTGGCCACCACGATTCCTTTGCCCTGACCAAAAGTGATGAAGCTTCCGGCATAGGCCATGTTGCTGCGTTCGGCCAGGGGCGTATCGGACGGGAGTGGTTGGATGGACTTTTCGACTGGAATCGCTTCCCCCGTTAAGGCTGATTCATCCACCTGCAGGTTGCGAACTTGCAGGAGCCTCATATCCGCTGGCACCTTGTCTCCTGATGCCAGCAAAACAACATCTCCCGGCACAAGCTCTTGCGAAGGAAGCCGCAAGGGTTGCCCATCGCGCAGTACCGTCGCTTCGGTGGTGACAGCTTTAGCTAGAGAGGCGATCGCCCCCTCCGCTTTGGCTTCTTGCACATAACCAATCACAGCATTGATGACAGTAACGCCCCAAATGACTCCTGCATTCGTCCAAGAGCCTAGGAAAGCCTTAACCACTCCGGCTAATAGCAGAATGTAGAGTAAGGGTTGATGGAACTGCAGCAAAAATCTGAGCCAAGCGGGTTTCCCTGGTTTGAATGTCAGTTCATTCCACCCATATTTTTCGTAACGATTTGCAACCTCTTCTGCCGACAGCCCCTTTTCTATATCACCCACAAAGTATTTCATTACTTCTTGTGGGGAAAGTGAGTGATATAACTGCGATTGATCGTGTTCTGATTTCATAGTTTCTGAAAGCGTAGATAGACATCTCGCTCCTCATTATTGATGAAACGCTAACAATTCGTGGGAAGGATAAACGAACAGAACGTATGCTTCACGCCTGAGCAAAGGCTCAAAACCAGAGAGAGACTGATTTTGGATGGTTCGGCATTACCCAAAACCACCCTCCGATTAAAGAACCTATAGCGGTATGCAATCACGCCAAGCCAAAAATGATTGTGTGTGGGCGCAGCGCGCCCACACACAACCGTAGAACCGGAGATGAACTTACACCGTTAGACGAGCGGTGGGCTCTAGACAAAATTTGCAGCCGTTAGGCTATTCGCATTAACGCCCTCAATCAACGCGATGCGCGTATCGTCTTGGAATATCACGGTGTTAGCACCTTGCTGAGACAGGGTGACATCGCCAAAGGAGAGGCGACCAATGAGTACCAGCTTGTCGTTTTGCTCGGCGCTAAAGTCTTTGACGCGGGTAAAGCTGCTGGGTTGCGCCAAAACAAAGCGATCGCTCCCGGCATTTCCGATCATGATATTGCGTCCGGCATTGCCTACTAGTCGGTCATTGCCGCCACCCCCGAGGAGGCGATCGTTACCGGCACCGCCGAGGAGACGGTCGTTTCCGGCGTTGCCCACCAAGCGATCGCGACCACCAATGCCTTTGATCAAGTCATCACCGCCACCCCCGAGGAGGCGATCGTCCCCGGCACCGCCAATCAGGCGATCGTCCCCGCTGACGCCCTTGAGCAAGTCATCATCGCCGCCGCCGAGGAGGCGATCGTTGCCCGCCCCGCCCACTAGGCGGTCATCACCCGCAAGGCTAATGATCACATCGTTGCCGCCGGAACCGAGCAAGCGATTGTTGCGGGTATTGCCCCGGAGACGGTTTCGGCTGGCATTGCCCACACCCCGGAGGGCGTCCCCTTCAAGGAAAAGATTTTCGACATTTTCAGGGAGCGCAAAGGTAATAGAGGACTGCACTTGGTCAATCCCCTCGCCCGCATCTTCCGAAATGATGCCATTGGTGTTGGAGACGACATAGCGATCGTTGCCGATGCCCCCGCGTAGGAGGTCATTGCCCTCGCCCCCGACCAGGAGATCATTACCTGCATCGCCATTCAGGGTATCGTCGCCGCTACCGCCATCCAGAACATCATTGCCAATACCGCCGGATAAGAAATCACCTTGACCTAGCCCCAACAGCGTATCGTTGCCATTGCCACCAATGAAGCGATCGACCTGGGTATCGCCTCCCGTCATCTGCACCGTGCCCCGGAACCCTGTGAAGTTAAACTCTTCAAAGTTGGAGATGACCGTGGTCGGTGACAGCCCACTCACTTGGTTGGTACCCGTCACATCGACAAACAAGTTGCCACTGCCGTTGGTGAGACGGAAGCGATCGAACCCATCGCCGCCATCAATCTGATCTTGTTGGAGCAGGTTCCCGAATATAGAAGTGACGGTGTCATTACCGCCTGCGGCATTGATGATGTCGGTACGGGGTGTGGTCTCTAAGGAAGGATCATCGCCCGGAGTTCCGGAGACGGTGTTGTTGATGATGGGCGTTAGCTCTGTGGTGGCAACCTCGTTTGTGTTCACGCCGTCGTCGAGTACAAATACGAGCGATCGCGGCTCAGCCGTGTCAAAGGGAACCAAATTGGAATAGGTTACCGTCTTCAACACCCGCAAATAGTCTTCCAGGGGTGCATTGCCGATCAGGTTGAGTACCCCGGTGGTGTTGTATTCGGCACGGATGCTTGTACCGCTTGTGTCGACCTCCAGAATTTCGCTGGGGGTGTCTAGCGGATTGGAAATGACCACCGCTGCCGAAACCAGGTTTGTACTGTCGGTGTCGGTGAGGGTGGCGTTGGGCGACATTAATGTTGTCGGTTCGTTGGTTTCAAAGGTTTTCGCGAAATTCACTCCGGGTTCGCTGCCATTCAGATCGAGTACGGGGAAGTTTGTGCCTGGCCCCGATTCAGGTTGGTCGAGAACTCTGATGGTGAAGGCTTCTTCGATGGTGTTGTTTTGGCGATCGCTCCCCTGAACCCGAACGGTGTAAAGCTCTTGCTGCTCAAAATCGGGGCTTTCCAAAATCCGTAGTTGGTTGCCCTGAATTTGGAACAACCCATTATCCGCATCCCCCGCCCCATCAACGAAGGTGTAGGTGAGATTGTCGCCTGGATCCGGATCAACGCCAATGAAGGAGCCCACGACGGTTCCGACTGGGGAGTTCTCGGCCACACTCGTACCTGAGAGGGTGAGGCTGGTCGGCGGGTTGTTTTCCTGGGTGTTAAGCACCACGATGTCGAACAACTCTTCGCGGAATAAGCCCCCTGCATCCGTTGTACGGATTTTGATCCGGTAGGACGATTGCGTTTCAAAGTCAGGACTGTCGTTGATGGTGAGGAGATTGTCGGTGATGGTAAAGCTGTCGGTATCCAGACCCGCTTCATCCACCAGGGTGTAGGTGAAGGTATCGTCGAGGTCAGGGTCTTGGGTTATGAGAGTCCCGACCGTTGACCCGGCAGGTGACTCTTCGGCGATCGCCGTCGATGACAGAACAATGTCAGTGGGCTGACGATTCTCTGGCAAATTATTGACGGTAATCAGAAAATCCTTCTCGAAGTCATTGCCACTTGCGTCTGCCACCTGGAGCCGCACCCGATAGAGGGTTTTCGTCTCAAAGTCTGGGCTAATGGCAATCCTTAGCTCATTCCCCTCCACGGTGAAGGCATCGTTATCAAAGCCAGGAGTATCAACTTTGCTGAAGGTAAAGCCTGTTGTGTCATCGGGGTCAACAGCGTCTAGGGTGCCAATAACAGTACCTGGTGCGACATTCTCATCCACCCGATCCTCACTCAGTAAAATATCGGTGGGTGGCTCCGTCGATTCTGGATCGATATCACCGATGGTAATAGTAAAAGGCTGGGGAGCAGAGGCATTACTGCTACTATCCGTTGCCACGACCTGGACGGTATAGCTGTTTTGGGTTTCAAAGTCGGGGACGAAGTTCAGTTGCAGCTCATCGCCGTTCGCGCCCCCAATCTGGAACAGGTCATTGTCATCAACACCTGCAGACAAGCTGAAGGTGAGGGTATCCCCCTGAGCGATTTCGGAGTCAGTCGCTGAGAGGGTGCCCACAGCAGTACCCACGGGTAGGTTCTCATCCACCGTCGTATTGTCGAGTGTCACATCGGTGGGGGTGACATCGAAGGCATCGGTGACGGTGATAGTGAAGGTGTCCTGGAAGGTGTTGCCCCCTTCATCTTCTACCTGCACCTGGATGGTGTAGCTGTCCTGGGTCTCAAAGTCGGGGCTGGTGTTAATGCTGAGCACATCATCGGTGATGGTGAACAGGTCGTTGTCATCCAGCCCAGCCGGTAGGGTGAAGATGAAGGTGTCATCCCCCTGACCCGATTCGGGGTCGGTGGCCGTTAGGGTGCCGATGGTTAAGTCGACGCTATTTTCGACGATGGTGTCGTTGCTCAGGCTGATGCTATCAGGTGGCACCTCGAACAGATCATTGACAGTGATGGTGAACTCTTCCGCGAAGTTGTTGCCCCCGGCATCAGTGGCCAGGATTTGAATGGAGTAGCTGTCCTGGGTTTCAAAGTCGGGGCTGCCCACAAAGCGGAGTTCTGTCCCGACGATGGTGAAGTCGGCGTTGTCGCCAAAGCCATCAGGCAAGCTGAAGGTGATGGTGTCACCGGGCAATTCTGGATCCTCCGCACTGAGGTTACCTACCACCGCGTCGGTGGTGTTCTCATCAATAGCTGTATTGTCCAGGGTTATGTCGGTGGGGGGTAGCAGAGACTCTGGATCGACATCGCCAATGGTGATGGTGAAGGTCTGAGGGGCAGCGGCATTGCCGCCTGCATCGGTGGCAACTACCTGGACGGTGTAGCTGTTTTGAGTCTCAAAGTCAGGAACGAAGTTCAGTTGCAGTTCATCGCCATTAATCCCCCCAATCTGGAACAGGTCATTGTCATCGGTGCCTGCGGGCAAGCTGAAGGTGAGGGTATCCCCTTGAGCGATTTCGGAATCAGTCGCTGAAAGGATACCAACGGTGGTACCCACGGGTAGATTCTCATCCACCGTCGTGTTGTCGAGGGCTACATCGGTAGGCGTGACATCGAACAGGTCATTCACGGTGACGGTGAAGTCTTCCGCGAAGCTGTTACCTCCGGCATCGGTGGCGAGGATTTGGATGGAGTAGCTGTCCTGGGTTTCAAAGTCGGGACTACCCACAAAGCGGAGTTCTGTCCCGACGATGGTGAAGTCGGCATTATCGCCAAAGCCATCGGGCAAGCTGAAGGTGATGGTGTCACCGGGCAATTCTGGATCGTCGGCACTCAGGTTGCCTACCAGTGCATCAGTAGTGTTCTCGTCAATGACGGTATTGTCCAGCGTGATGTCGGTGG
>JBCBSL010000169.1:0-11658 GCA_039819145.1 Cyanobacteria bacterium J06638_22
CCCAATTCGAAAGAAGAAGAGTGGCAAGGCCAACAATAAAGCAATGATGACAATGACCCGCCGCAGGGAAATGAATTTCTGTAGGAATGAGTAGAAGAACCCAAGGAGGGTACCGATTCCAGCACTCATTAGATAGACCCATGGCAGCGAATGGGCCCCATAGGCATCCAAAAACTTGGCGGCGATGCTCACCTCTAGCCACAAAATGCCAATGGATGTAGCGGTGTAGAAGCAAAACATCCAAAAGGTGCGATCGCTCTCTTCGTGGCGCAAGTTGAGCCAACGCAGAATATTGCGACGAATGGTGGGGTTAAAGTTGTCTAGAACTCCGGTTTGCGATTCCATGCAGTGCTGTTAACTGTGACGATGTCCCTGAGCTGTTTCTATAAGTACAGAAAAAATCAAGAGTTTTAGCCGGGGTTTATTTTTTGTCCTGTACTTGTGCTGTTTCTATACTCCCCAATGATGCTTCACATCTAAACACGCGGAAGCGGTTTGGAACACGCAAAGGGGTTACGATTCGTTGAGTTTTCTTGAATAAATCCCAGATTTACAAATCACAGAGGCACAGAGGGAAGCGAGAGTTGAGAGTGAATTATGGAACGCAGATGAACGCGGATAAACGCAGATGAGCGCGAATGAATGGCGATAAATGCGGATAGCGTTCTTCTAAGGTTGTGCTTTTGTGGTTTTCCCTTCAGTACAAGACAAAAGATCAAATCCCGACTAAAGCCCTTGATTTTGGGTAGTGCGGGCACCGCCCGCGCTACCCAAAATCAAGGGTTCTCTGGTTTTTTGTCCTGTACTCAGGATTTTCCCTTCAATGGGGTACGTAGGTGAGGGTCGGTTTGTCGGGAGGCGCAGGGGTATCTTCGGTGAGGTGATGGGTAGAGGGTCGCCAGCGGTTGGCGATGGGCATACGCCAGCCCGTGCCAAAGGCACGCTCGGTGATTTTGAGGCCGGGAGGGGCTTGCTTGCGCTTGAATTCAGCGCGGGTGACGAGGCGCACCACGTCTTCGACTACATTGGGATCATGGCCAGCGGCGACGATCGCCCTGGGAGATTCGTGGTTTTCGACAAACCGATCCAAGATGTCATCTAGCACCTCGTAGGAGGGCAGGGAGTCTTGGTCGACTTGGTCTGGCTTCAGTTCAGCGCTGGGGGGTTTGGTCAAGATATGGTGCGGGATGATTTCCTGAGGTGCTGCAAGGTCGTAGTGCCATTCTTGCCAGCCACGCTTGTTGAGCCAGTGGCAAATGGCGAAGACCCAGGTTTTGGGTACATCGGCGATCGCCCCCAACCCACCGTTCATGTCTCCATAAAGGGTGCAGTAGCCTACCGCCATTTCGGACTTATTGCCAGTGGAAAGGAGCAGATGTCCAAATTTGTTGGAAATGGCCATCAGCAAGGTGCCTCGGATGCGCGACTGGATATTTTCTTCCGCCACGCCCGACGCGGTTTCGGAAAATAAGTCATCCAGGGCGGTGTCGAAGCCTTCCATGACGGGCTGAATGGGCAGGGTAGAGGTAGTCATTCCTAGGTTGTTGGCCAGTTGTAGGGCATCGCTGATGGAGTGGTCGGAGCTGTAGGGAGAGGGCATGAGGATACCCAGTACGTTTTCGGCTCCCAGGGCAGCCGTGGCGATCGCCGCCACCAAAGCGGAGTCAATTCCCCCACTCAAGCCCAACACGACTCGACGAAATCCACACTTCCGCACATAATCCTGCACGCCCATGACAAGGGCTGACCAAATCTCGGCTTCCGGACAGTTGGAGAGAGACGTAATCTCTGCGGCGTCCAAACGTCCCGTATCTTCATCAAGGTTGATGTAGACCAGGTCGGTTTGAAAGGCTACTGCCCGCATTACCAGGCTTCCGTCCGAGTTGAGGGCAAAGCTGTTGCCATCGAACAGCAGATCGTCATTGCCCCCCGCTTGATTGGCATAGACGATGGGCAGTTGGTAACGCTTGGCACCGTGGCTCAACATCGCTTCCCGCATCTGTTGTTTGCCGACACAGAAGGGCGAAGCGGAGAGATTCACCACCACATCAACCCCTTGTGCGGCCAAGTCATCCAACGGTTTCATGCCGTAGGTCGGTTTACCCCAAAATTCCTCGTCATTCCATAGATCTTCGCAGATGGTGACGCCAATTCTCAGCATAGAATTACGGTCTGAACGATCACCCAGCTCAAACCATCCGCTTACCTTACCCGGTTCAAAGTAGCGGTCTTCATCAAACACATCGTAGGTGGGGAGCAAACGCTTGAAGAATGTTTCTTGAATGCGACCCTGCTGCAGCAAAACAGCCGCATTGTGTAGCGACTTACCACCAGTGAGGTGCAGTCGTGTATTCGGCATGGGTGCTCCCACTAACACGGCCAGATCTGGTGGTAGCGACTGTGCCAACGACTGCAACTCCTCGGCGATCGCCCTCAAAAAGCTGGGCTGCATTAATAAATCTTTGGGCGGGTAACCACATAGGGAAAGTTCTGTGGTCAGTAGTAATCGTGCGCCTTGATCGAATGCCTGTCGTGCGGCGTCCAAAATTTGCTGCGCGTTTCCAGCGAGATCTCCAATGGTGGGATTGAGTTGGGCGATCGCAATTTTCATAGTGTCAAACTGTTCAAATGATGGTCGATTTAGAAGGGATTGCGAAAACTATGTATCAAGACAGCGAGCCGTTGATTTTACTTAAATATTTCGAAGTAAAAGGGACTTTGACGGCTACTTTCTGTTTGATCAAGGCAACTAAGAGTGACTTGTTTAGAAACTACTAGCTTGAGCAAAGTAATCTTCTAACAAATAATGAGGACAGTAGTCTTTCCAAGACTTGCTCAATCAGAAAACAATAGTCAGATCAATTCAACATAGTCAAGATAATGTAGCTGAACCAACGAAATTAAACGAATACGAGGGGTTTATCTTTAAGGGGAGCAAACGCTTCAGCGTCAAAACGATAGAGCGCAGCAGGACGTCCGGCTCCACGGGTCACCTTAACGTCCGTATCCTTCAAAAAGCCAAGTTTCAACAGGCGCGAACGAAAGTTGGAATAGTCAGCAAATCCTTCTCCTAAAACGGTGGTGTAAAGCTGGTACAAATCGCCGAGGGTAAACAGTTCTGGCAAAACTTCAAAGGCAATGGGGCTATATTCCAGTTTGTTGCGGAGGCGGCGATAGCCATACTGCAAAATTTCGGCATGGTCGAAGGCCAAATCGGGCAACTGGCTCATGGGATACCAGGCAATACCGCTTACTCCATCGGCTACCAGTTCGGCTTCTGCGAATCGCACCAAGGCAAAGTAGCTGACTGAGAGGTAGCGATCGCCATAGCTTTCCGGAGACTCGCGGGGATCACGCCGGGGCCCACCAAATGTATAGAGCTGTTCAAGGTACAGATTTTTGGCGCGAATCTTTTCTGCCAACATCCGATACGCAGCCGCTTCCAAGGATTCGCCCTCGCGCACCAGCGTTCCCGGTAACGACCAGTAGTGGAGAAACGGCGCTTTATCTCGCATGACCAGTAAGACCAAGAGGCGATTTTGCTCCGTATCGACAGAAAAGATTACATTGTCGACTCCGACCTTGAAGTCGGCGAGTGCCCACTGACCGTTAGATTTCTTGGTGCTCCGTTCTGACATGCGTATAGCTTCTCTCGGTAAACGTACTCCTCAATGGGGGGAGCCAACATTTCGGAGTCACAGGTTTCGCGGTAGGCGGTGGAAGAAACCGGTAACCCGGAGATGTTGGCGATCGCCAGCTCTGCACCCAAGCTCCGCAGGGTCACCAAATCTGTCTCTTTAATGTCGTAACTTGGGCGGGGGATCACCAGTAGCTTAACCTGTTGCATCAATTCTTCCACTCGCTCCCATCGCGGAAGTTGAGGGATCAGGTCGGACCCAATGATTAAGGTAAAGTCAGCGTCGTGCCAGTATTCCTTTGCCCGTCGTACCGTCTCGATGGCGCGGGGATGGGTGAGGTCGGGGTAGAGCTGAATATTTTGGCGCGGGGGTTCGATCGCCTCAATGAGCAACCAGAGCATTTGCATCCGGTGTTCCAACGGGGTTTGGTGGGTCTTAAACGGATTGTCGGACGCCCACACCGCCACTTTGTCAAAGTGGTGCGACAGCCATACCAAGATGTCTTGGTGAGCCATGGTTGGGGGATCGGCGCTGGTTCCAAAGAGAGCAATCTGCATAGTGGATCAGAGAGTTAAAGGGTATGGGGGCTACAAGTGCTAAGAACGTCTTACTCTGTGCATGACAGACAGGAAGCGACGGGCATTCGGGAAAAGTCCTTGGAGTTTACTGTAGTACGACAAATTTATTTTGGGGACGGAGGCCAGATCTATGACATCTTCTGAAGGCGTTGGGAGGGGCTGGATGAGAACAGATAAAACGTCGCAGAGTTTTTAGGGATTACGCTGAGCTGACTCGTGTTCGTGTTTGTTCGGTAAGCTGCTGCAACGCTTCAGAGACTATGAGGTCAAGACTGGCTGGGTTTTCTACTTGGCGTAGCGCTGCAGGGAGGGATTGGACGGACATACGCGTACGCTGGGCGATCGCCTCTAGGCTTTCCGCCTCCCACAGCCGCTTGCCTGCCTGCATGACCGTTTGTAGGAGCGGTGTTTCGGATGCGTTGGGGGCTTCATCAGCCAGAGCAAGGCGATCGCCCCTAACGGTTCCAGCCTCGTCGGAGGTGCGGAAGATTTGCTTGCGACCGGGATAGGTGACCTTGCTGCTCGCCACCTTCATAGTGGGGACACCACCCATTTCCACCAGTTTGTAGACTCCGTTAACGGGTTGTCCGGTTACCAGTTTGGTGCCAATTCCAAAGCCGTCGATGCAAGCCCCTTCTCGCTGCAGTCGAGCGATCTCAAACTCATCTAGGTCACCACTGGCGAAGATTGCGACATCAGAGAGGAGCGATCGCACCTTCTGCGACAGTTCCACCAAATCACCGGAATCCAACCGCACGCCATTCACTGGGAAGCCCTCTGCCCAAATCCGCTCGGCTAGCGTTGCGGCTGCCGCCACCGTGTCGTAGGTGTCGATTAGCAACGGGGCTTTTGGAAAGTACGTTTGAAAGGCGGTAAAGGCCGCTTGCTCATCGCCCCGTGCCGCCTCGAATGCCATCACCAGCGCATGAGCCATGGTTCCGCTGGGCTTTTGGCCAAACTTCAGCGCGGCCAACACATTTGACGTTGCGTTCATGCCACCGGCGATCGCCGCCCGTGCTGCCCATACTGACGCCTGAGGACTAAACGCTCGCCGCGTTCCAAATTCCAGTAAGGTCGCTGTGTCCCCAACCACATCCCGCATCCGTGCCGACCGGGTGGCAATCAAGGTCTGATAGTTCAACGTGTTTAGCAAGAAGGTTTCTACCAATTGCGCTTGCCACAGCGGAGCCTCTACCCGCAATAATGGCTCGTTGGCAAAGGCTACCGTTCCCTCGGGCAACGCCCACACATCGCCTTCAAATTGACCGTTTGCCAAAAGCTCCCAAAACGCCTCTGGGGCATGGTCAAAGATTCCGGTGTCGCGTAACGCCTGCATCTGCTCTTTGCTGAACGCCAGATGCTCCAAGTAATCCAGCGCCTGAGACAATCCCATCGCCACAAGGTAGCCAAAGTGTTCGGGCAACCTGCGGGCAAACAGCTCAAAGCTGGCGGGTGTTTGTGCCACCCCTTCCCCGACATAGCAGGCCGACATAGTGAGCTGATACAGGTCGGTCAACAGGCTGTAGTCTTCTGGGCACAGACAATCAGGACGGGGAGTGCTCATGGGAAACTCCTATGCAATGCAACACAAGACGGATAGCAACAGACACAGACATCGACCATCACGTAACGCGTCGTAATATGGTAATTCTAACCAAAATTATCCGCTCCTGTCCACATGGGTAAGCCGAATCATGGGAAGAAATCGTTAAGCTGTCGTCAAGTTTTCCATGAAGTTTCCTCGATATAAAGAACTAGCTTTATGTTGAATGTGACTAAAACTGCCAGGCTCTACACATTTTGTTGATGGTGTAACGTTGTCGCGGCTATACCATCCATGAATTGACGGACGAGTTGATGGGAGGGTGTTGTTTTTGCAGGCGCTCACGAAGAAAGATTGCATTGAGCGATCGCCCCTAATCCAGCGAATACAATGGTTTAGCGTTTTATGATCTAGCGTTTCAGATGATTCTCACTACTCTTGAAGGGGTTCCAGGACGAACCATCGTGCGCCACTACGGCATCGTCCAAGGCAGCACTGTCCGAGCTAAAAACATTGGTCGGGATATTCTTGCGGGGTTCAAAAATCTCGTGGGTGGCGAGCTATCGGGATACACCGACTTGCTTCAAGAAGCCCGCCAAGAGGCCATCAACCGCATGACAAAAGAGGCCTCCCAGACGGGAGCCAATGCTGTTGTCAATATTCGATTTGCGACGTCGGCGATCGCCGCTGGAGCCGCCGAAATATTTGCCTATGGCACGGCTGTGTATGTGGAATAATCCCGCTTCGATCTCTTTTTGTTGATCTTGTATTGATCCTGATGGTATGGAAAATATCGATATTCTGATCTTTGCGGGGCTACTGCTTCTAGGGCTTGTTGCGGGAACCATTGCCGAGAATAAGCACATCGGTGATTTGAAGGTGCGCGAAAAAAAGGTGAAGCATCTCAATGTCATCAACTTTGGAGCCCATGAACCGTTACCAGATGCCCAGGATGCGACGCTCGTTGTTGGCAGTGTGGTGATTGCCAGCGATTTTTTCCGATATTATGTGGCGGCCATCATCAGCATTTTGGGGGGCAATATCGGTGTGTATGAAACCTTGATCGATCGGGGACGGCGGGAGGCCATTTTGCGAATGAAGGAAAAGGCGATCGCCCTCGGTGCCCGTCAAGTGCTCAATCTTCGGCTCGAAACCAGCAACCTCAGTGGGGAGAGTAGCCAAGGTGGCGTCCAGGTAGAGGTGATTGCCTACGGCACGGCCATTCGCTAATTCCGATCAGGCTGGAACCAGAAGACCCCAAATACCATTTGTGGCCGCCTGCATTGCAGCGGCCACAAATGGTATTTGGGGTCTTCAACCGGATTGGATATTACTTGCCCATACCGAGTTGCTGAGCTTTCTGATAAACCTTGCCCTCTGTCAACAGTGAAGGCGCGATCACGACGTCGACTTGCTGCATATCGCGGATGGTCTTGGCTCCCAGGGTGCCCATGCTGGACTTGAGCGCCCCGACCAAGTTGTGGGTACCGTCATCCAAACGAGCAGGCCCCAGCAGAATTTCTTCCAGGGTTCCCGTCGTGCCCACACGGATGCGGGTTCCTCGAGGAAGAACCGGGCTAGGCGTTGCCATCCCCCAGTGGAAGCCGTTCCCTGGTGCTTCGGCAGCGCGCGCGAAGGGAGAGCCAATCATCACGGCGTCGGCACCGCAAGCGATACATTTGCAGATGTCGCCCCCAGTGATCAAGCCACCATCGGCAATGACAGGCACGTAGCGTCCGGTTTCCTGGAAGTAGTCTGCACGAGCGGCAGCGCAGTCGGCGACAGCGGTTGCCTGAGGCACGCCGACCCCCAACACGCCCCGAGACGTGCAGGCTGCACCCGGACCAATGCCCACTAAAACAGCGGCGGTTCCGGCTTTCATGAGTTGCAGCGCCACCTCGTAGGTGACGCAGTTCCCCAGAATCACCGGGACGGGCATAGACTGACAGAACTCCGCCAAATCCAAAGGCTGAATGCTGTCCGGAGAAAAGTGTGACGTTGAAACCACTGTTGCCTGAATGAAGAACAGATCAACACCCGCCTCAGCGGCGATCGCCCCAAACCGTCCAGCACCCGCTGGGGTTGCACTAACCGCTGCAATGCCACCCGCTTGCTTAATTTCCTGAATCCGTTGTTTGATGAGCTCTGGCTTGATGGGTTCTGCATAGAGATGTTGCATGAGGGGCACAAACTCATGCTTATCAACGGCTGCAATTTTTTCCAGGATGGGCTTGGGATCATCGTAGCGAGTCTGAATCCCTTCCAAGTTCAATACACCCAATGCGCCGAGCTGGGAGAGTTTAACAGCCACATCGACATCAACTACCCCATCCATCGCACTGGCAATAATAGGAATATCGCGCTCGATGTTACCAATACTCCAACGGGTTTCGGCAAGTGCCGGATCGAGTGTCTGTTGCCCTGGTACGAGAGCAATTTCATCAATTCCGTAAGCTCGACGAGCAGCTTTTCCCCGACCAATTTGAATATCCACGCTTCTGAGTTCCACTTGCTTGATGCTTATTATGGCTAGGGTACCAAATCCGCGCTTTTTTTGACTGCGATCTAATGGCAATCGCTCCATCCGCTTATCCAATCGCCAGATACTGGTTGCTCAGGCAGATCCTACGGCTTATTCGCTTTCGGCAGCGTGGTAAGAACTCCGCACCAACGGCCCCGATCGCACATGGGAGAAACCCATCTCCCGGGCGATCGCTCCCAGCCGATCAAACTTTTCAGGTGTCCAGTACTTCTGCACCGGTAAGTGATCCAGAGAGGGGCGCATGTATTGGCCGAGGGTGAGGCGATCGCACCCCACAGCGCGCAAGTCTTGCATGGCTTCGATTAGCTCGGCTTCGGTTTCTCCATGCCCCAACATCAGCCCAGATTTAGTAAGAATGGCGGGATTTAGCGCTTTCACTTGTTGGAGAACCCGGAGCGATCGCTCATACTTAGCCCCGCGCCGTACCCGATCCTGCAACCGTCGCACTGTCTCAATGTTGTGGTTGAAGCAAGCGGGTTGCGCCGCCACCACTGTAGCGATTCGCTCCGATTGGTCGATTTCTCCCGACTTACCACTCCAAAAGTCCGGCGTTAGCACTTCGATTTGCGTCCCAGGATTAAGCGATCGCACCGCTTCCATCACCTGCACAAACCAGCCTGCCCCGCCATCAGCCAGGTCATCCCGTGCCACAGAAGTCAACACAACATAGCGCAAACTCAATAGCTGTACCGCTTCCGCTACTTTGCGGGGTTCCTCTTCGTCCAGCGGCATCGGGGCATGTCCCTTGTCCACCTGGCAAAAGGCACAAGCGCGGGTACAAGTCGGCCCCATCAGCAAAAACGTCGCCGTACCACTGGCATAGCACTCACCGCGATTGGGACACCGCCCCTCTTCACAAATGGTGTGAATCTGCCGCTGCTTGATAATCTGCTGCACGGTCGAGATATCGCTGACATTGCCGATAGGACGACGCAACCAGTCCGGCAATTGTACGAGAGGGGGGCGATCGCGGTTCTTCAGTTTCCCCGTCGTGGGTTGAGTCGGAGGGGTATCGACGTTATGAGTTGTCGGGGAAAGAGCGATCGAAGATGGGTCTGTGGATGTCATGGAAGGGATGGAAAAGGTCAAGCTGGGCAGAACTATCGACGTATGAGTGAGGGCTGAATTCCTCACTGAATTAACCAACGCCTTTCATTCTAAAAGGGTTTTGTGGAAGACATTGTGGATTGGCACCATAGCAGGTAAATCGCAGCCACAGCATCAACTCTTAATAGCCTGACCTGTGAGGACATGCTCCGAATATCACACAGGCGATAGAGAGCTTATTACTAGGTGAAGAAAGTAAAATCTTTGTACAAGCTCTTCAAACGTTGATTTGAGTCGAAACATGGCTGTGCTTGTCTACTCCTTACTGGCAATAATCCCGATCGCCACGGTGTTTGTGCTGTTGGTCATTGCTCGACGTCCGGCGGGGCAGGCTATGCCCATCGCTTATTTGGTCACCGTTGGCCTTGCGCTCGTTATATGGAAGGTGCCAGTGATTGAAGTTGCGGCTTCTAGTATTCAAGGTCTGGTGGCGGCAGCGGAGATTCTTTACATCGTTTTTGGCGCAATCTTGCTGCTCAATACCCTGCAAGAATCAGGAGCGATCGCGTCCATTCGACAAAGCTTACTGGGCATATCGGGCGATCGCCGGGTTCAGGTCATCATCATCGCTTGGTTATTCGGCAGCTTCATTGAAGGGGCATCTGGGTTTGGAACTCCGGCTGTAATTACCGTTCCTCTGCTGGTGGCGATCGGCTTTCCGGCAATGGCAGCGGTGATAGCCGCGCTAATTATTCAAAGCACACCATCCACATTTGGAGCCGTGGGTACGCCAATCATGATTGGTGTCAGCGCTGGCTTGGAAGGGGTTCCCGCCGTCGAGCAACAGTGGGCAGAGCTGGGACTTACAGAGCCTGAATATCTTTTTCGAATTGGACAATGGGCAGGTATTGTTCATGGCATCGTCGGCACGTTTCTGCCATTAGTGCTGGTCATGGTCATCACTGCAGGGTTTGGTGCCCGTCACTCCGTCAAAGACGGTTTAGCGATTTGGAAATTTGCTCTCTTTGCAGGACTAGCTTTCACTGTGCCCTACACCCTCGTGGCTTTATTTTTAGGCCCCGAATTTCCGACGTTGATTGGCGGACTTGTCGGTCTAGGCATTGTGATCCCAGCCGCTCGTCGTGGATTTTTGCTCCCAGAAGACCGATGGGATTTTCCCGTTGCTGCTGATTGGCCCAACGATTGGTCAGGTCAAAGTTCTCAGTCAAATACTCAAACCGTCAGTTCCCTTCCAGCGGCTAAAGCGTGGGTACCTTACGTTTTTCTGGGCTTTTGTTTAATGCTGTCACGGTTAGAATTCCTGCCAATTCGAGGGTGGCTTCAGTCCGTCACACTCACTTGGGACACGATTCTGGGAACCGACGTTTCAGCTTCTATGCAGCCGTTATACTTGCCACCAACCATTTTCATTTTCGTGGTTGCCCTCACCTTCTTCATTCACAAGATGAAACCCCGAGATATGAAACGGGCAGCGCTCAACGTACTTCCCCTATTGAGAAAAACAGTTTTGGCCCTGGGATCAGCCGTGTTGATGGCACGGGTCTTCATCAATTCCGGGGTAAATGAGTCAGGTCTGGCAAGTATGCCGCTCACCCTTGCCGATGGCATGGTAACTCTAGCAGGACAAATTTGGCCGTTTCTTGCTCCAGTCATCGGCACCATCGGTTCTTTCGTCGCGGGCAGCGTTACGGTCAGCAACCTGATGTTCTCGTTATTTCAGTTTGGGGTCGCTCTAAAGATTGGAGCATCTACGGCTATTATCCTTGCTTTGCAATGTGTGGGAGCCTCAGCAGGAAACATGATTTGTGTGTCTAACATCGTTGCAGCAGAGGCAACAGTTGGACTCATTGGCAAAGAAGGCGTTTTAATTCGCAAAGTTTTGGTGCCAACACTTTACTATGTGATTTTTGCAGGGTTACTTGGAGGCTTGACCGTATTGATTCGTTAGCTTCAAAGTGGAACCGCTGTCACACGCCTAGCGCATTAAACAATGCAGATACCTTTTACCTCTACCGGAGTACCGACTTGCATGAGGGGAAACTCATTACAGAATGAAGTCTGTGGATAAGAAATTGGATTTTCGATTCCTAACAATCTCAGTAATTAGCGTTTTGTTCAAGTCTTGCTCTTTAGCCGCAACCAACGTTCGGATTGAGAAAGCCCGTAGGGCATCTGACACTGACAGAGTGCCCTCTGCAGAATCTTTCCGACCCGTAAATGGAAACGTATCGGGGCCGCGCTGACATTGACTATTCAGATTGACTCGGCAAACTTGGTTGACGAGTGGAT
>JBCBSL010000170.1:0-11578 GCA_039819145.1 Cyanobacteria bacterium J06638_22
GTAACCCTTCTGTCACCCCGCCTATAGCATTTCAGGCATCCTATTCCCTCTGCGATCCCCGGCCTATGACCCTCCTCGCTCGGGTAAAACTCAATCAGCATTGGAGATCCGTATTTGAAAGCCTCGCACTATGGGAGTTTCAAATACGGATCCGTTCCAATTCAAACGTGCAATATCAAATCTGGATGAAGAACCCAACTATCGTTTGCGCCCGCTGCAATGCAGCGGGCGCAAACGATAGTTGGATCCGTACTCAGAGCGACTCTACAAGCTGCGGGTGAACCATTTTGGGTTGTGCTGATGTTCCTGCAACATCGTAGGAACATCAGTGGTTTACCCAAGCTAAGCGGCTTCACTCGGAGCAACATAGCGCAGCATCGTACTGCCTTGCCCCAGAATAAATCCGTGCTCGTCATCCAGAAAAACGATGCGATAGAAATTCGAGGGAACATTTTCGACATCGCGATCCTTCTGCCAGGTTTCGCCTCCGTCGGTACTCATGAGCAGATTGCCGCTGCCACCTGCAATCCATATCTCACCCTCGTTGCGATAGGCAAGGTCGAGTAACCCCCAGCTGGTCGAAAACTCGGGAGAGAACGGTTCCTGCCAATCCTCCACGCTGTTGGACTCAGAAAATTGCACAATGCCACCCCGTGCCAGCAGCCATAGCTCGCCATTGGGCGCATACCCCATATTTTGCAAGCGGCGGGAGCTGGTGCGGTTATGTTGGACCCAGGCATCTTGCCCAGGTTCCCAAGTGGAGTAAAAGTTGCCCCGAGCCGAAACGGCAACGTAGCCGCCTTCGGGCGATCGCGCGATGTTCCGCAACACCCCAACGGCTTCCTGAACCATCGCCTTCCAGGTGCGACCGCCATCTTTTGTCTGGTAGATCGCACCCACATCGGTGGTCATCTCAGCCGAATCTTTGTCCAACGCGATAACGGTATCGGGAGAACCAGGAAGCTTCTCGCTTAAGGGAATACGCGACCAGGATGTGCCGCCATCGTTGGTGTGCAGCAAAATGCTGGGTTCACCAACAATCCAGCCCTCATTGCCACTGAAGCTCACGGAGGTGAAGGTGTAAATTTGGTCTTCATTCAGGTTGACCTGCCGCTCTTCCCAGGTTTCACCCCCATCCTTTGTTTCCAGCAGCGTGGCATTTTTTCCGACCAACCAACCATGCTGCAGATCGCCGGTAAAGGCAATATCTGAGAGGGTGGCTTCGGTGGGCAGGGAAATGGCCTGCCACGGGTTGACTTCGAGGGAAGCGAGATAGGCGCGGCTACATCCTGCAGACAGGATGGCGATCGCCACGACCAAAACCCGTACCAAATTGTTTAATAGTCCACGCATGGAATTGTTCTAAACGACAGATAACAACGAACGACTGTGAGCGACAGCCTTGCAAGCGATAGGCTTACGAGAGAGAAAATATCGATATTTTCTCGTGCCCCCAGCGATAAAAACCGATCGCAGGCTAGACGCCTATCGGAAAAAAGATAACCGGAAGAAAGCGTTCCAGACAGTTGGAACAATCCTAACGTAGCCCATAGAGGCTCAGGAAGAACAATATACCCAACGCCAGTACTGCAAAGATCAGGGCATTTTTGCGGCCCGGGGGCATGGCATTGAAGCCAAACCCATAGTTCAGATTTTCCTTGAAACCAGACGGTGAACCTTTGGGGCCGATATTGCTGAATCGGGGCTTGCCGGCACCACAGACCGGGCAGCGCCAAGCCTCAGGCAATTCAGTAAACGGCGTATCGGCTGCAACATTGCTGGAGCTGTCGCCACGGGTTGGCTCATAGACATAGCCGCAGTTGGCGCATTCATAGCGATCGAGTGCATCTTCTTCAATGGTTGGTGCATTCATAGATCCAATCGCCCCGCTTGCTGAAAGGTTTCTTTAAGATTCCTGTCTTAATTATTCCACGAAGCGGACAGGCAACGCCCCCTAACCTCCGTTTCGATTCTTCTTTTTGCCATTACCACCGTTGCGATCGCCCGTGCCATTGCTGTTTGTAGCCGGCGTCGTCTGGCGAAACATCCCAAGCAAAATGGTGATCAAGCCAAGATTGATAAAAATATCGGCAAAGTTAAAAACGGGAAAGTTAATCAAGATGAAGTGAAAGAAATCCACGACGCTGCCGTCATTGAGAAAGCGATCGATCCCATTCCCAAACGCCCCCGCCAAAATCAACCCAAAGCCGATCTGCTCCCAGCGGGTCAACCGCGAGGCAATGGCAAAGATAACTAACCCCAGGCTAGCGATGAGGGAGAGCGATCGCAATAACGCTGTTCGCCCTTCCAACACCCCAAAGGCTGCGCCCTCATTGAGCACATAGGTTAGATGGAAAATGCCTTCCCAAATGGGTCGGCTCTCTCCCAGCTCAAAATAACGGACGGTGAGGAGCTTCGTGTACTGGTCAATCACAATGCCCAGCAGAGCCACCGTCCAAAACCATAGATTTCTCAGGCGCATGTTTTGCTTGGATACTTCAAACGCATTTCTTCATCGTAAAGTTCAATGGGACATCGGCCTGGGAAACCTTGGGTATTTCTACCTTGGATTGAGCGTTTGTGCTTGGCTTAAGTCCTGGCGGGTTGATGGCGATCGGCCCAGTCAAACATCAGTAAAACAAAAGATTGCGCAGGACGAAGGAAATGACGGTAACGGCACAGACAATGGCCAGTTGACCGGGCATGGGGCTAATGGAATAGGTAAAGGCCAGTTCGCCGAAAGAAGGAATGGGGGCATTCAGCCATTCCGCCGAGTGGGCGATCGCCAAATATCCCAGTCCAAACGTATGGATTGCCAGCAACCCGCACAGGCTACTGAACGCCAACGACTCTAGCCGCACTGGAACCCGAAACGCCAGGTTGCCACAAATCCAAGCACCAGGCACAAACCCCAACAGGTAGCCAAAGCCAGGACGATGCACATAATCGAGCCCACCCCCCTCGGCAAAGATATTGAGCCAGAGCAAGCCCAGTAGCAGATACGCCATCTGTGAAATGGCAGCGGCATTTTTTCCGCCCAGGCACCCTACCAGGAGTACCGCCCCCACTTGGTAGGTCACTCCCAAAGATTGAGGTTGCAGCCCACTTTGCGCCCACGCCCAGGGTGGGTTCGTAATAAAGGCTTCGAGAAACGTGCCGCCGATGGTCAAAATCAGACCAATCAGCGCCCACAACAGGTCGGTGGGGGCAATCATAGGAACTGGAAACTGAACGTAGGCACAAACCCTAGCATAATGGCTGATGCTATTGGAATAGGGGAGGGCATACGGCTCGCAAGCGAGGTGCCAAGTCCTCCGATCAAACCCGGTTAAACACCCGTAAAACCCAACTATCGTTTGCGCTCGCTGCATTGTAGCGAGCGCAAACGATAGTTGGGTTCTTCAACCGAATCTTATTAACGGTCAGGAAGAAACCCCGGCCATTTGCTTGGTCTCGCGGCGGGGAATGGTGTGAGTATAGAAGTCATGTGCCATAACTGTGTTGGGGAAAATCGCCTGAGCCTCCGTCAACAGATCGTCCAGCACGATAGAGTTTCCGGGCGCATAGCGGGGGCTAAAGTGGGTCATGATCAATTGCTGCACCCCGGCGGCTAAGGCTGTTTGGGCGGCCATAGTGGAGGTGGAATGGAGGCGCTGATAGGCCATTTCCGCATCTTGGTGCGCAAAGGTGGCTTCGTGAATCAGCACATCGGCATCGGTTGCTAGCTCGACGGCCTCGTCACAGTAAATGGTGTCGGTGCAGTAAGCAAAGCTCCGCCCCACTTGGGGTTCCCCACAAAGATCGGTTCCGTTGATGATGCGACCATCCGGCAGTTCCACCACTTCGCCACGCTTCAGACGACCGTAGATGGGGCCGGAGGGAATACCCAGTTTGGTGGCACGGGTCACATCGAAGCGCCCAGGTTTGTCCTTTTCGCTGATGCGATAGCCAAAGGCCGGAACTCGGTGGGTCAGCGGGGCGCAATGCACCGTGTAGTTTTCGTCCTCAAACAGCAGCCCCGGACGGACGGTGTGGACTTTAACGGGATAGGAAAAGTGCGTTTGGGAATAGCGGCGGCAGGCTTGCAGATAATCACTCAGCTTGGGCGGGCCGTAGATATCGATGCGGCTGGGATTCCCTGCCAATCCACAACTTGCTAGCAGACCCATCAAGCCATAGATATGGTCACCATGCATGTGGGTGACGAAGATGCGGGTGATTTGGCTAATTTTCACGTCGCTGCGAAGGATTTGATGTTGGGTTCCTTCGCCACAATCAAACAGCCAAACCTCTGCCCGCTGCGGCAAACGTAGGGCAATGCTGGAGACGTTGCGCGATCGCGTGGGCACGCCCGAACTGGTTCCCAAAAAGGTAAGTTGCAAAACTCGAATCGCTCCCAATGGTTGCTTCAGATAGTTGTTTTAGAGTTAGGGATCTCAGATGTTAGGAATCTCAAATACATACTCAGATTATAGGAATCAAACCCTTACGCCTTGTGACGCTATCGACCTGAGAATCGACCTCAGAGATTGAGTCTAGATCGTCTCCCTCCAAATCTGCCAGATGCTAGCGTTGGGTCGCCCTTACATTTGGAACAAATTGTGGTTCCCCTTTAGACCCATTCTGAACAGTAAGCATTAAGTGTATAGAGATGCCTAAGGGGAAAGGATTAAGAGAATTTGGGTGGAAAAAGAAAATATGGGGTGAAAAAAATTGGTCAATCTTTCAGATTTATACTGACATACGGATCGCCAGTCTGCATACTATTGAAGCCCGCTGGCTGGGTAAGGATATCCCGATCCCCACCCACAACGTTATGGATTTTGCCGCAATAAATTCGAGGGAGACTGCTATATTGATGGGCAGCTTTGGGTTCAACAAGCCGGGTAACGTTCACTTCCCTTGTGCCTGTTGCTTCTACTAGCCTGTTGATTTGGCTGAGTTGCTGTCGAGTTTATCAGATCCGTCACGTTGTCCAGCATGGAAACGTAATAGGGCGATCGCCCTTTTCTAAGCCGGTAGCCACTACCGCTAGCGTTGTTTCATCGGGCACTTTTTCCTGGCGGTGTGCATCTAAGAATGCGTTCGGGTTTTCCGAGCGATTTCCCATCCGGTTCTCGAGGATTCTGCGGGTCTTTCTATACCCGATCATCTATATGAATTCAAACGCCCTGTTAGACATTCCGAAAAATCAGGGCATTCTGCAAAATCAGGATTCAACCCAACCCAGATTCCCAGGTTCCATGTAGATTAATCCATCATTCAGGTGAGTTAGCCGTGAGCAGTCAAATATCCCAATCTCCTTCGTTCCGAGCGTTTCGTCCCCAAGCCGTGTTGGGACTCGCGTCTGCATCGCTGTCTTTGTTGTTCGGAATGGCGATCGCCTCACCCGCCCAGGCCGAAGATCTGGAGATGCGGGTGGCGATTGAAGAGGATGTGCAACAAACCCAGGTTGGTGGCCACACCGATACCATCGTGACCGACAGCTCCGGTCAGGTGCTCGGCGAAATTCGGGGTGGCACCGCCCTGACTGCCAGCTATATCGGAGGCGGGGTACAGCTGGGAGACTGGCAAGCCGATGCCCTGTGGATTGAACCTGCGAATGACGGGTTTGTTTGGATTGGCAGCAAGTGGTATCGCGGACGCGCCCGCGTCGTGCCGACCGCTCAGGGTTTGACCGTCGTCAACTACGTCAACCTGGAAGAGTATCTCTACAGCGTGGTGGGAGCCGAAGTCCCCACGAACTGGCCGATGGAAGCGCTTAAGGCACAGGCCGTGGCTGCTCGCTCCTATGCGCTCTACCAGCGCCAAACCAGCGCTAACACCATCTTCGATGTCGGCGATACGACGCGCTGGCAAGTCTATGCCGGGCTAGAAGAGGAGGCCGCAACCACCCAAGCTGCGGTAAAAGCGACCGAAGGGCAAGTGTTAACCTTTGATGGGCGCATCATCAACGCGGTTTTCCACTCCTCCTCTGGCGGCCATACCGAGAATGTTGAGGATGTGTGGCAAAGCCCATTGCCCTATCTGCGTGGGGTGCCTGATTATGACCAGGAAGCCCCAGTCTTTCGCTGGCAGGTTCGGCTCTCGGCCAACCAGATCCAGCAGTCGATTCCCAGTGTGGGTAATGTAATTGCGTTTGAGCCCCAGCGCACGACGCCACGAGGACGCGTGGTCACGATGCGGGTTGTTGGCGACGCGGGAGAAACAACGGTTTCGGGCAACGAGCTGCGCCGCATGTTTAACCTGCGAAGCACCTTGTTCACCGTGCAACCGCAATATGGTCGGGTCGCATCTGCGGACGACGGTGCCCAACGCCCATCTGAGTTTGTGATTGATGGCGGTGGCTTTGGCCATGGTATCGGTATGAGCCAATACGGAGCCTATGGCATGGCGCGGCAGGGCCAAGACTATCGCCAAATCCTGGCTCACTACTATAGCGGATCTACACTTTCCCGCATTCGGGTAGAGTAAGGATCACGAATCCATTGAAACCAGAGATTTATTTACTGAAAGCACAGCTGTGCTTTCAGTAAATCCGTTTTGCATTTCATTTAAGTCAGAATTCTATAGCGCTATGTGCATGAGTTAAGTACGGTTGTGTGTGGGCGCGGCGCGCCCACACACAACCATTTCTGTGCTTGATGCGGTTGCACACCGCTATAAGCCAGTCTTGCAAACGGCTCGGAATAGTGGATCCGGGCGTTATGCACTAAAATTAATAGCTTTTGCGAAGAGATCGGTGCTTCCTGGAAGAGTTTGGGCATAATGAACGTGCTGTACTTTTGATGGCGATCGCCCATGTCTTCCGAGTCGGTTCTGATTTTTGATGACCAGACCATTTCCATGCCCCAGGTGTTTCGCTATCTGCGAGATAGCGGCAAGCTAGATGGGTTTATCGGTGACTTAGCACGGCAGTTTGTAATCGAGCGATCGCTACAACAAGAGAACCTTGCGGTGAACCCCACAACCGTTGAGCAAGCGATTATCGACTTTCGCTTGCAACAACAGTTGACCGGATCTGAAAAATTCCAAACCTGGCTACAGGAAAACAATCTGACCTTTGAGATGTTCTATAGCCAGATTGCGAACAACTTTCGGTTCCAACAGCTCAAAGAAACGCACACCAGCGATCAAATTGAAGGCTATTTTGTCGAACGCAAGTCCTATCTGAATCGGGCTGTGATCTCCCGGTTGATTGTCGATAATGCTGAGCTAGCAGACGAGCTAAAAAGCCAACTGGATGAAAGTGCAACCTTCGAGCAATTGGTGCGGGACTACAGCATTACGGACGATCGCGTTATGAACGGCATGATGGGGCCGATTCCGTTGGCCCGTATCCCAGAAGCGTTGCGTGAAAAAGTGGAACCTGCGACACCGGGGAGCCTAGTCGGGCCGTTGGAAATTGAGAGCCGTTGGGGCATTTTCCGGGTTGAAGGCTTTTTGAACGCCAGCCTGGAGGATCCGCAAACCCGGCAAACCCTGCAAGATGAGTTATTTGAGCGCTGGGTGTCGGAACAAGTGAAGCAACTCCCCATCCAAATTCAGTTAGGCGACTCTCAACCCCCTGAGCCATCCGATGATCAGCAGTGAATACACAACGAAGCTGCAGTGGGATCAAGCGCCCCTCCGCTGGCTGACCCCAGAGCAGCAAGTTCAAGTTAAGCAACAGGCGATGATTCGCCGCTTTCAACTGGGTGAAGTCATTTGGACGACCCAGGACGGCGGTGAGCAGTTTTTTGTACTGGAAGGCACGGTCCGGTTGGTGCCTGACCAGGGAGATCCCCAGCGCCTGAAGCCAGGGGATTGGTTTGGTGACTATCCACGCCTGATGGATACCTGGAAAGCCCGCGCAGCCAGTAAAGAGGTTGTAGTGCTGGTGTGGGAGTCGCAGCTCTGGTCAGAGTTGACGACCGACGAGGTGCAGAAATTTTGGCAGGGGGTGCGATCGCGCTATCAACCCAATTTTACCGATGCGCCCCAACCCATCTCCGGCTATCCCTACCTTACGGGGGTGAACTCGGCGGCGGCTGGTCTGACCATGCTGGCGCAGTACCTGAGCGTGCCGACCCAGCAGGACTGGGTGCAGCGCCAACTGCGCAGTCAACAACCCAAGCACGTGGTCGATATCGCAGAGAAACTGGGCGTCCATTTACGACGCTTGGTGATTCTCAACTGGAATGACTTGAAGACCTTGGACTTTCCAGTGCTGCTGCGGTGGAACCCAGAGCACTGGGTTGTCGCCTATGGACTGCGGGGCGATCGCCTCATCGTCAGCGACCCCCTCAACCCCAGCGCCACCAGCGAAAGCCTCCCCCGCGAAATGGTCGAAGCCACCTGGGACGGGCAGCTGTGGCAGGCTGAGCTGGTTCAAAAACAAGAGAAATTTAGCCTCAAGTGGTTCCTGCCAGCGGTTTGGAAATACCGCACCCTGCTAAGTGAAGTGCTGCTCGCATCCATTTCCTTGCAGCTTCTGGGTTTGGGAACTCCCGTCATCACCCAGGTAATTATCGACAAGGTGATGGTGCAGGGCAGCCTCCCCACCCTGGATGTGATGGGCATCGCCCTTCTCTTCATCGCGACCTTCGAGGCGGCGCTGGGTATCCTGCGGATGTTCATCTTTACCCACACCACTAACCGCCTGGATATGGCGCTGTCGGCGCAACTGTTCCGCCACCTGATGCGCCTGCCCCTGTCATACTTCGAGTCCCGACGGGTGGGCGACACCATTGCCCGTGTGCAGGAGCTCGAAGAAATCCGCCAATTCCTCACCAGTACAGCCCTCACCGTTGTCCTCGACAGTATCTTCTCGGTGGTGTACCTGGCGATGATGGCCTACTACAACATCCGGCTGACGGCGATCGCCCTGGCAGTTATTCCTCTATTCGCTATCCTGACGCTAATTAGCACCCCCATCCTGCGCACCTGGCTCAATGAGACCTTCAACCGCAGCGCCGACAGTCAGGCGTTTTTGGTAGAAACCGTCACCGGCATTCACTCCGTCAAAGCCCATGCCTCGGAAAAAGCATCGCGCGATCGCTGGGAGGGGTTGTACGCCCGCTTCGTGCGCACGGGCTTTCGAGCCACCACCACTGCCAATATCAGCAACAACCTGGGCAACTTCCTCACCAGCTTTTCGGCTTTGCTCATCCTCTGGTTTGGCGCACAGCTGGTGATCAAGCAAGAACTCACCGTGGGGCAACTCGTCGCGTTCCAGATGCTGTCCGGTCGAGTAACGGGCCCGCTATTGCGCTTGATCCAACTCTGGCAAACCTTGCAACAGGTTCTACTGGCGGTCGATCGCATTGGCGACATCCTCAACGTTGCCCCCGAAACCGAACCCGGCACAGGGCTCGTCCTGCCTCCCCTGCGAGGCGAAGTGGTGTTTGACCAAGTCACGTTCCGCTACCAACCCGAGCAGAAGCCCATCATGCGTGGCGTTTCCTTCACCGCTGAACCGGGCATGTTCGTCGGCATTGTGGGGCGCAGCGGCTCCGGTAAGAGCACTCTCTCCAAACTGATCCAGCGCCTCTATTTACCGGAAGAAGGCCGCATTCTTGTCGATGGCTTCGATATCAAGAGCGCCGATCTGTCTTCCCTGCGGCCTCAGATCGCCGTCGTGTTGCAAGAAGACTTCCTATTCAACGGCTCCATTCTAGAAAACATCACCCTGGGCAATCCCGATGCTCCTGCTGAGGACATCATCGAAGCAGCGCGTCTCTCCGTCGCCCACGACTTTATCTGTGACTTGCCCCACGGCTATGAAACTAACGTTGGTGAACGGGGCACATCCCTTTCCGGCGGACAGCGCCAGCGCATTGCCCTGGCTCGCATGTTTCTCTCTAAAGCGCCGCTGTTGATTTTGGATGAAGCCACCAGCAGCCTGGATGCCGAAACGGAACAGCAAGTCCTCGTCAACTTGCAAACGGCGTCTAAAGATCGCACCCTCTTCTTGATCGCGCACCGCTTTGCGCCCCTCAAGCGCGCTGACCTGATTCTCGTGATGGAAGATGGCGTTATCGTCGAACGGGGAACCCATAACGAGTTGCTGCAAAATCAGGGGTTGTACTGGTCGCTCTACCAACGACAGCAGATGGCGGTATAACGGTCGTAATGTAGCAAAAATGTGGGAGATTAGGTGGGAAATTGGAACGCAGATGAACGCGGATGGACGCAGATAAGGCGGATAGATGCAGATAAAGAGTAGATGCATCGCTCTAATTGGTGGTTGATTTGCTTCCCTTTGCTTCCTCTGTGCCCTCTGTGCCTCTGTGGTTTTCCCCGAGTTCCCTATATCCGAGCCATGAGTATAGCTACGTCTGGGGCGATCGCCCGCTTCGTTAATGTTCAGCCGTCTCTTTTTCAGACCAAATCTCTCTTCATGCTGGAGTTTTTCGGTGCTTCAGTGACCGTCGCCAGTCTCCATCCCCCTGAGATGCTACAGGTTCAGCTTTGGACGAACACGCTTAATAAACACAACAGCGAAGGCACCTGGCATCCGATTGATCTGTCCTTTCAAACTCAAACGGCGGATGGCCATTATCTTTTTGAAGGGGGGTTCCGCCCGACCAGTGAAGGCTCCTTTCACTACACCTATCGCGTTGGCCTACGTGCCCCAGATCCGCAGTGGCAATGGGCTGGGTCATCCAACGTCAACGGTCAGTTGCAGATTCAACCCCCGTCTGAGGTAGCGCTCTGGACGCAGGGGCCTAAGCATGTCGAAGTCATGCCCAGCATCTTCATCGGCAACTTCATTGCAGCCTCCCAGGCCGAGCAACTAGGTTTCGATGCCGTCCTCAACTTGGCGGAAGAACTCACTGTGACCTACCCGCCAACCGCTGGCATTGCTTACAAGAAACTGGGAACTACCGATGGTGCCCAGCACCCGATTGCAAAATTCCTACTTCTTGAAGCTCTTCACTGGATCAACGAGCAGCAACAGCAGGGCAAGCAACGCATCCTGCTCCATTGCCGCGCTGGAATTGGGCGCAGTGGCTCCCTCGGTGTGGCCTATTGCTTCCAAAACAATCCCACTTGGAGCTATGACCAAACCCTTAGCTATGTGTGGAGCAAGAAGCCGGACATCTATCCTCACCGCTATCTGCAAGAAACGCTGGAAAATCTATTCCCACGATCATTCGCAAGTCTTGATGCTTAGCGCAACTAGCACATCAAACACCATAACGTCATGCAGAGCCTAGCTTTCCAAGAACATATTGTTTTTACTGAAGCGCTTAGCGCTATACAACAGGACCAAAGCAGTTTGATGATTTTTGGGGCGCAAAGTGCCCCAAAAATCATCAAACTGCTTTGGTTTTTCGTATCCAATGCGTAAGTCCTATACAATAAGGAGTTACGGGCGATTAGCACAGTGGTAGCGCACTTCCTTCACACGGAAGGGGTCACTGGTTCGAATCCAGTATCGCCCATCTTATTGAAAGTAGTCAAAATGAAACCGTTCAAATGACTTTAATCATTGAGCCGTTTCGTTTTGACTATTGTCGCTGTTTGACCATCGCAAGATTGCTCAACGCGTGGTACGCCCCTGATGTGGCTAACACGTGGGACTAGCGACGGG
>JBCBSL010000171.1:0-11519 GCA_039819145.1 Cyanobacteria bacterium J06638_22
TAGTGCCCTTTGGCATTCTCGATGTGCTTGGTAGCCAATTGTGGCTCTACTTTGGTCAGTCCGCCGAAACCAGCGACTTTATCGTTGATTGTCTTCTCACCTGGTGGCAGGCGCATCGGCAGGACTATCCAGAGGTGGAGGAACTCGCTATCGATTTAGATGGCGGTTCTGCCGTCAGAAGTAATCGCACCCAGTTCATCAAACGCATCGCTCAGTTCTGCCAAGTCACAGGGCTGAGAGTACGCTTGATTTACTATCCGCCCTATCACAGTAAGTACAATCCGATTGAACGGTGCTGGGCGGCTCTAGAAAACTATTGGAATGGGGCGTTGCTCACGACTGTCGAGGCCGCATTGCAATGGGCTAGCAATATGACTTGGGATGGATTCAAGCCTCTGGTTCATTTAGTTGACGGGGTCTACCAGAAGCAGATAACGGTGCCTAAAGAAGAGCTAGAAGCTTACGAACAGCAGTGGAAACGCTCTGAGCATTTACCGAAGTGGGACATCACTGTTGTCCCCAATTAACTGGGGCCTTATTTATTTGCGCTTCCCTTGGTGAAGTATCGCCGGGAAGGGCGCAATGTTTACTACAGCTTGGCCGATCGCCATATCATCAGCCTCTATCACGAAATTTCACAGCACTTGAAAGAAGCAACGGATTAAGTAGCAAGGGTACAGGTGGCGATCATCCAAGGCTACGTGCTTGATGATTACGCTCGTTTGCGTCGCACCCACCCAGTAATCATCGCTAGGGCAAACATGCCGAACAACGCCACTCCCAGTAATAAACGCCCCCCTTCGAATATCCCCGCACCCAAGGCGACGATGGGCGGTTTGGCGATCGCAATACTCAACACCAAGGCCGGAATAAAACGCTGCCATCCCATTTTGGTCATTCCAACGGCGTAGCAAACAAAGTCAAACAATCCCGTCATCAACAGCCCAGCGACGAGGAAGATGTTTTGCTCTAGATAGTTTTGTCCGAGGGCATCAACTTTGCCCATAAATCGCTCTCCCACGAGCCGCTGCACCAGGTCACGGCCATAGCGTTTGGCAATGAAGAAGTTGGAGGCGCAAGCAATAAAGTCAGCGATCGCAATCACGATCAATCCTTGCGTAAAACCAAATACGCCCCCGGCCAAGATTGAGTAAGCGGTTCCGGGTAGCACTGGAATCACAATGCTCGTCAGGCGCAGCAGCAGGACGATTGCAGGAGCCCAGATGCCAAATCGAGCCACATCTTCTCGAATTTGCTCAATGCCAACCTGGTTGACAAAGATGATTGCCAAGGCAACGAGCAAAATGATGAGGCTAACTTCTGCAATTTTGACAACTTTGGGCTTCATGGGTTGTGAGGGGTAAGTTGCTATGATGCGATTGCTTTGTCGTCGGGAGGATAGTAGCGCTCATCCCGCAAACACCATCCCGTTTGCTGCTGTACATAGGCATGGGTACTGAGGCCGAGTTGCTTGGCCGTTTGCGCAACAGCTTTGTAGCTCAGGCCAAAGTATTCGCAAAGCTCTTTCTGGCGTAGCCCGGTAGGAAGTTTGGGTTGAGATGGAAAGTCAAAGGACACATCAGGGTAAATCAGGGGAAGTAATTGCTTGAGAAGAATATGGATGATGCGGGTGCCATTGCCCGCATGCCAGAATTGATCGACCTCGTAGACATGACCCGATTGAACAGCGCTCAGTTGTTTCCAGTCTGGATGGTTTGCTAGCTGCTGGGAAAGGGACGTGGTTGAAGGGGGATAGGTCTGCACAAAAATGACATCTGGATTCGCCTGAAGAATGCGATCGAGTGGGACGGTCATCAAACCAGGTTCCATTCTTTGCCCCGCAGGTTCCAGCCAAGGATAGTGAGTGAGCTGTTGAAGAATAGTGCCTGTTGTCCCCTGGTTGGTTTCAACGATGAACCGACGGGAGAAGCGATTCAGCATAGAGCCACCCATCATAAGCACCGTTTTCTTTTGATTTTCTGGAATCGCAGTCCGATAGCTTTCTAGCCGCATTTCCAATTGGTTAATGGCAAGTTCTGCTGTTGGAACCCTACCAGTGAGACGCGCAATGTCGCGCAATCTGGCGAGGGCTAAAGCATAACCACTACCACCCATAAGATAGGTCGGCGCAATTTTCTGGAGCCAGTGCCGATAAAAACGATGGGGAAAAGTCCACCCCAGAATCAAATCCGGTTGGAGGCGGCGGATAGCTTTCAGATTGGGCAACAGCCAAGACCCAACCGATGGAAACGCCTGGGCACGATCGCCATAAAATTCAGGGCGCTCAGCAATTCCTTTGGATAGATAGCCAATTGGCTCCAAACCCAACTCTGCTAGACTATCGATTCCAGTCGCTGTAAGACACACAATGCGCTGAGCGGGTTGGTTCAAATGAATCTCTGTACCCGTAGCATCGGTTGCTCGATACGCCGTTTCTATGGGGGCTGTCATGGTTGCTATCAGGAATAGGTTCCAACCTGGAGCTGCACAATGCGACCCGAGTTCTTGAAAAGCGCCATTGGAATGAACGGAAAGAGTTGTGCCACTATGCGCCCAGGCATGGGTAGCCGCTGTGGATAGTCGAGAAACTGGCTGAGGTAGAACACTTCTTGTTTTAATCGGATGCCTGGGCTCCAAGATTCGAGTTCGTTGCTCTGGTCAATGCCCCACTTGAACTCCGCATTTGTCTTCGAGACGGTGTCGTGCTGCTGGGTCGTTTGGGCACGTTTGCGACTCAAGACATCAAACAGTACTTCGGTGGGGCTAAAGCGCGTTTCGATTTGTTGCAACAGCGCTCGATTGTCGGCTTCTGACAAGTACATGGACACCCCTTCGTAAAGCACCATTATGGGCTGATTAGCCTGACGATGAATGCCATCCATCCAGGTAAAGTCCAGCAGAGATTTGGCAATGAAGTGGTGGCGATCGCTCTCTTCAAAGAACTTGCGTCGCAGGGCAATGACCTCTGGGAAATCCACGTCATACCAATGCACTTCACCGTTATCCACACGGGAAAAGCGAGTGCATAGACCCGCACCGAGGTTGACAATTACAGCGCTGGGGTAAGTTTCAAGGAAGTTCTGCACAATCTGGTCATAAGCTCTCGCTCGAATCACACAGCCCAGTTGCGAAGACCAGCCTTTTTCGTACTTACTAAAGTCGTAATCGACTTGGTCTGCAATTTCAACCGCTTTGCGATCACTCAAAATTGGCTCTGATCGTTGGGTTTCGGTCGCACGGGCATACAGCGTAATCATCAGCGTTTCGGCCACACCCGTGAGGTTGGTGGTGGGTTCTCGGAGTTGCATAGCGACGGACTCCTGATACTGAGGGTAAAGGTTTAGTTGGTTTCGTAGATCTGCGTTAGTTGTTCGCAAGCCTGGGTAATGGAATCGATGCTGCCAGCGTTAACAAAGCCGTAGTAATCCAAGATGTAAACCTGTTCGTTTTGAACGGCATTCAAGTCTTGCCAGAAGGGTTCGGATTGAAATTCGTCGACCTCGCTTCCCTGGATGTCAACCAGGATCAGAATTTCTGGATTGGTTTCGAGGACTTTTTCAGGGGAGAGGGTAACGTAGCCTGCGATCGGGCTTTGTCCCTGAAATTCCGCGACCAAGTTTGTGGCACCAAATTGCGTGAGCAAATCCCCAGCCCAACTGTCTTTGTTCGGCGACAACAACGGTTGGCGGCTCACCAGAACAAGGGTGTCTGCTTCGGCGGCGGCAGGCTGGGCGGGTAGACATTGCTGATATTGCTGGAGCAGTGGGTCGGGATCGGCTCCAATAGCAGTCGCTAGGGTACGGGTGAGATCTTCGAGCGACTGCCAACTGTCGAGTTCGGTCGAGAGGGTTTCAACGCCCATCGACTCCAAGCTCGTCAATGCCTGGTCATGAAAACCCGCCGCGCCAACGACGAGTGTCGGTTCCAGAGCGACAACGGTTTCGAGATTGGGCTGGGTGCGCCCTTCACTCACGCGAGGCAGATCTTGCAAGGCTTCGTTTTGGTTGAGCAGTTGGCTGCCCGGTATACCGACCAATTTGCTGGAATCGAGGCGATGGATGATATCCGCTGCAACGGAACTGAGGGCGACAACGCGTGTGTCTGCAGCGGGGGCTTGTTCGACCGCTGCATCGGTGGATGTCTCTGGCGTCGTCGTTGTGGGAACCGAAGCGCATCCGGCCAGCAGCGTGAATAGGAGAAGCGTCAGATAAATCGGTTTCATAGGGTTTGAACCTGGGGTGTAGAAAACGAGAACGGTGCAAGCGGACAAATTTGAAGGCCAACAGGGGTTTGCAGAATTGCGGCGTCAATGCCAAAAATCTCGGCTAGGTTTTCCGGGGTTACCACGTCGATGGGGGCACCCAAGTGGTGCAGCCTACCTTGCTTGAGGAGGGCGAGGCGATCGCTAAATCGGGTGGCCAGGTTCACGTCATGCAGCACCGTAATAATGGTGAGAGTTTGATCCTGGTTGAAGCGTTTCAACAGTTCCAGTAGCTCAAGTTGATAGCGCAAATCGAGATAGGTCGTTGGTTCGTCGAGCAAGAGCACCTGCGGTGTTTGAGCTAGCGCCAATGCTAAAAATGCTCGCTGCCGCTCACCGCCCGAGAGCTGTTCCACCGGGCGATCGCTATAGTCCATCAATCCCGCCGATTCCAGTGCCAAGGTTACCTGTTGGCGATCGGCGACATCCAGCTCCCATTTCCACCAGGGTTGGTAAGGAGCCCGCCCTAGGCTGACCAGTTGCCGCACGGTTAAGCCGGGGGGAATGGTCTGTTGTTGGGGCAACAGGGCTAGGGAGCGGGCAACAGTCTGAGCCGACTGGGTATGAATCACTTTGCCATCGAGCAAGACCGTTCCCTTGTGAGGGAGCAAGACACGGCTTAACAATCGCAACAATGTCGATTTGCCGGAACCATTCGCTCCCAAAATGCTCAACCATTCGCCGGAGTGCAGCCCAAAGCTGATGTTTTGCACAATGCTCTCGGTGCCATAGCCCCCAGACAGTGCCTTGCTTTCCAATGCCCAGACGGACTCTGCTGCTTGTCTCATGATGCGTGGCTCCGACGATACAGCAACCAGATGAAGACCGGAGCCCCCAGCAAGGCAGTGACAATGCCGACCGGCAGCTCGATCGCCCCCAGTCGCGATAGCCAATCGGCCAGCAGCAACGTCCAGGCTCCGCCTAAAACCGATAGGGGCAACACCCATCGGTAATCGGTGCCCACCAGCAACCGTGCGCCATGGGGCACAATCAGCCCAACAAACCCCACCAATCCGGCGATGCTTACCGCACTGGCGGCAAGTAGGGCAGCGATCGCCCCAATCAACAACCGCGATCGAAACAGCGATACCCCCAAACTCACGGCTAAATCATCCCCCAACTGCAACAGGTTCATCACCTGAGCCATACTGCATCCCACCAACAGCGCGATCGCCAGGTAGGGGCCAACCATGGTCAGCTCATCCCATCCGCGTCCGTTGAGGCTGCCGACCAGCCAGTTCAATGCCGCTTGAATGCGCCCGTCTTCCGAGAGTAGCAACAACGTCGATTGCACCGCGCCAAACAATGAGCTAATCGCAACGCCACCCAACACCAAGCGCTCGACCGAGATGCCCGTGGAACTGCGGGCTAGGAGATACACCATCGAGGTTGTGGCGATCGCTCCTACCCAAGCCGCCAGAGGCACCCAGCTTTGCATTAACCCCAGGGTAAAGAAAGCCACTGCCACCAGACCGGCTCCAGCGGAAATCCCGAGGATGAAGGGATCCGCCAATCCATTGCGCAACATCCCTTGCAGCAACGCCCCTGAGAGTCCTAACGCCGACCCGACCATCAACGCCGCGACAATGCGCGGCAGGCGCAAGTCCCAAATAATGGTTTGGTTGATGCTGCTGCCCTCCCGCCAGAGCGCTTGCTGTAGCTCAGCCAGGCTCATTGGCACAGTTCCCTGGGTCAGAGACAAGACCAGGGTGAGCACAAGCCCGATACACACGATCAAGAGGGCTGCGATGCCACGGGATGGAACGGCATAGGGGAATGAAGGAAGGCGCAGGGAAGACATAAAGGGGAATGGGGTTAGCAGAAAGAAGAATTGTCTGATTATTGCAAGTTATTATCATTTAGGTCAATCGGTAACCGTTTGCCGATGTGCGGTATGTCCTGATACGTGGCCAACGGGCTCTTAAAAACGGACGATACTGAAACTGGGTATGAAATAGGAACTGTATGAACTGAAATGGATTCCAGTTCATACACCTAGTCAGCAGTGTCTAAAAACGCCAGGTCAGACCTGCTCTGAAACTGGTTCGTGCCTGAGAGAATCGACCAATGTCTGGCCGATCCGCCGTAAAGTTACGAACATCGGCAAACTGGTAATACTCAGTGTTAAACAGGTTATAGATGCCGAGATTGAGCGAAACGTTGGGGTTGAGGTTAATATAGCCAATCAAATCAAACACCGTGTAGGCGTCAGGAATAAAGCGCTCCTGGTCATTGATGGTGTCGTTGACATCCGGCTCACCAACCACGGTGCCGATGAATTCGACGCCCCAGCGATCGCCAGGTGCGCGGTAGCCCAACCCCGCGACGAGTTGAAACGGGCTAACCGACTCTAGCGGCTCATCATCGGTCAAGTTATTTCCTTCCGTCCAGGCCAGCGCGAGCCGCACACGGAAGCCATCTTCTCCGGAGCTAAAGCGGTACTCACCGCCCAGCTCTATGCCATAAATTTCGGCATCGGTGACGTTTTGGGTTTGAAAAATGTTGATGACGGGGGTGCCAAATGCGGGGGGAGGCGTAATGATCTCAGTCCCAGCATCCACAAACTCTTCAATGAAGTTGTTGTAGCGGCTGTAGAATCCCGTCAATCCAAATCGAAGGCGATCGAAATCTCCCCGAATACCCAGCTCAAAGGTATTGCTGGTTTCTGACTCCAGATCGGGATTGGGAATGGTGCGGTACTTGAAGAAGGCTCCGGTTGTGTTGGTAAAGCCGCTGTTGATCTCGCTGTACAACGGGGCGCGGAAACCACGAGCATAACGACCGACCAACGTGATCTCATCGCTGGGGCGATAGATCAGCGCCAAACTTGGGGAGACATCAGAATCGTTGAAATCAACGGGTTCGACATCATTGCGCTCAAAGCTAGGGGAGTCTTCCACTGTCAAATCATAGATATCAAAGCGCAAGCCGGGAATGATAGTAAATCGACCTTCCCCAAACGTGATTTCATCCTGGACATAAAAACCAAGGCGGAGGGTATCAGAAGGTGGAAAGTCTTCAATGGGAAACGTATCTGTACTTGAAATCCGGGTGGTTTCTCCCGTTACTAGGCTAGTCTCGACACGATCGCGCGGGCGTTCATTACGCGTCGTTGATACCTCAATCCCGTAGGTGAGACGATTCTCCACCTCACCAATATCAAAGTCACTACGCAACTGAAGGTTAGCGCCCCAAACACGATCGAGGAAGTCGTAATCATCGTTTCGGCGCACCGGAGTGCCAATGGGAAACTGCCCTCCGCTGGTAGCGCCATAAGTAAACCGCCGAATCCTGAGTTCTTCATTGCGGGCGTTTTGGTAGTACACCTGGAAGCGCCCAAATTGCAAGAAGGAGTTGCTATCAGGGTCATCGTATTCATAGCTCAAACTGATGCGTTCCCGATTGGTATTCAGTTCAACATCTTCAAATTGAATGTTGGGTGCAACCAGGTTCCGCTCCAAAATGTCGAGTTCGGCGTCATCGTCAAAAACCTCTGTGATCAAGCGCAGGGACTGTGTATCACTGATACGGTAAACGGCGGAACCTAGAAAGTTGTTGCGGTTGTTGACTTGTGGATCGACAAAGCTATCATCCCCCGATACTTGCAGCTCATTGCCATCGCGCCGGGTATAGCCAAACAAGACATCCAAATCATCCAACCGAGCCGCAAACACTGTATTGATATTGGTACTGGTGTTCTCAGAATCGTAGCCGAGGCGAATGCCGCCTAAGAAATCGCGTCCAGCTTCATCCAGTAGAGCTTCTGGATCTAGGCTAAAGTAGCTCACCACTCCAGCCAGGGCATCACTTCCGTAGAGCGCTGAGGCTGGCCCACGAATAATTTCAACCGCACTCAGCGAATCCAGATCGACATAATCCCGCCCCAGGGCAAAAGGCCCAAACTCAAATCGCGTCGGGATGCGAATTCCATCGACCTGAATCAAGACACGATTCCCATCCAAGCCACGAATATTGAAGTCTTGCAAGCCATAGCGGGCGTTGTCGCGCACCACAATCCCTGGCTCAAAGCGCACCAGATCGCGAATGTCCTGTGCTTGGGTTCGCTCGATTTCGTCACGGTCGATGACGGTGATGTTACTGGGGGCATCTTGCACGTCATCGAGGTTGCGCGTTCCTGTGACTGTGACCCGGATCCGGGAGTCGTCGATCGCTCCAGCAGAGGTGCCGGGAGGGGCGATCGCCACATTCAACACCACCTGCTGAGCCGTACTTGTGACATCTGCCGTTGGCGGCGCGTCGGTTCCGGTAATGACAATACGCACTTGGTTTGGCTCCCCCTCAACAGCCATATTGTTTGCTGTAATGGCTGCAATGCCTTCTGCTGGGCTGACTTCCAAATAATCTTCGCTCTCCGGCAACACCAGCACTGCTGCCGGAATGTCAATCACAAGGGCGTTTCCCGATATCGTGGTGACGGGAGTTGGAACGGCCTCAGAAGTTTGCAGAACTACGTCAAGTCCTGCTGCTGTTGAAGTAACTGTCACGCCCGTTACTTCAACCAGTGATGCTGTGGCCTGAGCGAGTAATGGCAGATTCTGCTGAGGCTGGGGACGTTCAGCCAGTTCTGCATTTTCTGCAATCGTCGCAATTTCAGTTGCAGCATCCGTTAGTTGGACATCCGTTAGTTCGGTATCAATTAGTTCGGTATTCGCTAGCTCAGAGCTGACTAATTCGGCATCCGCCAGTTCAGCATCTACCAGTTCGGCATCTGCTAGCTGATGCGAATCTTTCTCTAAAGTCAATTCAGTAGCTTGGGCGACCTGAGCAGCACAAAGTGAGGCGATGCTAATCGCCAGGAAGAAGACTCTATTCATATTTCCCCACACCAAAAGGAGATTTATTTCGTTGAGAACAGTATTCAATAAATAGAAATTAATTGCAATAGTGAGCTATCAATTGACTTGAGACGCTGACACAAGGCTGCGGCAATGGTGGTTCCATCTCCGATACAGAAATGTCCCTGATAGCCCAGTCGGTCAGAGATGTGGCGGTGTATTGATCGACCAAGCACAAGCAATGTGCGAGGCGTAGGTGGTCTTCACATCTCTACAAGAATGATTTTGTGCGGCATCCCTAGTGATATTAAGTTGCAGTTAGAGTATTTGTTTTCTATTCTGTCCTCAGATCGGTTTTGCGGTGATTAAATATCGTTGTAAAACAGAAATTTGACCGCTGGACGTTTTGAGGTGATTTACGCTATCGTGATGCCACGACTTCAACTCACAGCGTTTCGATTCATAAAGCAATGAAGTAGCACTTTAGAGACAACACAACAAATTCGTCAGCCTGGTAGAGCATTAGAACCAGAGCGCCGTTGTGTTTTGCTAGCGTCAGATGCGGATCAAAGATCATCTGCGCCTTAGCCTTTGAACTTTTTTCAGTATTTACATAATTAGGAAGATGGCTACATTGCAGCCATGCTTTGCGATGTGGCCTCCCAGGGAGGTGGTGTATGTCTAATCATCGGCAGCCATACTTGATGGCTGAGAACGTGAGTTACAGGCTGGAGTCGACGCGGGTTTTATTGCAAGGCATTGATCTCAGCCTTGCAGCGGGCGATCGGATTGCCCTAGTCGGCTCTAACGGGGTGGGCAAATCGACGCTGCTGAAAATTTTGGCCCGACAGATTCAGCCTACACAAGGAGCCGTCGCGTGCGATCGCCCAACGTACTATCTGCTGCAACTCAACACTATTCGGTCGTCGATTCAATCGGAGTCGGTTCTCGACTTTCTGAGTGCTATATCCGACGAGTGGTGGGAAATTGAGCAGATGCTTGAAACCAGCTTCGGCAAGGCCTTGGACTTATCGCTGTCTATGCAAAGCCTTAGTGGTGGAGAGTTGACGAAGCTTTTTCTGGCAGTTGGTTTAGCGCGATCGCCCGATCTTTTGTTTTTGGATGAACCGACAAATCATCTGGATTATCCAGCTATTGAAGCCCTGCGTCAGATTCTCTGCCAGTTCCAGGGAGCCTTTGTGATTGTCTCCCACAAACCGTTTTTTCTCGATCAGGTCGCACAAACGACTTGGGAACTCTCGGCTACAAAATTACAGGTCTATGGCGGCAATTTTTCGTATTACCGAGAGCAAAAGCAATTAGAAGAGGCGGCCAAGGAGAGAGCCCATGAAACGGCACGAAAGGAGTTGAAACGAACCAAAGCGACCCTCTTAAACGAGCAGAAACGTGCGGCTCAGTCGCATCGCAGCGGTCGTCAAAAAGCTCTCAACGGCGATATGCCCCGCATTGTCGCTGGGAGCTTGAAGCGCCGTGCTGAAACAGTGGCTGGAAAACTGAAGATCAAACATGAAAAAGCAATGGCCGTCGCGACGCAAAACGTTGCCGACACTAAGGTAAGAACCCATAAGGCTGCAAGCATTCAATTGGAAGAGCATGGCAAAAAACATCGACGATTAATCGAAATCAACCATGCCAATCTTTGGGTCGCGGATCGATTATTGCTTAAGGATATTGAGCTTTGCGTGTTGAGTCGCGATCGCCTTGCGGTTGCAGGCATCAACGGATCCGGCAAATCTTGTTTGGTTAAAGCGATTCTGGGACTCGACTCAACACCCGCCGTTTTGCGGGGCGGTGAGGTGAGATGTGCAGACATGCGAACGGTATACCTGGATCAGAGCTATGCATTGGTCGATCGCACCCAAACGGTGCTGCAAAACATGCAACGGGCGAATCCGGCGTTGAACTATCAGTTGCTACGGCAGCAGCTCGGACACTTTCTGTTTTGGAATGACGATGTATATAAGATTGCCTCTGTTTTGAGTGGTGGGGAATTGGCGAGATTGGCGATCGCCATGATCACCATTGCCGAAATCGATTTGTTGATTTTAGATGAACCCACCAATAATCTAGATGTCACAACGGTCGATCAAATGGTCGAGGCGATTAACAGTTATCAAAGTGCCCTTTGGGTCATTTCCCATGATCTCGACTTCCTCAGTCGGATTAACATCACACATTCAGTTCAGCTCAAGCATCAGACGTTACAACCAACGCTGTATCTGCCTAGCCAAATGTTGCCCTATCAGCAGTGTTTGCTCGAAGATCACTGATTAGCTGCTACGGCGTTGAGTTTCAACAGCGTGGGTTAGCTAGGGATCTGTGGTAGCGATCGGGCGCAAAAACGAGTCAAAATCACTGGTAATACCAATTCGCTGAGAACTGACTACCAATCATTTTTTGAAAGTCCCACGTCGCGGGGTTTTCAAAAAATGATTGGGTTC
>JBCBSL010000172.1:0-11516 GCA_039819145.1 Cyanobacteria bacterium J06638_22
GGGGATGGTGACGTTGGGGCGCTGCACCTACTCCTATAACGAGCCATTTGAGGGGGCTATCCGGATGATTCGCAAAGTTGAGCTGCTAGAAGCGATCGCAGGCCGAAATCGAGGAATTATCGCTACCCAGACCGATCAGACGGCCATCCTATCGGCCATTGCCCGTCTCGAAGATGAAAATCCCAATCCCCGACCGCTTGAGGCCAAAGAAACCCTAAACGGGAATTGGCGACTGCTCTATACCAGCAGCGAGGAGTTATTGCGCATCGATCGCTTTCCCCTCCTCAAACTCGGCCAAATCTATCAGTGGATTCGTCTGGAAACCTCCGAAATTTTCAACATCGCCGAAGTCTATGGGTTGCCGCTGCTCGAAGGCTTGGTGGCCGTGGGTGCTACGTTTGAGCTAACTTCAGAACGGCGAGTGCAGGTGAAATTTCGGCGGGGGGTCTTGGGGCTGCAACGCTTGGTCGGCTACACCTCTCCCGAGGCGCTAATTAAAAAGATGGATGCGGGCGATCGCCTCCTACCCTTCGACTTCTCCATCAACAGCGAAAACCAGCAGGGCTGGCTGGAGGTCACCTATCTCGACGATGACCTCCGCATTGGTCGAGGCAACGAAGGCAATGTCTTTGTCCTCCGCAAAGTTCCCCCGGTGCTTTGAGCGCTCTTTCGTGTCGCGAGGGTTGACGCATCGGAGGTTGAATACAAGACAAAAACCAGAAACCCCTTGATTGTCAGGAGCGCGGGCAGTACCCGCGCTCCTGACAATCAAGGCTTCGTACAGGGGTTGATTTTCTTGTCCTGTACCTAGCATGGGAGGATAGAGCTAGTAATCGGTCATCCTCTACCCGACATGAGCGCGTGATGAAAGCCGTTGTTATGACTGCCGCCGGAGATCCATCGGTACTGCAAGTGCAGGAACGCCCCCTGCCCGAGTTGCAGTCCGACACCGAGATTCTGGTGCGGGTGAAAGCAGCGGGGATCAACCCCATCGATACCAAAATTCGCCAGCGAGGCACCTTCTACCCGGAGCAAATGCCCGTCATTCTGGGACTAGATGGTGCAGGCGTGGTAGAAGCGGTTGGAGCGGGCGTACGCGAGTTTCACATTGGCGACGAAGTGTATTTCTGCAATGGGGGACTGGGCGGACATCCGGGCACCTATGCAGAATACGCCACCGTGGAAGAGTGCTTCCTCACCCACAAACCCAAAACCCTCAGCTTTGCTGAAGCCGCAGCATTGCCTCTGGTAGCAATTACCGCCTGGGAAGCCCTGTTCCATCGCGCCCGTCTCAGCGCAGGACAGCGGGTGCTGATTCAAGCAGGTGCGTGTGGTGTGGGGCATGTCGCGATTCAACTGGCCAAGCAAGCGGGGGCAACCGTTTGCACCACCGTGAGCACCGCCGAGAAAGCGGCCTTTGCCGAGAAGTTGGGAGCTGATGCCGTCATTCGCTACACCCTGGATGATCCCATCGTGCGGGTGATGACTTGGACAGATGGTGCTGGCGTCGATGTGAGCTTCGACACAGTGGGCAAACAAGTGTTGTCCCAATGCTTTGCTTCTACGCGCTACTACGGAGATGTGGTGACGCTGCTGGCTCCGTCGCAGGACACGATATGGAAGGTGGCGCGCGATCGCAACCTCCGCTTTAGCTTTGAATTGATGCTTACCCCCCACCTAAAAAACCTGGCCGAGGCTCAAATGGCCCAAGTCAGTATCCTGCGGCAATGTGCCCAATGGGTCGACCAGCAACACTTGACGGTGCATCTGGCGCAAACCTTTCCGCTCGACCAGGCGGCAGAAGCTCACCGCCAGTTGGAAGCCGGGGGCTTTGTCGGAAAACTAGCGCTGACGACGGAATGATGAGGCGTTGGCTACTGATTGTATGGCTGATTGTAGGGTTTTGCTGCTCTGCAGCTCCAGCTTGGGGGGCGATCGCCCAACCCGATCGCATTCCTCTGACAACGGACATTCTGCAACAGCGGCTGCGCCATCCGATTGCTTTGGACGGACAGCAAACCCTGGACTTGCGCCGTACTGTCATCGATCTGCGTCCGGAAAACGCTGATTTCCAAGGGACGTTTTATCGCACCCTGCGCGAGCGATTAGTAAATACCAAAGAGCCCTTGGGGATTGACCTCAGCTATGCCCTAGTACGCGGCGAGTTCAACCTGAGCGACCTGGGGCTACGCTCGTTACTCTACGGCGAGGAGTTGGAGGTTTACACCGAAGAAGAACAAGCACAGCTCCAGCGCGATCGCCGCCGTATTGCCCAACTCAGCCAATTGTCGCGATCGCTCCTCAACCAGGTGCAGCCGTTACCCTTGCAACTAACGGTACTGCGTGGGCCTTTTCGCCTTACCCAAACTCAGTTCGAGGGAGTGACCAATTTCGCCAACACCTTTTTTCTTCAGGGGATCGAGGCATCTGGCGCGATCTTCCAGCAGGGGACGGATTGGTCAGATACCCGCTTCAGCCAACCTGCGAGCTTTCCGGGGACAATCTTTCAGGGAAAGGCTCGGTTCCGCAGTGCGCTGTTTTTTGAACGGGCGAGCTTTAATCAGGCTCGGTTTCAGGCGGCAGTCACCTTCCAAAGCAGTGAGTTCCGCGATACCGCAAACTTCAGCAAGTCCGTTTTTCGCGATGGCACGAACATGACTCGGGTGCGTTTTGAGGGCAACGCCGACTTTGCCCAGACAGAGTGGCAGGGGTTAACGGAATTCGATCGCAGCCAGTTTGCCAAAGCCCTGTTCTTGCCCGAAGCCACCCTGATGCAACCCACGACATTTCGAGAGGCACAGTTTGGCCAGCCCGTTAACCTGCGGGGAGCGGCGCTGCTGAACCAGGTGGATTTTGGGGATGCCAGCTTTGCCTCCGCAGCCTATCTCAATGTGGCTGGAATGCAGTTCAACCCGGACGAGGCCAAGTTGTTGGGGAATCGGGGGCAAATCGGCTCCGTCATTTCCGTCCCCACCTTGCAAGGAAACGAAACCCTGCTGCGCAACCTGGTGCGAAACTTTCGCTCCCTGGAACAGATTTCGGATGCGAACCAGATCAACTACCTCACCGAGGAACTGCGCCTGCGAGAACTCTCCAAATTTCTCACCGGGGTCAACCTCAACAGTGCCTCGGAGGCCAAGCTCCTGCGCATTGGCTTCTCAGAAGAGCAGGTGCAATCGATTGTGCAGGCGCGATCGCAACAACGCCTGCGTAGCAGCACCGACCTACTGAAACTGGAGGGGCTAGATCTGGCCACCTACGTGAAGGTGCGCGATCGCATTGTCGTGAGCGATCGCCGGGGTCTGGTGGGGTGGCTGAGCACAGCGACCCAGTGGCTCATCCTCAGCAGCCTACTCTGGCTCACGGCCTTTGGCACCCGTGCAGGGTTAGTGCTTGGTGTGGGCATGGTGGCGATCGCCCTCTATGCCCTCCTATTCTGGCTGGTCGATCGGTTCCGACGACTACGCCCAGTCCCCATCATCCCCACGACCGAAGAAACCCTATGGATGCTCAGTAGCACCAGCATCCTAACTTTGCTGGGTCTATCCGCCATCTTCAACAACGCAGAATTTCCTCTCCGCACGCTCCTCTGCCTTGGCCTCATGACTCTGCCAGTGCCCACGGTGCTGCTCACTCGCCTCTATCGTCAGGGGCGCTTCCATAACCAGCTCACCGACAGCTATTTCATGGAAGATGGCAGTATGCGAGAACTGCGGATTCTGATCAACCGCCTGCCCATCATTCCAAAGTTTCCCTTCTACCGGGATCGCTATACCCACATTCTTTGGGATCGGCGCTGGAACTGGCTGAACTACCTTGACCTCAGCCTCAATAACCTGCTGCGATTTGGGTTTAACGATATCCGCTTACGGGATGAAAATCTGCCAGGGCTGATCACCACGCTGGTCTGGTATCAATGGAGTCTGGGCTTACTCTACATTGCGCTCCTCTTTTGGACGCTCTCACGCACCATTCCCGGCTTGAATCTCTTGATCTACTTCAAATAGCGGCAAGTCCTGAAAACGGAATGATTTGTGGATGTGCGGAGGCTGCCTGCACATCCACAAATCATTCCCCATACCACTACCCCAACAGCAAAACAGGGCTAACTAAGCGGGTTTTGTTTAGCTCTTTGCCCTCAATAAATGCAAGTCAATGTTACAAATGTCAACCCTTACTTATCACGCTTCGCAGTGACGGGGATCACGCTTTAATTTTCGTTTAACGGGCAAGATAATCCATATAAATACCGTGGCAACTTAATGGGCGATCGCATAGGATAAAGGGACATCATTATCTATTTTCTATATCTGTCCTTGCCAAGGTCATTTTTTATGTATAGGTGGCAATAGCGCGTCTCATCAAGTGCTTGAGTTTACCGTTTAATTTCTCAAAAAACTTTTAAAGCTTCTACAGCGATTTCCATTTTTTCGTGATCCCCACGGGGATCTTACCCAGTTATTGTCTATTTTGTTCTGAGCAGTACAGGATCATCGTCTGTTGAAAATTACATTTTTTGTACATTTTCCTGAACAAAATTGGAAGAGATTCTAAACTTCCTTTTTTTATTTGGGATCGCTGGGAATAGGTCATAGCCAAATGTCTAGGGGGACGATGGTAAAAAGTCTCGTAAAGGCGATACGAGAGAATGTAGAAGACTCACATCCCGTCCTCACTTAACCCTACTGATTTCACATGAGCACCACCCGTTCCGGTATTTCCAGCTGTCGCCATTGCTTTTACTATCAGGTTGAAGGGCGACGGGGAGGTACATGTACACAGCTCGGAGTTCCTGTCCAAGCGTGTTGGCAGGCCTGCCCTTTGGCAGCTCCCTTATTTGCGAGTACTGGACAAAAGGTGGTTGGGGTACCAAGCTGCGCGGCTGCCTTTGCACCCAGTTCTGCGGAAGAGAGTGTAGAGATCGCCGCAAGTGTCTCGGAATCGCTAAAGGGCGATCGCCCTGCGGCTGAGGTGATCCCCATCAGTGCAGCTCACCATCACACGACAACCCACTATCCTCCAGTGTCTGATTTGCAAGCCTACCCCACGCGACGCACACCATCAGCACTCGCGTAGATTGAGGGGAGTTGGCTCTGAAGGCTCAGGTGCTCAGCGCAGGTTGTGCAAGAACGTAGGAGAACTGCAGATAAGGGTTTATAGCTTGTGGGCTGCCAGGATAGGATGTTAGGGTTCTTCATGCCCATTTTCATGGGCATCTATCAAACGTATATCGGTCAGTATCTTTAGCCTTTCTGGATTCCCGCGAATACGGGAATCGTCCATGTCGCTGTCGCGCCACCCCAAACGATGAAAATCTATTTTCAGAGCAATGACAGCTCAAGCACGTGTCCTAGCCTTGATGGCTACAGCGATACTCTGAAAAACTGTTCCTTTCGCCCGCGTTCAGAACACACAATGACTCGCTGACTTCGGCTTCGCTCAGCCAGCGGGGACATTCTCTTCAAGAATTGCTCTATTCAATCGGTGTGCTATCTGTAGCCTCTGCCGCGTCGTCTCCATCAGCAGAAGCATCTTCCTCAGAATTTACAACGTAGTTAAACTGCATGCGGATAGGAATCGCTTCGTAGGCTAGAGATTCTGGGAAAGGTTCAAACGGGCTGGCAGCTCGAACCGCATCAAGAGCGGCTTGATCAGCCTCTTCCGAGCCTGATGTTTGGGATAATGAGACCGATTGCAACTCTCCATTGCGGTTGATGACAAAGCGCACAATCGGGGAGAGTGACGTTTGAACCTCAATCGACTGCCATGCCGCTTCTATCGCAGCGGTTTGGGCATTGGTATATTTCCCCAGCCCTTTGTTTTGAAGGGTCGCAATCTGAGGCGGATCATCTGACGTGGTTCGCTCGGGATTGGGGGATCCATCTAAGCCCTCGGTGGCCTCGATATTTCCCTCGATCGCATCTTCCTCAATATCCCTCGATTCTGTAGACGAATGAGTTATCTCATCCCGGCCACCATCTCCGGCTTCCGTTCCATCAGCGATGTTAGGCGGTGGTGGGAGAGGAGTGCCGACGGTAGGCCCTGCCGATGTGGAGGGCAGATCAGGCGACGCAGCCATCTCCCCTATGGGGTCTGAACTACTTGCTGCCTGGTTGTTGGAAAAGACGGTTCCATCGGCTTCAGCCGTCTCGGAAGATGGCAGCGAAGGAATGGAGCCCTCTAACGAGGTATCGCTGGGTAGCGCTTCTGGAGTGGCATCGACTGCTTTCGCCTCTTCGGTCTCAGGGCTAACGCTTGTTTCAGCCGCAATCGGCGATGAGGCAGAGGCCGTTGGCGTCGGGGTTCGCAGGGATGGCTGAATTTGCCCGGTTTCCGGCACCATCTCAACGGGTTTACCCTCTTGCAAGCTGTCTGCAGGGGTTATGACTTTGCCAGCATTGGTCGGCAAATCTTTCACACGAGTCCCTGCTGCATCGGAATCAGCCTGTGCTAGGAGGTCTGTCTCGACTTGCACGTCTGTCGTGGAGTCAGGATCATCGAGGTAGATAAATTCTATTGGGCTGCTGGCCGTGGGTTCGGGGGATTCGGCTCGGTGCTGCTGCCAGCTCATCCAACCTGCTGTGGCCATGCCAGCATGAACAGCCAGGGCGGTTGTCAAATAAAACAAGAGGCGATCGCCACGGGGAGCACCAAATCGAGTGCGATAGCGCTTAGCCAAACTCATGCCAAAACACCAGAAGGAGACACTTTAAACCCAGCCACAGCAAGAGTGGCAGTAAAATGCACAGTCAGCACATGCACTACATGCCAAATCGCCTCTTATCTAAACACAGCCTGACAACTTTGACGACCGTAGCAGGAAATCTCAATGGATCTTCACGGCCTGTTACGTAAGAGTTCCGGCTGGTTAGGTGGGCATAGGTTGAATGGCACGGACAGAAGTATTTTGCGATCGCTGAAACACTTTATCTGTAATCGATTTTGTAGTGATTAACAAACTACACTCAGCAAGTAGCTCGGCCTGATGAAAACCAGACCCTAAGAATCTACATCGCCCGCAGTGCAGGCGATGTAGATTCTTAGGGTTTTAGGTTTCATTGCACCTATCGACTTATCATTCGTCTCATGTTGGTGGAATTATGATGCTGAAGTCGCGGCTGTTTGGGTCGCCATCCAGTCAAGATAGGTTGGTTCGCCCGTCTGAAGGGGGAGTGCAATGATCTCAGGCACCTTATAGGAATGGATGGCTTGAATCGTGGAGGTCAGTTCGTCAAACCGCTGTAGATCAGTTTTGATCACCAACTGCCATTCGGGATCCTGTTGCACCTTTCCCTGCCAGGTATAGATGGATTGCACTGGGTAAAAATTGACACAGGCGGCTAGATTGGCTTGCACCAGATTTTGGGCGATCGTCCGCGCTTCTAATTCCGTCCCTGCTGTGACCAGTACGATGCCAAACCGACTCGCTGTTTCACTCATCACACTCCTCCGATTGCGTTGCACGTTTGCGGTAATACACATAATGCAATGATTTTACGGGCATGTTGCACGCAATCATCATCCTGTTTTACAGGGTTGCAACCTTGCTGTGTGCGGGTGGGTATCATTAACATTCCTCGACACTGCTTCACCGACCGAGTCCCTGCTAAACTCTCTTCAAAGCCAGGACTGACGCAAATCCTACATCACCCAAAGGGAATGCGTTGAAGGGTTGAGTGCGCTCCACCCACCCCTTCAACAAAACGCGCCAGTTCTGAAAATCTACATTCACCACTCTTTAGTGTGTAAAGACCCATGTTGACTGATGAACTTGCAGATATGTCAGAAATGACCCGCGTTCGCGTCCTGAGCGAAGCGTTGCCCTACATTCAAGAATTCACAGGGCGCACCGTTGTGGTGAAGTATGGTGGGGCGGCCATGCGCGACGGTGGCTTGAAGGAAACCGTCATTCGCGACATCGTCTTTCTCTCCTGCGTGGGTGTGCGCCCCGTCGTCGTCCATGGCGGTGGCCCTGAAATCAATATTTGGTTGGAGAAACTGGGCATCGAACCCCAATTCAAAAATGGCCTGCGGGTCACAGATGCTGCCACGATGGATGTGGTGGAAATGGTGCTAGTGGGTCGGGTAAATAAAGAACTGGTGTCACTGGTGAACCAGGCAGGCGGCAAGGCAGTTGGGTTGTGCGGCAAGGATGCCAACTTGATCACAGCGCGGCCCGAAGGGGCAGAAGGCATTGGGTTTGTGGGCGAAGTGCAGAATACGGACACTAGCATCCTGGAAGCGCTGGTGGATCGAGGCTACATCCCCATCGTGTCAAGTGTGGCGGCGGATGAGCATGGACAGGCGTACAACATCAATGCGGATACGGTCGCCGGAGAATTGGCAGCAGCATTGAATGCCGAGAAGCTCATTCTGATGACGGATACCTCTGGACTTCTCCGAGACTATAAAGATGTATCAACGTTGATTCCAGAGTTAGATATCCAAGAGGCGCGGAACCTGATTGAAGCGGGCATTGTGGGCGGAGGGATGATTCCCAAAGTGAATTGTTGTGTGCGATCGCTCGCCCAGGGGGTCAAAGCAGCCCATATCATTGATGGCCGTCAAGCCCATGCCTTGCTGCTGGAAATCTTCACTGATACAGGGATTGGCTCGAAGATCGTCCCCTCTGGCTACATGCGACGGTGAGCTTAGGACTTCTACTAAATCCAGTTCAATAACCGTAAAACCCAACTATCCTTTGTGGCCGCTGCGATGCAGCGGCCACAAAGGATAGTTGGGTTCTTCAATGAGATTTGATTAGGACTGACGCATTGGACACGAAAAGCCAAATGAGTTTAATGATTTTGGGGGCGTACTGCGCTCCAAAAATCATCAAACTGCGTAAGCCGTATTGATATTACCTAGAATTAAGACTGACCCAAAAAGCAATAAATAGATACTTTGGACGGGAGTTTGGGACGATTGACTGAGAATCAGGAAGAATTGGCGCGTCAGAGCTATCGCGTCGGGCGCGAAGCCTTTGAGCGGGGGCGTTATCGTGAGTCGATCGAGCAGTTTGAGGCCTCCGTGAAACTGGCGGGGCGAAACTCGATTTTGGGAGGGCAAGCCCAAGTTTGGATGGTGTCGGCGTTTGAGGCACTCGAAAGACGGGAGGAGGCGATCGCCCTATGCGAAGCCATCACCCGTCACCCCCATGACACCACCCGCAAGGAAGCCAAGCGGCTGCTCTACATTCTCAAAGCGCCTCGGCTCAAGATTCGCCCCGAGTGGCGAACCGAAATTCCCGACCTGACCCAGTTGGAGGAAGGGGAACGTACTTCGGTACCCTACGCCAAGCCAACGAAGAAGCGATCGCCATCCCGCCGCAAACCCAAACCCGAGCCCGAACCCATTGACCTAAGCCAGGTCAATACCCGCGACAATGGCTTTACTTGGGTGGGGCTATTGGCGATCGCCGCGATCCTCGCAGGGCTCTTTTGGTTTGGCATGTAGAGCAAGCCAATCCAAATGCGACCGCTCTATGCACCCGATTCTTGACGTCCCCTGGTATTCATATCCAATCCGGTTGAAAACCCCAAGGATATTTTTGTCGAGAAGGGGGGGGATAGGTAGCTCGGCATGATGAAAACCAGACTCTAAAAACCTGTGCCGCCCGCAGCGCAGGCGGCACAGGTTTTTAGAGTCTGGTTTGAATTGCACCTGCCAACCTACACCCCTTCTCGACGAAAATCATCTCAGCCAGCAACGCAAAAAAGCTAGCAGGCTTGATAAACCTGCTAGCCAAGTCTGGTGAATCTGTCTATCCCATATCAAAGTCAGTCAGGCTGGCCGAGAGCAGAGAGCAAGCCCGCCAGCCCGCTGACGGACTCAGGCTATACCGAGGGGTAAACCTGCAACAGCACTTCAGAGATGTAGCCATAGCCCAGAACGAACTGGCTGCACTCGTGCTTCGCGGGACCCACTTCAACGGTGGCAGATACCTCATAAAGGCCAGGAGTCATGCGGATTTCGTTAGGAATTGCATCCAACTCAATCTTGTATGCATACTGACCTTTAACCGTTGTGATGGATGTGGATAGGTCGAATTCGGTGGCTTTGCGGCCTTGACCCTCGAAATGGAAGTTGACGGTCACGATCGAACCGAGGCACATCAGCAAAGAGGAAAGCGGGCTCTTGTTGAACTCGATGTTCAGGCTAGCCACGAACTTTTCGTCTTCTGCGATGATGTAGTCAGACTGATCGGGAGCCACAACTGTTGGAGGGAAAGGCAGCCCAGCAGTACCACGAACACTCAGCTTGCTCAAGTCGAACTTCACCGGGCCCAAAATGTTCCGGGAGTAAAGCTCGCCATCAGTGTACTGAGGAGGCTGAGCTGCCGTCGCGGCCATCATTGCTGCATTATCAGTTGCGATAGTCATATAATTATGTCCTCATAGGTGAACAGTGTTTGGTTGGCAAGCCAGGACAGAGACTCATCTTGGGGTTTGATGTGGTCTCTTGGCTCGCCACTGAACCTACTATCGCAATCCTCACTCTGTTACGTCATTCCCCAAGATGTGTACTGTTTCGTTGAACACCTGCGGCGATGGATTTCGTTGTTTGAAAGCCCAATGTGCAAGATTTTCAAACCATGCCGCGCTTTACCCAATGCATAGAGCGATCGCTTGCCTTCGATGAAAAAGCCGCTGTTTAGGCTTCCAAGCAACGGCGAAGATACAGAGGTTACACGATCATGCAAACGAGACAACACCGTTCGCGGGTTCAGCGGATCCAACGATGTCATCAATGGGCTGGGCGGCAACGACACCCTCGCAGGTCGCAGCGGCAACGACACCCTTGACGGTGGCTATGGCGATGATATCTACACCGGAGGCGCAGGCGCTGATGTGTTTGTGCTCAATGCCGGACAGGGCGTTGATACGATTACGGATTTTGAAGTGGGGAGCGATCGCATCTCCCTCGGCAGCCGCTTGCACCCTGACTCGATCCAGTTGTCAGAAGTCAACGGCAATACGCTGGTTCAAACAGCAGACAACGAATCGCTTGTAGTCATCGAAGGTGTCACAGGTTTAAGTAGCGCCATCTTCGCCTAGCAAGCTTCCGCAAAGAGATAGGCAATAACCTAAAAGACCTGAGACATACCACCGAAATAACCTAGAGGGGAGCGATCACGCTCTCCTCTGCGCTGCTTAAGTGGCAAATTTCTGTAGTTCGTCGGCATTGGCTTAGATTAGCAGCAGCAAATAACATTGAACTCAGCCCAACGGTTTTCGACCGTTCGTTGCATTTGAATTATTATGCAGCTGTTAAGTTCTTGCAACACGGTGGAACAAGCTTAGCAAGACTTGCAAAACAACTGTACTCATTCTAAAATGGGTACCTAGTTTTAGTTTCGCAGACGAAACTTTATGTCTACAGGATACCTCTCTGTCAAAGAAACCTCTGAAATACTCGGTTATTCGGAGCAATATGTTCGCAAGCTGCTTAGAGGTGGTGAGCTTAGTGGAGAACTGATCGGCAACAGATGGATAATTGCATCAGAATCAGCTAAT
>JBCBSL010000173.1:0-11485 GCA_039819145.1 Cyanobacteria bacterium J06638_22
ACAATGTTCCTCAGGTCTTGGCTCATCGCTGCGCTTACCTCAATGGCCTGATTGGGGCGCAAAGGTGACATGCTCCCTAATGCGCAAGGCTATACGATGAAAACGACCCCCTTACCCCGATATCCTTTACGTTTTTGTGGAGTTCATGCCGACCCCTGCCTATCTTCTCGTTGCCCACGGTAGCCGTGATCCGCGCCCTGCGAAGGAACTTAGCCGACTCGCCCAACAGGTTGCGGCTGGCCTAGCATTGACTTCTCGTCCGCTTGCGCCCGCAGGCGATGCTAGCTATTCTTCCATTCCGCCTGACCCAGCGAATTTGCCGCTCGTCGCAACCGCATTTTTAGAATTGCAACCCGAGCCATTGCATCAGCAAATCCTGGCGGTGTCAGAGCAAGCCATGGCAACAGGGTATGACGAACTCTACATTTTGCCCCTCTTCTTGTTGCCAGGGGTGCATGTTATGGAGGATATTCCGGCAGAAGTGGCGATCGCCCAATCCCAACTCCGCGTTCCTCTTGCCCTTCATCTCTGTGACCATTTTGGTTGTTACTCTCAACTAAGCCAGAAGCTGCGATCGGCGCTACCGGACCCAAGCGGACAGCGTATCCTACTTTCCCATGGCAGCCGTCGCCCAGGGGGAAATGCTCCCATCGAAGTCCTGGCCAAAGCATTGGACGCTGTTCCAGCCTTTTGGTCTGTAGAGCCTGACCTCAATACTCAAGTTGAGCAGCAGTGTCTGCATCAATGTCTGGACAATGGGCAAACTGGGACAGACATCACAATCATTCCCTACTTTTTGTTTTCGAGCGGCATTACCGATGCGATCGCACAGCAAAAACAGGAACTAGCCACCCAGTTTCCTGGGCAAACATTCCATGTCTTGCCGCCACTGAGCCAAAGCTTTCCTCTGGATCAGTGGATTGTGGATTGGATGATGACAGATGTCCTTTCCCAACGCGAGTTTGGGGCAAGGACATCCGGCAGTTGAAACCGCACCGAGCGGAACGAAACTCGCCATAGTGGGTTTTCAAACTAACTATTGTTTGAAAACAATAATTTTTCGGAGTCTGCGACGGTGGACTTCGCCCTGATAGCCGCGCCTTTAGTTGCTAGGCTGCGCTCTCGATCTCATCTTAGTTAAGGTATCTGGATAATCTAAGTACAGGACAAAACCCAGAGAACCCTTGATTTTGTGTAGCGCGAGCACCGCTCGCGCTACACAAAATCAAGGGTTCTAGCTGGGGTTCAATTTTTTGTCCTGTACTTAGCTGGATAATTGGCTACAACGGCACAACAAATAGAAGTGTAATTTAGCCAAACACTATCCTCGAACGCACCCAAATTTTTGCGATGTCTTGAGGTCTTCCATGGACGCGTGGTTAAGCAATCGTCTAAATTGAATTAGAGTAATCTTGACAATCCCTATCGGATTATCGGGGTTTTTAGAAGCTTGGATGTGGGGCATGCCATCGCCCCGCTTTCAGTGGTGTGGCCTCCGCCTGTTTCTCGCCACCTATTTTGACTAAACCGCCAATCCTTCCTTTCGTCTTCCACAAGGATCCTTGATTGATGCAGAACACAATAAGCACTCCCGTTGTCGGTAAGGTTTACTTAGTTGGAGCCGGGCCGGGTGATCCCGGGCTGTTTACCCTCAAAGGCAAAACCCTGTTAGAGCACGCGGACGTGGTTGTTTACGATGCGCTAGTAAGTCCAGAAATCTTGGCGATGTGTAATCCCCGAGCCGAGCAGATTAATGCGGGCAAGCGCCGGGGCCGACACTCAATGGTGCAAAACGACACCACCCAACTGCTCATTGAAAAAGCAAAACACCATGCGATCGTTGTGCGGCTGAAGGGCGGCGATCCCTTTGTGTTTGGGCGGGGGGGCGAAGAGATGCAGGATTTGCGGCGGGCCAATATCCCCGTGGAGGTTGTCCCGGGGATCACGGCGGGAATCGCGGCTCCGGCCTATGCGGGCATTCCCCTCACCCACCGAGCCTACAGTTCTTCAGTGACCTTTGTGACGGGGCACGAAGCCGCAGGGAAATACCGTCCCCAGGTTAATTGGCGGGCGATCGCCCAGGGCAGTGAAACCATCGTCATTTACATGGGCATCCATAACCTGACGCATATCTCCCAGGAGTTGCAGGCCGGGGGCTTGCCACCCGAAACGCCTGTGGCATTGGTTCGCTGGGGCACCCGTGCAGATCAAGAAGAACTGGTGGGAACGCTGGGCTGCATTGCGCAGCGAGTGGACGCGACTGGGTTTGAAGCTCCGGCGATCGCCGTCATCGGTTCCATTGTTTCCCTCCACGACATTCTGGCTCACTGCCGCCCCGACACCCTTGCTGTCGTGTAGCCTCACGCATGGCAACGAGGAAATCCATTGAGTGAGAGTCCCGCGTCGTGGGGCTCTTATAGCGCTACGCGCTCAGGTAGAACAAATCCTTTTATGAAAGCCGCGCGTCGCGCGGCTTTCATAAAAGGATTTGTTCTAATCTCAATGCGTAAGGCTATGCTCAATGATTTGGTTCTCAGCGCTCTGTCGCTGCAATGAATTCACTGGAGACACAAAATCCACTTAACGAACAATAACGAGACGCTTACATACCCTGAAGATATTTCACAGAACGTAACGTCCGGCAGTCGGTTTCGTGGGAACAAAGCCTTAGACTTTTTAGTACGAGTTTATTCTTGGTGCCATGTTTCCAGTTCATCGTCCCCGTCGTCTCCGCAGCCACCCCCAATTGCGTCGCATGGTGCGCGAAACCGTGCTGACTACCAACGATTTGATCTACCCACTGTTTGCCGTACCAGGAACGGGGGTTGCCAATGAAGTGCGATCGATGCCAGGGGTCTACCAACTATCGGTCGACAAGATCGTCGAAGAGGCCAAGGAAACCTACGATTTAGGGATTCCTTCCATCATCTTGTTTGGGATTCCCGAAGATAAGGACACCGATGCCACCGGGGCATGGCACGACTGCGGCATTGTCCAAAAAGCGACGGAAGCCGTGAAAAAAGCCGTCCCCGATCTGATCGTGATGGTAGATACCTGTCTCTGTGAATATACTTCTCATGGTCATTGTGGGTATCTTGAAGTTGGGGACTTAAGCGGACGAGTACTGAACGATCCCACCCTGGAACTGTTGAAGAAAACGGCAGTTTCTCAGGCGCAAGCCGGAGCTGATATCATCGCTCCTTCGGGAATGATGGATGGGTTTGTTGGTGCGATTCGTGCAGGGCTCGATGAGAATGGCTTCGAAGACATTCCCATCATGTCCTATGCCGCGAAATATGCTTCGGCCTACTACGGCCCCTTCAGGGATGCAGCGGATTCATCACCTCAGTTTGGCGATCGCCGAACGTACCAAATGGATCCTGGAAATGGAAAAGAAGCGCTCAAAGAAATTGAGCTTGACATTTTAGAAGGAGCCGATATGCTCATGGTGAAGCCTGCTCTTGCCTATATGGATATCATTTGGCGAGTCAAGCAGGCAACGCATCTGCCCGTCGCTGCCTACAACGTATCTGGCGAATATGCGATGGTCAAAGCATCTGCCCTCAACGGTTGGATTGATGAAGAACGGGTCGTCCTGGAAACGCTTACAGGCTTCAAGCGAGCCGGAGCCGACCTGGTTCTGACATACCACGCGAAAGATGCCGCCCGTTGGTTGCAGACATCGTAATGCATGTGTGGAACTAATTGGCGCATCGCAATAGATTGCAGGTTCTAATTTTTTGGCCTGCATCCTATCGTTCATCTACCCGGTTGGTCATTAACGGACAGATAACGGTCTGCAATATCTGCAATATGCAGGTCTGTTTCCGTGTCAATTGATGATTTGCTGACTCTGTATCAATCTCCTCACTTTTGGGCAAGGTTCGCAAGGAAATAGAAGCCTCTTTTCCCATGTATGCATTCTGAGGCGAGTTTCCTTAAGATTCTTGAACCCAGGCCGATTTTATCTGGTTTACAGTATTTTGCCGGATTAGGGTCTTGGGGGGCGGGATTGAGAATGAAACAGCCATTTGCAATTCTGCGTTTTGCAAGCCAGGTTTATGAAATACTCCATCACAAACACCGGAACGGACTGGTTATTGAAAATATGGGAACCTGCACCCATTTCCAATAATCGAGAGTTGCCGTTTCTCTATAAGATCAAGCTTCGGTTTGCTAACGAACACGAAGCCCGACGAGTCCTGGAACATTATCTCTACCATCAGGAAGTTGTGCGTCCTCTAACGCTTCTAGATTCCGAGGTACATTTGGCCTCTTATAGCTAGGCTAGGTTCAACTCAATTTGGGGCGTGGCGTTTTTCTCAAGGAAAATGCTACGCCCTAAACCCAACAAGGCTAGTAACTATCTGGGAGCTAGCTCGAACCTCCTAAGAAATTCAAATGATTTTGGTAATATGCCCCATTATCGACAGGCCATCATATCGAGTCCCCGTAGCAAGCTCTCGTTATATTTTTTGTGAACTGTTTGCTGGACAAGCATTTCACAAAAAATATAAATTCTTCTAAATCGGATTTGGCATCAATCGTCTGGGGAGGATGATTTGCCTGATGATCCCGTGCGGCTTGAAATTTGATCGGCAATCCCAGGGGCAAACCGTTCGCTGAATCCCGCAATGAAGGCGATCGCCGCAAACAAATAAACCTTACGAGTTCCAGGGTTGGCGTTGTTGTGAGACGAAATATTCAGGATGCTGCCAAAAATGCCGGACTCCAAGAGCGCCACAATGAAAATGGCAAATGCCATCCCCACAAACGGGCGGAAGAAGCCAATGTAGAACGGATCGATTTTCTGGGATCTTGTGCGATTCAGAAACTTCTCTGAACTAGTGATGACGCTTACGCAGCTCCCCAACGCCCCCATGGTGATGGCAACCAACCCAAGAAATAGATCCGTTTGAAAGAAGTCTTCTGATTTAATTCCCAGGCTTTCCAGGAAACTGGCGAATTCGGGAGGTGTATCGCTCTCCGCCAATTCAGACGATGCGGTAGGCTCAGGCGGCGCAGACGATGCATCGCTATCCGTCGGCTCTAGAACCGGATCGTCTTGCGTCAGGGTTAGATTCGCATCAATGGTCTGTAGAAGCGCCTGGAGCTGAGTTTGCTCTTCGGGCGTTAGGGTCAGTTCTCCAATGTTTGCCTCATCTTTTGGTGGGGTGGGTAGGACGTTATCCAACTGTTCCTGTGCCTGCTGTAGGGTTGAGCGCAGAGATTCCTGGCGGGCTTCAAGCTGGCTCACCTGTTCTTGCAAGACTGCTTGTTGTTCTCGCAGCACTTGATCGGGGGTTTGCGAAAAAATAAGCAGTGCCAGAATGGCCGAACCCGGCAATACAAAAAAGAAAGAGAAGAACCAAACGATCCCTGACAGTAATCGATCTTCAAGGCTGCGATATTGGCGAAACAGGCTAGCAAATGGATTGGGATAGTTGCGGGACTGAATATCTACTTTTTTACGGATTTCTTCCGCAAAGACAAGCGCCGGGGCTTTGCGAGCAAGGTCTTCCTCGTTGTTTGAAGATTTGGCCAGAACCGCAACCGACGTCTCCATCAGTTGCAAGAGCCGATAACGGGTCTGCTCATCGTCGATCGCCGAAACTTGCCCCAGCAGTTCAAAAATCTGAGCCAGTTCAAAGGCACGGGCAGCAGAAGCCTGATGCACACTGCTTTCGATGGTGCTGGCGATCGCCGCAATCCGCTGCTCGCAATCCAGTCTGCTTGGTGCTTCACCATTCACCTGAAGCTCTGTAGGTTCTAGGCTTTCGTTGTGAACAATAGGTTCGACCTGTACGGGATGGTTTCCTGTGGCTTCAGTCATGCAATTTCTCCCGCGCAGCTAAGTATCCGTAAGCGTAAGCTACAAGTTACCGAGCAAAAATATCGGATTCTTAACTTTTCCTATTGTTAAGCCTAAAATGCGCAGCCGCTGCGTGACACAAGTCTCTAGGAAGCAAAGCAGCTAATCTTTGGCACCCATTCAGGTTAGGGGAAGAGGGCGTCGAACCCGTGACCAACGTACCGAAATCCACGGGCATCTATTGGCCAAACTGAAAGAGAACGCCCAGGTATTCTCGATAGGCCGAAACTTTGTCCCCTCGGATATCGAAGGCGATCGCCGCCTGATTCTCATAGGGTTGGCCTTTCACGGTGCTCTGAGAGCGTACTTCAAAAATAACGGTTGAGGAATTGGAGAGTACCTGCTGTACGGTCAATGTCATTCCTTCGGGAAACAAAGTCGACACCATAGCGAAAAAGTCTTGAGCCCTTTCCCGCCCCTGATTCCATCCTTTGAATGGCCCCGCTGGAAACCAGAACGTAAAGTCATCCGTTAGCTTGGCCAAGAAGAGCGACCAATTTCCCTCGGCCATCCCGTAGGCAAAGGCTTGAAATGCTTCCTCTGCAACCTGGATCGTTTGGGGAGCAGCTTCAGGCATGTAACCTCCGGCAGGCGATTATAGGTGGATTTTAGCTGAGTGTAGAACAAGGATAAACGCCAGAGCCCCCTTGGTTTGGGCGGGCCGTTCCGTGCGCTCCAAAATCATCGGACTTCGCGAGAGAGAGGCGTGTTGGTGCCTCGGGGCGATTCGAGGTAGTGCAGGGGAGTCTTGCCTTTGCGCAGATGTTCGTGGAGCAGGGTGTAGAAACAGGGAATCAGAAATAGGGTGAGGACGGTCGCGACGGATAGGCCGGAGAAAACGACTACCCCCAGGGGCTGTAGAAATTCGGAGCCTTTGCCAATGCCGAGGGCGAGGGGAAAAAGCCCGAGGACGGTGGTGAGGGTGGTCATGAGAATGGGGCGCAAGCGTTCGGATGCCGCCTGGATCATGGCAGAGCGATGATCTAAGCCCTCTTGGTCGCGGATCTGGTTGGCGCGTTCCACCAGCACGATCGCATTATTCACCACAATGCCGACCAGCAGCACCGCACCAACGACGACCATGGCTCCCAGCGCGGTGTTGGTGAGAAATAGACCCAGGATGCTGCCGGCGATCGCCAAGGGAACCGTCAACATAATCACCAGTGGATCCACAAGCGAGTTGTATTGTACGGCCATGACAACAAACACTAGGAAGGCCGCAAGTCCACAGAGGGTGAGAAGCGATTGTTGGACGGAGCGGTTGGTTTCTGCTGCTGCGCTGGGTAGACGGCTAACGCCATCGGGTAACGTCAGTTGCCTAACGATCGCCTCCATTTCTGCCAGAGCATCGCCCAAGGATGCGCCTTCGGTCAGGTCGCCCTCAATCATGAATACCTGCCGCTGGTTAATCCGTTGGATTTCGCCAGGGGCTTGGCCTTCTTCGATCCGGGCAACATCGCTGAGGCGCACCCACTGGCCATCCTGGGCGAATAGCGGGATTTGAGCCAGTTGAGAAGCATCTTGAATTTGGGTGTCGGCCAGTTGCACACGGATATCCACCAGGCGATCGCCCCGCTGCAACTGGGTCGGCACCGTGCCTTGAATTGCCGCTTCCACGGTTTCACCAATATCCAACGCACTCAAGCCCAAGCGTTCGGAGCGCTCCCAGTCGGGCAGGACTTGTAATTCGGATTGGGGCGGATCGGCTTCGGGGCGATAACGGGCTAGGGTTGCCTGCGCATCCAACGCAGCTAGCACCTGCCGTCCCCCCTGTTGCAGACTTTCAGTGTTGGAGCCTTGCAGCACAATATCCACATCGGCTCCGCGCACCGGGGAGTTGTTGATAATTAAGCCCCGTACAGCTTCCGGCGTCACGTTCAAGCGTGTACCTACCAGGTTGAACCTCGCAAATTCCTGGTTCATACGCTCTACAAACCCCATCAGATCACTCCCAGGGTTGAGGGTGATGGTACTGCTCCCTCGCAGCAAGTTCACGCTGGTGATGTTGGCAAACAAACCACCACCAGAAGTTGTGAACGCATAGGCCACCTCCGGTTGTTGCAGCAGCACATCATCCACCGCTTGCATCACCTGGCGGTTTTCATCCAGGGAGGTGCCGGAGGGAAACTGCACCCAGACGCGCGCTTGGCCGGTGTTGATGCGCGGAAGGATTTCCTGAGGAAGTTGGGTAGCTAATCCAAAACTGCCCCCTCCAACGACCAGAACCGTGAGGGCGATCGCCAGCACCCGTCGGCGCAAAACCCAGGCCAGCAGGCGAGCATAGCGCTGGGTTGTACCTTCGAGCCGCAGCCGAAACTGCCGCAGCACCCACCAACTGCCAACCCCACTGCTTTGAGGAATCAGCAACAGACGTGTGGTCAGGGCAGGAACAACCGTCAGTGCGACAATCAACGACGCCGCAACGGCAAAGCTAATTGTGAGAATCAGGGGATTGAACAGCAGCGCAAAGAATCCACCGATGAGCAAAAAAGGTAACACGGCAACCAAATTTGTGGTGGTCGAAGCCAGGAGTGCCGATTCAAGTTCGCGGCTACTCTTTGTTGCCAAGGCCAACCGTTCCGTCTGTTCGCCTGCACTGACCGAGGGAGCATCGGGTTCGGAATCTCCCTCACCATGACCATTTCCATTGCTGCGACCGTTGCCGTTGATATGACCATTTTCATAGCCAGAGCTGGATGCAAATGCACCGGGTTCAGACATGCGCTTGGAAATGTTTTCCAGCATCACGATCGCATTGTCCAGTACGATTCCGACGCCCAACGCCAAGCCACCCAGACTAAAGACATTCAGCGACAGATCGAACACACCCATCAGCAAAATGGCTGTGAGGCTGGCGAGGGGAATGGCTAGAACAATAATGATGGTCTGCCGGAGGGAACCGAGGAAAAAGAGGACGGCGATCGCTGCCAGCGATGCCCCCGTCACCCCTGCCCGTGCTACGTTCTGAATCGACTGGCGCACGAACCGCGACTCGTCCAGGGTCGTGGTCATCTCCATGTCTTCGGGGAACAGTCCCGCTGCTCGCAGGGCGCTAATCCTGCGCTTCACATCATCCACCACCCGCACGGTGTTGGTATTCGGTTGTTTCTGCACGCTGACTTTGACGGCGGGACGACCGTTCAGCGACACCAATACCCGCTGCTCCTCCGTCCCATCAACAACCTGGGCAAAGTCCCGCAAATAAACCCGCTGGGCAAGGCTATCACTGTCATTCGCTGCGCCAAAACCACGACTGCCACTGGGTTCAAACGACAGATTCTCGATTTCTGCTACATCCTGAAAGCGCCCGACGGTGCGGGTTAGCACTTCATCATTGCTGCCCGTGAGGCGTCCGCCTGCGGTGTCTTGATTGCGATCGTCCAGCGTGTCCAACACATCGGAAATGCCAACACCTAGCGCCTGCATTCGGTTCAAATCCAGGTTGACTTGCACTTCTTCGCGTACCCCGCCGGATACATCGACTCCGGCCACACCAGGCACAACGGTTAATTCCCGCGCCAGCTCCTCATCGGCAAAGACCCGCAAATCCACATCCCGCAATGATTGGGAGGACAGGGCAAATTCATAGACCGGAAGCTGAGACGGGTCGAACTTGAACAGTCGAGGTTCGCCGACATCATCTGGCAAGCTGCTCCGGTCGCGGTTCAGTGCTGCCGTGGCATCATTCAGAGCCTGGTCAATATCCTCACCCGGTCGGAAGTAGAGGTCGAGGCTGATGCGACCTTCTCGGGTTTGGGAAACGATTTGCTCAACCCCTTCTGTCGCGACCATAGCTCGCTCTAGGGGGCGGGTGATTTCATCCACCGCTACGGTTGGCGAAACGCCCGGTGCATCGAGCCGCACTCCAATCCGGGGATAGGTAATGGATGGCAATAAATCCACCGGAATGCGCACCAGGAAAAAGACGCCCAGCACTAAAACGGTGAGGGCGAGCATGAGAGTCCCGATATGGCGGCGAATCGCGAGGGTGCTGAGGCTCATGGAGGATGGCTTGGGTGGATGGGTGGGGGTGAGATGGGGAACGCAGATGAACGCGGATGAACGCAGATGAATTGGATAAAGCCCCTTTGCATCTTGGAGGTTCACGGTGAAGCGAACAGCCAAGGTTTGGGCATGGGTTACTCGCTGGTTTCGGACAGTAGGCTGAGGCGGACGGTTTGTCCGTCGGTGAGGGGAGCACTGCTGCGGACAATGATGGTTTCTCCGGGGTCGATGCCGCTGAGGATTTCGACGTCTCCTTGGAAGCGATCGCCTACCTCGACAACCCGCTGACGGACGGTCGCGGTTTCGCCTTCCTGTTGCAGCACGAACATCACGGGTTCTTCTCCAGTGCCTAGCTCCAGCGCCCGCTCGGGGACAATGACCTGGTTGGGAGACGACTGGAAGGATACACGGGCTAGTAACCCCGCTGTGATCAATCCTTCGTTGTTGGGGAGAAGGATTTCGACAGGGACGAGACGAGCAACGGCATCGGCTACCGGGGCGATGCGTTCAACCTGTCCGGTAAAGGTGCGATCGGGGAAGGCATCCAGGCGTACCGGAAACGACTGCCCCACCTGCACTGAGGCTAGCTCCAGCTCGGATACGGGAACGATAACTTTGATATTGCGAAAATCGCCCAGGGTCAAGATCTCTTCGCCGGGACGAACCAAATCTCCAGGCTGCCGCAGCCGTTCCAGTATGGCTCCATCAATGGGTGCATTCAGTGCCGAAAAAGCGCGGCGTTGCTGAATTTCCGCTAAAGTCGCTTGCTGCGCGGTAACTTGCGCTTGTGCGGCGGCAACCGCTTGTTGGCGAGTGCGCACCCGTTCTTCCGCCGATCGCACGGCTTGCTCCGCCGCCAACCTTGCCGTCTGCGCTTGCTCTGCTTGCTGCGTGGTGACAGCGCCCTCATCTGCAAGGATCTGGAGCCGCTCGGCATCGGCGATCGCCTGCTGCAACTGCACTTGCGACTGCGCCACCTGCGCTTGCACATCGCTCACTTCTGCCTGTGCCTCTGCCACCGCCGATCGCCGGGAGGCCAACTCGGCTTCGGCCTGCTGCACCTGGGTGGTGAGCACCCGATCGTCGATCTGACCCAAGGGCTGCCCTTGGTCGACGCGATCGCCCACATCCACCGCTAGGCTGATGAGCTGACCTTCTGTCTGCGATCGCAGCGACACCTGACGAATCGGTTCTGTCGTCCCGGTCAGCTCCCTGGCAGCCTCGAGGGAAGCGGTTTGGGCGATCGCTGTTTCCACAGCAGCAATGTCCTCACCCACATCCGTTGGAGGAGACGATTGCGCCTGCGCTGTTGGACGCGACATGTTGCCACAGCCTGCGGCGAGAGGGATCGCTATCCCCAGTAACACCACCAAACCTGCACGATAGAGCCTCATAAGCTAACCCAGATTCAACGTTGGCGGACACTAGATAGTCTAATGTCTCGTGATGCTCTTCATCCCAACAAGAATGTGCGTGAGGGACTTGCACGACAATGAGATCTCAGAGATCTCAGGAAAATTTCAGAGATCTCAAAGGGGGCATAGTACGAATTCTGCAAATCGCAGCTATAGCGGTGTACAACCGCGTCAAGCACAGAAACGGAGGTGT
>JBCBSL010000174.1:0-11453 GCA_039819145.1 Cyanobacteria bacterium J06638_22
AATTAAACGATGTCCTGAGAACGGCATGCCGAGGTTTCCGGACTCCAGAGCTACGTTTAATTAGGATCATCTACTTATCTGCCATTTGAACGACAGGCATGAGGGCTTCGGGTTCCAACTTTTCGGCTGTAATAGCGAGAATATAGACCCCTTTGATCGTTAGATCTGAGGAGACTGAAGGATTAGTAACAGGTTTTTCTTGAAAATTGTCAGACATGTGGCGGTCGTAGTTGTAAAGCTGAGCCAAGCGATAGCTAAGTACCTCGGTATAGTTAAAAACCAAACCCTAAAACCCTGCGCCGCCCGCTGCGCGGGCGGCGCAGGGTTTTAGGGTTCTAGGTTTAATTACACCTACCGACTTACGATTCATTGACAGCATCACCGTTTTGGGAAAGAGCTTGGCAGAATATATGGGCGCGAAGCATGCATAGACCATGCACAGACATTTATTAAAAAGCGGTTGGAGCGTTTATGGCAACATCGGGTGTAGCAGGTGCAGGACAATGGCAGTTTTGGATTGACCGAGGTGGCACGTTTACCGACATCGTGGCCCAGAGTCCGGCGGGGGATCTGGCCGTCCATAAACTGCTATCCGAAAATCCCGATCGCTATCCAGATGCGCCCTTGCAAGGAATTCGCGACATTCTGGGGCTAGCAAGCGATGCGCCCATTCCAGCGGAGCAGATTGCTTGCGTGAAGATGGGCACCACAGTGGCGACCAATGCGTTATTGGAACGCAAGGGCGATCGCACTCTGTTGCTCATTACCAAAGGCTTTCGGGATGCGTTGCGGATTGGCTACCAAAACCGCCCCGACATTTTTGCGCGGCAGATTGTACTGCCCGAAATGTTGTACGAGCGGGTGGTAGAAGTAGATGAGCGCCTCTCGGCTCGGGGCGAAGTGCTGATCTCCGTGCGTCCCTTGGTGAGCGGGCTGCTGGAAGATTTGCAGGATGCCTACGAGGCGGGGATTCGTTCCTGTGCGATCGTGCTAATGCATGGCTATCGTTACCCGGCTCACGAAAAGCAAGTGGCCGACCTGGCGCGACAAGTCGGCTTCACCCAAGTATCCGTTTCCCACGAAGTTAGCCCACTGATGAAGCTGGTCAGTCGTGGCGATACCACTGTGGTGGATGCCTACCTTTCCCCTATCCTGCGGCGTTATGTCGATCGCATCGCCACCGACATCCAAAGCAAGGATCAGGGCAAGCCAGAAAGCGCAGAGCTTGCAGGAGAAAACCCTTCACCCTCCACCCTCCACCCTTCATCCCCCCGCCTTATGTTCATGCAATCCAACGGAGGGTTGACAGATGCGCGGTTGTTTCAGGGAAAAGACAGCATTTTGTCGGGGCCAGCTGGGGGCATTGTGGGAGCGGTACAAACCAGTATGCGAGCAGGGTTTGACCAAATTATTGGCTTCGATATGGGTGGCACCTCCACCGATGTGTCACACTTCAACGGCGAATATGAGCGCACCTTCGAGACGGAAGTGGCGGGGGTGCGGTTGCGATCGCCCATGATGGCCATCCACACTGTTGCAGCGGGGGGTGGGTCGGTGCTTCAGTTTGATGGGTCTCGCTATCGGGTGGGCCCTGAATCGGCGGGGGCCTATCCAGGGCCAGCCTGCTACCGCAACGGAGGCCCCCTGGCCGTGACGGATTGCAACGTGATGCTGGGCAAAATTCAGCCGGAGTTTTTCCCCAAGGTCTTTGGTACCAATGGAGACTTGCCCTTGGATGGGGAGACGGTACGCCAACGGTTTGTCGCACTGGCAGAAGAGATTCGACTAAAGACAGGAGATGCCCGATTGCCCGAACAGGTAGCGGCGGGTTTCCTGGCGATCGCCATCGAAAAAATGGCCAATGCCATCAAAAAAATCTCCATCCAGCGAGGCTATGACGTCAGCGAATATACTCTCTGCTGCTTCGGCGGAGCGGGGGGACAACATGCTTGCCAAATTGCCGATGCTCTGGGGATGACGCAGATTTTCCTGCATCCCTACGCTGGGGTGCTGTCGGCCTATGGTATGGGGCTGGCGGATATGCGATCGCTCCACGAACGGGCGATCGAAGCCGAGCTGAGTGACGCGCTTTTATCGAATCTAGAAACGGCGCTAGCCGCGCTGGCCACAAGCGGACGCCAGGATCTGGCTCAGCAGGGAATCGAATCCGTTCCTAGTAGGCCGTTGGATTCCGACGGACGGGTACAGGTTGTGGCGAAAGTGCATCTGCGCTACGCGGGCACTGATTCTGCATTGGCCGTAGATTGGGGCGATGTTACGTTCCTGCGGGACCAATTTGAGGAACAGTATCAGCAGCGCTATGGCTTCACCATGCCCCATAAAGGGCTGATCGTGGAAGCAGTGTCTGCTGAAGTCATCGGCCACATGCCCACCCCTGCTGAACCCGCCCACCCTAGCCCCCGCACGACACCCCTCCAGCCCGTCACCACGGTGCCCATGTACAGCGGCGACACCTGGCACGACACCCCGGTCTACCACCGCACCGACCTCCACCCCGGCGATCGCCTTTCCGGCCCCGCCCTGATCATCGAACCCACCAGCACCACTGTCGTGGAACTCGGTTGGTATGCCACCCTCACTCCTCCAGCTACCCTGTTCCTCACCAAATCCCAAACGCGCACCACCCGCGCCGCCGTGCATTCCCCCACCCACACCACCCCCGATCCGGTGATGTTAGAGATTTTCAACAACCTGTTTCGGGCGATCGCTGAAGAAATGGGCGTCACGCTACAAAACACCAGCTCCTCCGTCAATATCAAAGAGCGACTCGACTTTTCCTGCGCCTTGTTTGACAGTCAGGGGCAACTAGTGGCTAACGCTCCCCACATCCCCGTCCACCTCGGCTCCATGAGCGAAAGCGTCCGCAGCCTCATCGACTCCGGTAACCCCCTCACCCCTGGCAGCGTCTACGTTTCCAACAATCCCTACAACGGCGGCACCCACCTCCCCGACATCACCGTCATCACCCCCGTTTTTGTGGAACATGCGACCCACCCCCTCTTCTACGTCGCCTCTCGCGGCCACCACGCTGACATTGGCGGCATCACCCCCGGCTCCATGCCACCCGGTAGCCAAAGCATTTTGGAAGAAGGGATTTTGTTGGATAATTTGCCCCTGGTGCAAGACGGGCAATTCCGTGAAGCTGAAATTCGAGAACTCCTCACCCGCAACGAATATCCTGCCCGGAACCCAGCGCAGAACCTAGCTGACCTCCAGGCACAGGTCGCTGCCAACGAGCGGGGAGCACAGGAGTTGCAAAAGATGGTGCGTCACTATGGGCTGGCGCAGGTGCAAGCCTATATGCAGCATGTGCAGGACAATGCGGAGGAGTCAGTGCGGCGGGTGATTACAGTATTGTCCGATGGGCAGTTCACTTACCCGATGGATGATGGCACCGAGATTCGGGTGGCGATCGCCATCGATCGCCCCAACCGCTCTGCCACCCTGGATTTCACCGGAACTTCACCTCAGCAGCCCACCAACGCTAACGCCCCCCTTGCTATCTGTAAAGCCGTAGTACTCTACGTCTTCCGTAGCTTGGTGGATGACGACATCCCCCTCAACGCCGGATGCCTGAAACCGCTGAATATCATCGTGCCAGCGGGCTGCTTGCTCAATCCCCGCTACCCAGCAGCCGTGGTGGCGGGGAACGTGGAAACCTCGCAGGCGATCGCCAACACCCTCTACGGCGCACTGGGCGTTCTCGCTGCCAGCCAGGGCACTATGAACAACCTCACCTTCGGCAATGCCCAGCACCAATATTATGAAACCATTTGCGGCGGCTCTGGCGCAGGTTCCACCTTCGATGGCACCGACGCCGTGCAAACCCACATGACCAACTCCCGCCTCACCGACCCCGAAGTGCTGGAATGGCGCTACCCCGTTCTTCTCGATCGCTTCGAAATCCGCCCCAACAGCGGCGGCCACGGCCAACACCGAGGCGGTCACGGCGTCATCCGTCGCATCGAATTCCGCCAACCTATGACCGCTGCCATTCTCTCTAGCCACCGCAAAGTCGCCCCCTTCGGCCTCAATGGTGGAGAGTCGGGGGCGATCGGCCAAAATCGCCTAGAACGGGAAGATGGCCAAGTCGAAATCCTCAAAGGCCGCGCCCAAGTGTCTGTCAACCCCGGTGACCACCTCATCATCGAAACCCCCGGTGGCGGCGGCTATGGCACAGTGGAGTAGCGCCTTTTGGATTTTAGAGTTTGGATTTTGGAATGATCACAGCCAAAGATAATTCCCCACAACTAACGCCTGAAGAGTATTTTGCTTGGGAAGAGAAGCAACTCGAAAAGCATGAGTACATAGACGGTCAAGTCTATGCAATGGGTGGCGGCAGCGTCAACCATGGTCGTATTGCCATTCGATTGACGGCTATGTTCGATGCCCATCTGGAAGGCAGCAGTTGCATAACAGGTAATTCTGACATCAAGGTCAATATCGCTGAAACTAAGAACTACACCTATCCAGATGCGAGTGTCACTTGCGACGATTGCGACAAAAGCACACTCAACTACTTCACCTATCCCTGTCTCATTGTTGAAGTTTTATCCGACAGCACAGAAGCCTACGACCGAGGCGGCAAGTTCAGACTGTACCGCAACAATCCCACTTTGAAGGACTACTTACTCGTCAGTTCCACCCGCATTGAAATGGATTTGTATCATAAAAATGACGCAGGCGAATGGCTCATCATTAACTACCAAGAAGGCGACACCATCGAGCTCAAGAGCATTAATTTAAGGTTTGCGATCGAGCAAGTCTACCGAAACCTCAACCTTACTCCAGAGGATTGAATAGCTCTAAACTCAAGCTGTAAATAAAACTTGAAATATGTATGCTAAAAAATTCTGAAACATGTGTCATCGTGTCAATATACCTAAGTGCTTATGAGTAATAAGTAAATCTTAAATTGACTTTGATTCTTGCCCCTCTAGACTTAAACAGAATCTTGACTTTTAAGAGACACCTATATATTATCTTATTCAAGTTATTAGCTTTTTAGGACTGGTAACTTGTAAGTGGAGTAGGAACTCTCAACCTCCACTCGTTCGTCGAGTGGAGGTTTCAACATTTATTTGTGTATGCTAGTCACAATACAATTCCCATTCATTGATTTTAGAGCATTCGTTAGTGAAGAAACCCATAGGTTAGGAATCCCTATCTGGCCGTCACCTGTGCCCGATCATGATTTTGTAAGATCTTTTGGAAGTATACGAAGACGTCCAAAGGGTGGCCTAACTGGCTGGCTTGGTGAAAGCTTCATATGTGAGGCTAATCGAGCTATTACTTTTCAAGGTCTTGAGAGTCTAAAAGGAGGTAGAAATAGTCAGAATAATTTCAAAATTGTCTTTAGAAGATTATATTTTGATGGCATAGCCGTTGGTAAATTTGAGATTGGTATAGCAACATGGGAGACAAGTGCAAGTGGATTATTTTCTTTTCTAGGAAATAAGCTATCCGATATCAAGCTAGAAGAACTTATTTTTCATATTTTACAACTGCCTGTATGTGTACAAAATTCTTCTAAAGGTCAAGCCAACATCCCGCTATGGCAAGCTGGCAAGGCTTTGGCAAAGCTATATCTAGTGAGTAGCACTAAAAAGGAAGGAATTCTAAAGCAACAAAAATTCCTAAGTGATTGGTGGATTCAGACTTGTGAACCTATAATATTGATAAGTTATAGAAATAATCTAGAAAGAATATTGACAGATCTTCCAAAAAGAAAATTTAATTTCAAAGCAACTTTCAACTCTGCCAATCTCTCTCACTGTGCAGTTCTGTACCAGGGAAAAACGGTTCGTACGTGGCTAATTGGAGAATATTTTCCTTCAGGGAACGTTAGGCAGCTTAGAATCTTTCTCTTGCGCCTTCACTCAGAGCGAGCTTGCTTGAGAAAAGTTTTGCAGAACATAGCTTCTGGAAGACTTTTAATCAAAGCAAGAAGCCAAGAGTCAGAGGTTTTTCAGAGCTATCTGAACCAAGCTACAAGAAAAATTAGAAAGCTAAATGGTCATGCGAGCAAAAGAGCAGAACTGTCGATTGAGGCATTAGCTCGTGAGGCAGAAGATTTTATTGTTCCAGGAGAGTGTGATGCAATCTTTGAAGCACTCAGAGCCCTAGATATTAGAAAGAATTTATTTGGAAAAGTAAAAGACTTCGTGAGTCAGGTAAGTATAGTAGAGAGGCAATACATAATGGGAGATCAATATAACATTGAGCAAGCTGGTGCTGTTGGTCCAAATGCTTACGCACATGATATGGTATTTAACCAAGTTACGGAGCAAATTAATAAGCTAACAGATCCAATACAACTAGCAACTGAATTAAATACTCTGCGGCAGGCAATGTTACAAGAGGCAACAGAAGCTGAGCATAGTATCGCTGTTGGCAATGTTGCAAAAGCAGAACAAGCAATAAAATCTAATAATCTACGAGAAGCGATAAAATATTTAAAGTCTGCTGGTAAATGGTCTCTCGATATTGCGTCTAAAATTGGTGTACCTGTTGCAATTGAAGTATTGAAGCGTGCTCTTGGGATAACAATGTAATTCGAGGGAAAAGCCAAAAATTCAAGATGGGTATTTCTGAAGTCTTTAGAGACAAGACTCTTCTTGAGATAAAAATTTCTGGAAAAGTAGCGCTAAGGAAGTGAGTGCTAGACTTGGTGGGAGAAGGGAGTGGGAGCGATCGCTCTCACCCACTCCGTAAAAGAATTCGAAAAATGACAAAGCTGCTAGAGCGCATCACAGTAAATCCTAAACAGTGTGGTGGGCGTCCTTGTATCCGTGGTATGCGAATTCGGGTCGTGGATGTCCTGGACTTGTTAGCCGCAGGGTTGGGTGCAGAACAAATTCTGGAAGAGCTACCAGATTTGGAGATGGCCGATATTAAAGCTGCATTGATGTATCCTTCCCGAAGATTGAATTATCCAGTTGTGGACGCATGAACCACTATGTTCTGGTGAAATGATGGTGGAAATCAGTGGAGATTAATAGCAGAGAGGCGATCGCCCAATCTTCTCAGAAACCAAGTGCTAGTTTTGTCGAAATCGAGTCTGAGAGGAACGCACATGATAAGTTTCTTACCTCTTGAGGCGCCCAAACAGCAACTACATAGGCTCCTCAAACCAATCCATTAGCTCTTGCCAAAAGCCAGGAAATTGTTGGCGGCTTTGCTGCAACCGATTCATCCGTTCCGCTGCACTGGGACTGTCCTCGGAGTCGGCATACCAGCGGTTGGCGGTGATCCAATACCCCGCCGTCCAGCAGAAGGAGCGTAGCGCCGGAAACGGGCCAAAGGCGGCGAAGTGGCGCGCAATCCGGTGAGCCAAGTCAGCATCTTCAAGGGCGTCATAGTAACACTGGAGGAAATAGTCGCGATCGCCCTTGGGCAAGTGGTAGCCCTGTCGCCGCCGCACCGTCACAGGGGACAGGAAATGCCCCAAATCCCCCGCCGGGGAGCCAACTTCTGCCCATTCCCAATCGATCAAATGGGCGCGCTGCTCGTTGATTACCCAGTTCTCGTAGGTGTGGTCGCCATGCACCAGGCAGAGATGAGGATAATCGCTCAGCAGATGTTCGGCACTCAGGCGTTGCTCAGCCTTGGCCAGCGCCGATCGCAACATCTCCACCACTTCGGGTTCCGCATCGGGAGAATCGAGATAGGGCTGAGCATAGTCGCGGGCTTCCTCAAAGAAAACGGTGAGCGGTTGGGTAATGAGGGGAAGTTGCGATCGCACGCTATCCAACTCATAGCTCCTCACCGCTGGCAACCGATGAAGTTGCGCTAGGGTTTCGGCACATTGCCGCAGATGGGTCTGGCCATAATCCAACGCGCCCCCTGGCAAGAAGTTGGTAATCAGGTAGGTGTAAGGAAAGTCGTCGCTCGGCGTCAGTTGGCTGGCTTGCAACTCATGCCCAATTCCCGAGCCTTTGAGGTAAGTAAGGATGAGTTGCTCAAACTCCGTCACCCGCCGAAAATCTCCGCCAAAGCGCTTGTTGGGCGTATTGACCGCCACACGCACCAGGGCGCTTTCCCCCAGTCGAAAAATTAGGTTCGCTTCCCCATGGGCTAGCAGACTGAGGGTAGCAGAGTCATCATGCCAACCTCGGGCAACCAAATGTTTACCGAGTTGGGCTTGAACATTCGCAATATCCAGAGGTCGTGTTGACACAAGCAAAGGCTCAGCTAAGTGGCCGCGGCAAACACTTGAATTCTACGCAAATTAAAAATATTTTTGCAGCCAAATTTTTATGCAGTACGGCTATATGCGTTTGCAGGATCATTCAGTCAGAGCCAAGGCGATCGAGAACCTCGCAACCCCGTGGGGATAGCTGATAACCTCCCCGTGCAATGCTTTCAGTGAGCCCCATCTCCTTGAGTTTACGCACCTTTGCTTTAAGTACCTGGGTCTCTAGGGAGGCTAAAGCGGCAAGCTCTTTGGCGTACAAACCTGGATGCTGTTTGATCAATCGTAAAACAGTCATCGCCCAGGGGCCGTCTTGACTTTTTAGATCGAGCTGTGTGAGCGTTTGATGGACTTTAGCTAATTCGTCCTCCGTGAGATTGACTTGCTCTCTCAGAACGTCGCGAGGATCTTGTCCGGCATAGTGAAATTCGATGCAATACACGACACCTTCTTCACTTTTTCCGATTGCCTGAAGTAGCTCTGAGCAAGAGGCATAGCCAGCCTTTTGAGCCGATTCTTCTGTAATCTCATCAAGGTTATCAACAATCGTCACTGCGTCGATCGCCAAAATACCGATGGCTGTTCTAAGCTGCCCTCCTGTTTTCACCGTCGGACGTTTCCAGCAGCGAAAAGCTAAGGTGACGCTTCCATCTGCAATGCGCTTCAGAATGTGATGTTTAATCAACATGATGCTTAGAGCTTAGTTGGAGAGCCGTATTTTCATCGGCAACGCGCATGAAGAATCGACTCCTTCTAGAACTATTCAAATCGCCTCTTAAAAGCTGAGCTATTTGACTCGATGGACCCATTGGGCGATGCGTTGACCAAAGTTCTCACAGCTCAAGCGATCGCCTGGGTGCAGATTGGGTTCTTCGTGTTCAAAATCTAAATACGTCTGCCCCATCACTCCCAAATAGGAGCCAAGGCGATTGGTTCCGTCTGTTGTGCCTTTTGCAGAACAGTCAATTTCCCCAGGATTCACCCACACCATTCCATGCTGTGCCGCTAGAATGCTGAAATAAACAAGTGTGTTGAGCTTGTCACCACTGAGGGCAGCACCATGGGTAAACCCTCCAGCTAGTTTGTCTTTCCAAGCTTCGGCAAACCAGGTTTCGCTGGTGAAATCAGCGAATGCTTTGAACTGAGCTGCTGCCGCTCCCATATAGGTCGGAGAGCCAAATATAATCGCATCAGCCCGATTCAGGCATTCCATAAACTCTTCATCAAACCATCGCCCATCTTTGATTTGGGTTCCTTCAATTCGCAGTACATCAACATGAGTATCGGCCTGACGGCGAACCCCAGAGGCGATCGCTTCGGCCATGAGATGCGTATTGCCCGTGGCGGAAAAATAGATGATTGCAACGCTACCCGTCATGATGTCTTCAGATTAATTAATGCAGCTAGAAATCCACGGCTCATTATGACGCAGCCTAGACTCTGACGGATTGTAAAAAAATGACCTCAGATTGTTATGTAACGTGAGTTCGGGATAACGCTTTGGCGACTAAAGTCGCAGCTATCAGAACAAAGTCCGCCGTTGCGGACTACGAAAACTCATAGTTTGAGAACCCGCGCAGGCGGGTTTCGTTCCGCTAGTAGCGGTTTCAACCGCCAGATTTTCTTATCCCGAACTCACGTTATGTAGCGACCACATCCGATTCCAGATTGCTATAGCTCTAGATGGAAACGAAGAAAACCACGTTTTTCCACATATTCGGTGGGTGTGCAATTCGCAAATGTCTGAAAGTCATGGATTAGGTGAGATTGATCAAAGTAGCCGCAGGTAGAAGCAATATCCACCCAGTTGATCGACTCTTTCCCTTCTATGAGACGAAGGACATGCTGCAATCGTCGAACGCGACAATATAGCTTTGGAGTTAGCCCCACGCGATCGCGAAATAGCTGATTAAAGTAGCGAGTGCTAAACCCAATCTGATCCATCACTTTGCTAATTGGAGACGTTGGCAATCGCTCAAACTCACGCAAGGCAAATTCAACGGCTGGATGGCGATCGCGGGATTGTATCCGACTGCATAGAAACTGTTCCAATACTCGAAATCGCTTTTCTAGAGTCATTTGTGAGCGCAAGCGATCGCGCAGGTCTGCAGCACTCCCTAACCATAGCTGTTCGAGGGAAATGATTTGGTTGTGCAATTCGCCAGCAGGAGTATTGAAGAATACAGCGCCTGCCCCTAGCTTAAGATTGGCACCAATAACAGAACAGTTTTGATTCTTCTCGATGATAAATCCCTTGGAATGGACGCCACAAACCCTTGCACCTTTAGTCGTGCCCGATTGAGCTTGTGTGGAAAGTTCAAAGAGTGGTATTGCATCTTCACAAAGATCGATAACCAACTCCATTGAGCCAAGCGGCAATATGCATGACTGCGACTTGGGCAAATCTTCTTCTTCCCAATACCACAGAAATTTAACGAACTGTGAAAGGGGCGATCGAGGCTGATAGGTTTGATAAATCATGGGCTTGGTTGATTAGGCAGCCTCAGCCAATGCGTGCGATCGCACGCTATCCAACTCGTAGCTTTTTACCGCTGGCAAACGGTGGAGTTGTGCCAGGGTTTCGGCATATTGCTGCCGATGGGTTTGAACATTCGCAATACCCAAAGGACGTGTTGACACAAAGGCTTAGTAGATGGGGCAGCGACAGGCAAACTATTTGAATTCTACCTGGCGCATCGAGTGCTGGATGGGTCGGCCAGGGTTCAATCATTCAACTCGGCCAACAGCTGATCGAGGCGATCGTTGGCATCTTTGGCGAAGCGAATGCAGCAGGCACTCGAAACCGCCCCACCCGCCGCCGTCACCGAGCCTTCGGGGAGTTTGCCAGAGAGGAGCAATCCGGCACCGACTATGCTGATGCAGGCAGAGATAGCGGTAGTAGCTAGAGAAAGGTTAAAGCTGAGGCGGGCTTGACGAAGACGCTCTTGGATAATGTTTTCAAGCACGTCATTATGCTCGGGTTGAGCTTGAAAGGTTGAGTGAGTCATGGGTTTAACCTGTGATTGAAGTGGTTAAATCTACTGTCTCAACCCAGCTTGAGAGTTTCCGCCCAAACATAGCCTGACATGGCCTGACATAGGCTGACATTCCCAGAAATTTTCTCTACATGTTGGCTAAACTGGCTTATAAGTATTAGCCAAGGCTTTGTTGCATGAATAGAGGAAAGCCAGAGCTGTTGTGTGACCTAGCCTAATTTAGTCTTCAACCCAGACGGTGT
>JBCBSL010000175.1:0-11384 GCA_039819145.1 Cyanobacteria bacterium J06638_22
CTACGGACCGACCGGCACAACCACGGTGGATGGTGTGATTACCCCACGGACATGGTTGATGTTGTTCCATATCATTCTTGCCAGTCTGTTGCTAGCGGGGCATTTTTGGCATGCTCTGAGGGCACGGGCGATCGCCGCTGGCTTTGTCTTCAGTAAGATGAAGTTCAACGCCAATGCCCTGTTTGGCGACACCCAATTTAGTGGTGAGCCGATGTTTGAAGGCATTGTGCAAGCGCCTCAAAACAATCCTCAAACGGGCAACTTGATCACGCCGATCAACAACAGCGACGTCACGCTGAGTTGGATTAAGAATCTCCCCATTTATCGGCAAAACCTCTCTCCTGTCACACGTGGACTAGAAATTGGCATGGCACACGGCTATCTGTTGCTGGGGCCGTTCCTCAAGCTCGGGCCATTGCGCGATACCGACGACGCTCTCTGGGGCGGCTGGGGCGGGGCCTCTGGATTAGTCGTCATTTTGAGTGTTTGCCTGTTCATCTATGGCAACGCCGTCTTTCGCGGTAAGGATAAAGCCGTCGGCGAATTACCGGCCAATTTACAAACTTACAAGGATTGGCGTCAGTTCACCTCTGGCTTTTTGATTGGTGGATTGGGCGGTGTTTTGTTCGCCACCTTCATTCTGCTAGAAATTACGCGAGCGGGAATTGGATGACGTCGTGAGCCAAGGGGTATGAAGACGAAGTTATTCGTCTTCATACCTCTATTCCTCAGCTGTTCATTCCCTTACCAACATTACGTTTTCATGGAGATTCAACATGTCGCTGCCGCGTTTGAGCTACGCATTGTCCAGTCAAAACCAACGGGTCAGTAGCTTCGAGGTTCCAGGGGATGAGCAATCTCGGGTCTATTCCCTAGACAACTTGCCCAATGAAACTGAAATGGATGAGGTCATTTGGGCAGCCTATCGCCAAATCTTTAACGAACAGCAAATGATTCGGCATCATCGCCAAACGGCGCTTGAGTCACAACTCCGGGCGGGGCAAATCACCGTGCGCGACTTTATTCGTGGATTGGTGCTGTCCGATTCGTTTCGGCGATTGAACTACGAAACGAACAGCAACTATCGGTTTGTTGAAATGTGTGTTCAGCGCATCCTGGGTCGCCAGGTGTACAACAACCGCGAAACGCTTTCTTGGTCGATTGTCTTGGCAACGAAAGGGCTGCAAGGATTTGTTGATGAGCTACTGAACACCGAGGAATACCTCAGCCAGTTTGGCGATACAACGATTCCCTATCAGCAGCGCCGCATTCTGCCGCAGCGATCGCAGGGAGAGCTGCCATTTGCACGGATGGCTCGCTACGACCAATATCACCTCAGCCAACTGCGGGCTTTGGGGCAGCTTCGATCGCCTGTACCCGTTGTTATCGATCGCAGTGCATCGGTTTACCGCAAGGTCATCTTTGCGGTTCCCACAGCATCAGTCGCGCTCTTGATTGCGACCTTAATTCTTGTGATTGCGGCCTAAGAGTCGTCCAACTAATAAAGCATCCCCTGTAAGCCCTCACCCTAAATCCCTCTCCCAGAGCGGGAGAGGGACTTTGAATCCGGCTCCCCTTCGCCCATTTTGGGAGAAGGGGCTGGGGGATGAGGGCTAAACGGATAACTTTTTTCATGGATTACTCTAAGTCTCATCGTGATCCAGTATCGCCCCACCAAACCTATCCCCCTTCACTCATCATGCCTGACTTGCCAATCGCTTTGCTGTGTCCAGTGTTGATTTGGGTCATGTTGGTAGGCTTTTTCCTATCGGTTTGTTTTGCTATGCGCGACAGCATGGCACGACTCAAGCGACTGCATCAAATCCCCTGTAGTCGATGTGACTTCTTCACCGGAGACTATCGTTTGAAATGTACGGTTCATCCCTGCAAAGTCATGTCAGAAGATGCGATCGGCTGTCTTGATTATGAGCCAGCCTCCTGCGAAAAAGTGGGGCGATCGCCCACCAAATCAACCTCAAGATGTGCCTAACCCCGTATTGTTTTCGTGCAACCGAACGCTGGGTAATCCCCAGGGTAATCCCCATAGCGAATCACAGCCTTGGAGTATCTTTGCCTTGGAAAAACCGCGCTTCAATTTCGTGAGCAGACAAGGGTTCAGAGAAGAGGTATCCCTGCCCCCACTGACACCCGAGCTGTTGCAACTGTTCCAACTGTTCAGGGGTCTCAATTCCCTCGGCGATCGCCATCAGTCCTAGCTGCTGACTTAAAGTAATGATCGTATTCACGACCTGGTGGTTACGGCTCTCCGACTGCATCTGACTGACAAACGAGCGATCAATCTTCAGACTATGGACTGGCAAACGATGGAGATAGTTGAGCGAGGAATAGCCTGTACCAAAGTCGTCGATACTAATTTGAATTTGCCGAGACGTTAGCTCGACCAACAGGCTGATAATGGCATCAATATCCTGAATCAGCATACTTTCGGTAATTTCAAGGGTAATTTCATGTCCCCGTAGACTTGTCTTTGCCAAAAGCTGATCAATTTCCGCGATCAAGTTGGTTTTGTGTAAATCCTGGGCAGAAAGATTTACGCTCACCCGGAGAGCCGTGTCATTGGCGAACTGGTGTTGCCAGTTCGCTAGTTGTTGGCAGGCTTGACGGAGAACCCAGCTATCAATTTGAGAAATTAACCCGGTTTCTTCTGCAACAGGGATGAATTCGTCAGGGGTAATTAGCCCTCGCGTCGGATGCTCCCAGCGAACTAAGGCTTCAACACCGATGAGCCGCTGATTCGATAGGTCAACGATCGGTTGATAGAGGATGGTGAGCGCTTCCTGATCGAGGACTTGTCGGAGGTCGGTTTCCAGCGTTAATCGATGCAGTGCTTCGGTATGCATCGCTGTATCGAAAAACTTGTAGGAATTGCTTGCGTGGATCTTCGCTCGATACATCGCGATATCGGTATCACGAATCAAGTCGGTGGCTTGCTGATACCTATCTTTGCCAAGGACAATGCCAATGCTCATGCTGGTGAAGATTTGGTGGTTGTCGATAGTCAGCGGCGTTTGGCAGTCGGCCAGAATGCGCTCAGCAATTTGAGCAACTTCTTCGATACCGCTGATATCTTCAAGCAGAATCAAGAACTCATCTCCCCCCAACCGCGCAACCAGGTCCATCTCTCGCAGATGAACTTTCAATCGCTGGGCGATCGCCACCAGGAGTTTATCGCCCACCACATGCCCCAAGCTATCGTTGATGACTTTAAAGCGATCGAGGTCAAGAAACAAAACTCCATAACGATAGTTCTCTGTCCGCTTGGCACGTTGGATGGCGAGATCCAGCCGCTCCAACAGCAGGGTCCGGTTGGGCAAATCAGTTAGTGGATCATGCAACGCGTTGTGGGTGATGAGTTCTTCCGCTTGTTTGCGATCGCTAATGTCTTGGCAAACACAAATCAACAATCCGTCCTCGGTCAAGCTGAGGGATACACTTTGGGCAAAGGTCGATCCATCTTTGCGGGTAGCGGTAGCTTCGCCCTGCCAGGCGCGATCGCGTTCCAGTATAGGCAAAACCTCCTGCTCAAATCGTTTGACTTCATCGGGAGAATACATCAGTCTCCAGGTTTTACCTACAAGCTCGCTAGCCTGCCCATAGCCGAGAAGTTCGACATGAGCCTGGTTCACATAAAGATAGGTATCCCCCCTTAAAATGCCAATTCCATCGATTGCGGCCTCAATAGCTGCAGATTGCTGCCTAATTACGACTTCCGCCTGTTGACGCTCAAGCTCAGCCGCCGCCCGTGCACCAAAAATCCGCAAAATCTGCCTAGCCTTTTGGGCATTAGCAATTGGTTTTGGGTGCAGGATACACAGATGCCCAATGGGCTCTCCCTGAGTATTTAGCAAGGCAATGCCCATATAGCTATCGGCGTTCAATGTGACCAAGTCTGTATCCTCGGGAAACATCTGCTGCACGTTGCTATCACAATAAAATTCTCCCGCTAGGAATGCTTGCTCACAGGGAGTCAGGGCCAATGGGTAAACATGAGGCGGCATCAAACACCCATTACTCCAGAAGGCTAAGGTTTGCAGCTGATCTCCCTGTATCTCAGTGACAATGGCATGGGAGATATCGAGCGCCTGGGCAATGTGTTGCACAAGTGCGGGAAAGAAATCCTGGCTGGTGATTGTGGCTGTCCCCGCAATTAGATTTTGCAGAATTAGCTCGGTTTGTTTGCGAGCAGTAACATCCAGGGTCGTGCCAAACAACCGGACGACCTGGCCTTGCTTATTCCGCTCTACTTCTGCCCGGCATTCGTAATGACAGGGCGTTCCATCCGGTTGAACCCGACTGCACTCAATGGTGTAGGGCGTTCCTTCCGTAATGGCCTGCTCAATGTATTGTTGTAAGCGCGCGCGCTCCTTGACTGGGAGCAGTTGCAGATACTCTGAGAAAGAAGGAGCTGAGGGTGCCGGTTCTAAGCCATAAATGCGAAACATCTCTGGTGACCAGGTGATAGTCTGACTGGCAACATCAAACTCCCAGTTGCCCACATGAGCCACCTTCTGTGCCCTCAGTAGCGTTGCTTCACTTCGGCGTAGCTCTGCTTCTGCCCGTTGGCGTTCGATGGCAATCCCGGCAATCCGCGCCATTTGTGTAATGACGTTTAATTCATGGGGTTGGGGCGATCGCACCTCCTTGTAATACATGGCAAAGGTGCCCAGAACCTCTCCCCCACCGGCGGTAATTGGGCTAGACCAGCAAGCTTTTAGCCCGTAGCTCAAAGCCAAATCTGCATAGGGACACCAGAGGGAATCGGTCGCAATGTCAGCCACAATCACGACTTCGTTGCGAAAGGCTGCTGTCCCACACGAACCTACACCTTCACCAATCAACGTGCCATCCAGCGCCTGACTGTAGGGCTCCGGTAAGCTCGGTGCCGCACAGCCCCGGAGGCGCTTCTCTTTATCAAGTAACAAAACTGAACAGAGCACTCCATTCATGTTCCGTTCAACCGTATCAATGAGACAGCCGAGGATATCGGCTAAGGGATGACCCTGGGCAATTTTTGCCAGGAGCCTGTTTTGCGCTTCTAACTGAACTTCGGCAAATTTGCGATCGTCAATATCGGTATGGGTACCCAGCAGACGGGTCGGTCGCCCAGTCTCATCCCATGCAATAAACTTTCCCATTGCAAGAATCCATTTCCAAGTGCCCTGCTGCGTTCGTTGACGAAATTCAGCTTTATACTGAGCTGTTTGGCCTGCTGCATAGGCTCGGAAGGCTTGGCTAGTGGATTCACAATCATCGGGATGCAAACGAGCCCGCCACGTTACATCCGTTTCATGAAACGTTGCTGGGTCATACCCTAACATCAATGCATATTCAGGGCTGACAACCGCTTCCCCCGTTCGCATATCAACGTCAAAAAAGCCTTGATTCGCGGCACTGAGGGCAAGTTGGAGCCGTTCTTTCTGGTTTTGGAGCGCTGTGGTACGTTTTTCGACTCGAGCTTCGAGGGTTTGGGAATAGGTTTCTAACGTGTGATAGAGATACGCCTTCTCAAGGGCGATCGCCGCTTGGGTGCAAAGAAAATTGAGGGTAAGGATGCGGTCATAGGAAAATAGCCCGCGGACAGATTGGTGGCTTAGCTGCAAAATGCCCATCAAACGTTCTTGGTTGAGTACGGGTAGGCATAGCAAGCTTTTAGGCTGGTGTTGAGCCAAGTACTCATCAATAACAGGCAAGTTGGTCTTGAGGTTATCCACCACCACAACGTCTTGCGTGTTTTTGACATATTGAATCAGTTTGACTGGAACATCGGGGTTAGCCTCAAGCGGTACGGTGCAAAGCTCAATCGCTTTGGGGGTGGCGATCGCTCTTATCTGCCATACTTCATCTTTGTCGGGGAGGATCAAAACACAGCGATCGCCACCCGAATTTTGCAGAATAATTTGGGTGAGTTGATGCAGGAGTTCTTCGATCTGGACGGGCTCCAATAAAGCCTGTGACGCTTTGAGCACAGCAGCAAGATCAAGTACGTTGTTGAAGTGAGCCCCGGAGGTTCGACTGATAGGTTCAGCCCCATGAATAGAGAGCTGAGGCCCAGCAACAAGTTCCAGCGTTTCTAACGGATTCAGTACGGCTTGCTGGAGGATCGGCTGGAGTAGCTGAGGATAACGCTTTTCTAAATCAGCCGTTTTGGCGGTAGCGCCCCAATGCGTATAGCAATAGTAGGCCGCTTGCATATAACCAGCGGCAGCTTTTTCCTTGCCCCACTCCACGTAAAATCTTGCCGCGAGTTCATTTGCCAGCGCCTCTTCTTGAATGTATCCGTTGTCCTTGGCTCCACGGATTGCCTGGTCATAAAAGTCAGCGGCGATCGCGTGCTGACCTAGGACGCGATGCCGTTCAGCTTCAACAAGGTGGAACTTATGTTGGGCATTCATTGGTGCATGGCGTGCCCATGTCTCGAGCTTTTTTCGCCCCTTCCGAATTTGCTTCAGTCGGTGCTGCCGATTAGCCACCCGTTCACCATCGTGAGGATCGACGGCCAACCATGTAAGCGTCGCAAACCACCAACATTGTTGAACCTCGTAAAAGCCAGTGATGCTATCCAGATAACGTTGGCACTGTGCCAGGGCTTCTAGGGCACCCTCAAAGTCGTACAACCAGTAAGCGAGCATAAGGTCATACAGGTAAATCGCACACAACCCTGAGCGGTCATCTGCCTCTACCAAAGAGGCCATCAAACCGTTATGATCCAGCCCTTGCTGGTCAAGGTCTGCCAGAACCTCCTTTTGATCCAACAACTTGAGCGTGAATCGATAGCTCGGGTAGGCATAGTCAAGCACAGCACTCTTTTGCGTCGGTTCCAACGCTTTTATATAAAGAACATGCTGCCTTGCATTTTCCCGGAGTTCCATGCCTACAGATCTCGCATTTCGCAAATAGGTAAAAATTGACCATGCCGCATATTCGTTTTCTCCCGTTTCGAGCGCCCGATGATAGTTCTCACATAAGGCAGAATGACTCTCCTTGAGATGATGTTTCCAAGGTCGAATTAATGCGTAGGTCGTAAAAATGACACCCGCCTCAACCCTCTGTTTGATAGCGGGATTTTCCATAATTTTGAGAGCAAGCTCTCCAAACTGGTAACCTGTCTCAATATCTCCGACAGCGCTACTTAAGATCAGGCCGTAGGAAGCATACGCTGAGGGTGCCGCATCATTATTCCCATACTTCAGAAGCAGTTCAATCTGTTTAAAGATGAGTCCTGGGTAGTGGCTTGGGGCACTAATGTAGGCAGCAGGGAGGATGGCCTTGATAACAGCACTTCTCGCTTTGGCTAAAGAATCTTCCATGATCCTAGAGTCCTCTAACGAGTGAACCGAGCGTCTTCCTAATATCAGTTTAGTCTTCAGAAATCCCAGCAGGATTGTAGCGAGACTAGGATTTGATGGGAACCTTATATTCAATTCAGATAAAATTTCGAATCCTGTTTGTAAAGCCTCTGCGGTTTTGTTTTGGATAATAAGGGCTAAAATTCTGATCCTATAGCTTGCAATTTTTTCTAGAACCGTATGACTCTTTCCCAAGGCAATCGTTATCAGCGCGTCAGACTGTTCAAAATCGCTGTTTAAGTAGGTAACCTCTGCACCTACTTCATAAAATTCTTGAATCAGCGATCGCTGATTAGTCCAAGCCTGCGGTTCGAGCATATCAATCCCAGTCTGGCAATATTGAGTAGCAATGGCATAGGCTGTTGTTGCTCTAGCTTTGTGAACAGCTCTCAACAGTAGCTGGCAAAGCTGATATTGCTCTTTAGGATTCGTAATTAATGATGCTCCCCAACTCATATTGTTAGCAATTTCAAATAAGCATTGCTCAATTTTAGGCTCAGAAAATCGAGCCAGCATCAATCGCCCAATTCTCAAATGCGTTTCGGGTTTCTCAACATCAGGAATTAAGCTATAAGCGGCTTGCTGAATGCGATCATGCAGAAACTTGTAGGGAACTGAAATGGCATCCGTTTGTATCGTCGAATCAACATCTTGAAACACCTTATAGGTTTCACTAACAGGCAAGATGAACTCTTCTTGTAAGGCTGGCCACAGTGCTTTTGCTATGGTTGTTTCTGATTGTTCGGAAATGAGCGACAAAACTGCTAAATCAAACTGACTACCTAAGCAAGCGGCCAACTTTAGAGCTCGCTGAGTCTGAGGGGGTAACTGTTGTAACTGCTGAGCGATAAATTCCACCACATCATCAGTTATATAAGGGGCATTCAACTGAGACATATCATAGTGCCAAGCTCCCTGCCAGCGATCGAAATAAATAAATCCATCCTCATGCAGCGTTCTGAGAAGCCGGGTAATAAAGAATGGGTTCCCTTGAGTTTTATGATTAATGAGTTCAGCTAGGGGGTGCGATCGCTCGATAGAGCACTGTAATGTTTCAACAACAAGCTGATTTATATCGAGAAAGTTGAGCGGTTCAAGCACCAGAATATCAACAGCTTTTCCACATGTCTGCAACTCGGCTGTGACTAAGTGTAAGGGATGTGTCGGCAAAACCTCGTTATCTCGATAGGCTCCAATCAAAAGGAAATACCCTTCATGTCCCATGAGCGACTTGAGGAGTTGTAGCGAGGCCGAATCTGCCCACTGCAGGTCGTCTAAAAACATCACAAGCGGATGATCAGCGGTTGCAAATACCGCAATGAGCCGTTGAAACAAGCGGTTGAAGCGTTTCTGTGCGGCTATTCCTGATAGTTCCAATGCCACAGGCTGTTTGCCAATCACACGCTCCAATGCTGGCACCATATCAATCAGCACTTGACCGTTTTCTCCAACAGCAGAAAGGATTTGAGACCGCCACTTAGCCAAGTGTGTATCTGATTCTGAGAGGAGTTGTCCCATCAAATCTTGTAGTGCTTGAGCAAAGGCTAAGAAAGGAAGATTACGGTTGAGCTGGTCAAACTTACCTCGAATAAAGTAGCCATGCTGGCGGGTAATGGGTTTATGCACCTCATTGACCACTGCTGTTTTCCCAATCCCTGAGCCGCCCGCTATCAAGACGAGTTCAGTCTGCCCTGCGGTAACGCGCTCGAAAGCCGTTAACAATGCCTGGACCTCCTGCTCTCGCCCATAGAGCTTTTCGGGAATGAGGAAGCGATCGCACACATCCCGCTGACCCAACTCAAAGGCCGCAATCCACCCCGTGGCCTCCCACTGTTGTCGGCATTGCTCTAGATCCTGCTTGAGTCCTAAGGCACTCTGATAGCGGTCTTCAGCATTCTTCGCCATGAGTTTTAGGACGATCGCTCGCAATGTTTCTGGGATCGGCCCTTGCTGCGCTTCGGAAAATTCCGCAGGGTGCGAGATATGGCAATGCACAAGGGCAATCGGCTCGTTTGTTGCAAAGGGCAAATTCCCAGTCAGCAGCTCAAAGAGCGTAGCACCGAGCGAGTAAAAGTCGGCGCGATAGTCGATGCCTCGATTCATCCGTCCGGTTTGTTCGGGAGAGATATAAGCGAGCGTCCCTTCAAGAATCCTGGGGCTAGAGAGTTGCTGATGTTCTTTGGGAAGGCGCGTGGCAAGACTGAAATTGTCTAGGCGCACCTGCCCCGTCTCTGGGTGAATCAGAATATTGGCTGGGTTGATGTCTTTGTGGATAATCCGCTGCTCAGCTAGGTAATGCAGCGCGTCTGCGAGCTGGATGGCGATCGCCAGCACAGCCAAAATACGAGTCGTTTGGCTAACATTCGTGCGCTCGTATTGTTGCCAGTAGGCCGAAAGCGCGACATATCCCTCGTCGGGCATCACCAGAGCATACCCATTGCCGCAGCGCTCTAGGGAGAGGGGACGGGCGATCGCAGAATGGTTGAGGGAGTGGGCGATCGTAAACTGATTGCGAAAACGAACCAATTCTGCCAGATTAGGATGGTTGTGGCGCAATACCTTAATGACGACTGGTTGCTGCTCTCCATCTAAGGCTCGATATACATTAGTCCTACTCCCTACAGAAATTGACTCAATGATGGTATAGCCAGGAATATAGGGAATATTCACAGTCGCATTATTCATTCTAAAAACTCGTCTCAAGCCACAGGGAAACACATTCTCAATTACTGTCAGAGTGCCCAAAAGTAGCATGGTCTCACTTCAGACCAAACTCTGAGAGTCAACACTCTCATTTTGAGAAATCACTATTTGGTTAATCAGGAATGTTGATGATTGTGCGATATCTAGGGATCGCGAACCTAAAGGATACAGACTTTTTGCTTTTCCAGACAGAGTGAAGCTACGCCTTCAAACCCTAAGCGTGTAAAGCTTACAAAAACTAGTGTAATCTAACTGAAAACCGCTGGTGGCATGAGCGCAACCTACATGCAGGTCAAAGAATTAAACCCTTGCTGAAACCCTTAATTTTGAGTCGCGCAGGCAGTGCCTGCGCGACTCAAAATTAAGGGTTCTCTAGTTTTTGTCCTGTACTCAGCGAAAAGTATGAGTTCTAATGTGCAAACTTCGATTGGGTTTATTATTTGTCCCTTGTGCAGAGCGAAGACTGTTTGGGCAAGAGTAAGCCCATTCCCCATCCTAGGAGTGGATAGATTGCCCAGGTGATAGTACCGCTGAGGATAATATTCAGCGTTAGCAAAAAGCCATTAACCACAGCATAGGTTCTCAGGTGTCGATGGAACTCGTTTCGCTTTTCCATCTGCTCTGAGCTGGGCGGAATCGCCGCTGGTAGTTCTTGGTACGATTGCTCTGCCCGAGCTAGGGCTTCGGAGGATATACCAAGGTCAGTAGCCATTTCCTCTAGCTGCGATCGCGAGAACCCTTCCTCTTCCCCAAGATTCCGCTCCAGGGCTTGCACCAAAATCTGTTGCACTTGATCCGTAGAATACTGCTCTGCCATCGCTAAAGTCTCCGATATAGTGACTATGATCACCAAATGTTTACATCGACAACTTTATCTTAGCAATCCTACGGATATTGTCAATGTCAATCGTCCTATTCAAATGGCAAGATCGATATAGGCTGCTCATTTTGGGGTCGCGACGAGAAGCCCGGGAATCACTGAAGGAAAACCTACCTTAGGCGCTCTAAGCTCATCATATGGCCGCACATAATGGCTCTCTTCTGCCGACCGTACGACCGCGCCATCATTATGGTTTTACATCCAGCTATTGAAGTTATTCGTAGTTAAAACAGAACGGGTTTCATCTGCTGGTTTGGCTGATCGTTTGAAAGCAGCTTAGGGTGCGAAAAAGCTCTAACTGCTTCAGGGGATTCAGCACCGATTGACTTTACAATTTAGACGCACCACTTTGGGCTAAGAGCGTGTTTGAAAACACGGATACGGAGTGCCGATTAGGCCAATCGCCGCACCAAGATACGGATCATCGCTATGTA
>JBCBSL010000176.1:0-11371 GCA_039819145.1 Cyanobacteria bacterium J06638_22
CATACTCTGTGATGTGTCCAAGAGTTTCTTATATAAACAACGGAGCACTGGGATTAGGATCCCGAGAATGACCAATGCGATTATCCACTCCAACGAAGTTTCTGGATAATGAAACATTCATTGACTCCTTCGTCGATCAGCTAAGGCCATTTACTGGGCAGAGCCTGATGATCAGGATTTTTACGTCATGAATCTATGACCTTAAATCAACACATAGTGCTTTTTGGTTTCAAAGAAAAACCAGCTCCCTCAGCATTAGGAAACTGGATAGATTTAAAAGCCCTTAAAGATACACTCAAGAACTGGGAGAGCCTATTGAAGTTGTGTCTTACAAAGTAGATGCCACTAACTTAATTTCAGAACATCTAGGTCATCTACCCCAACACTTGAGTGTGCATAACTGGCAATTCATGGTGATTTTAGCTCGCCACTTTTCTGGAGTTTGACTAACTTCTTCTAGATTTTTGCTCACGAGAACGCTTTTCGGACTCTTGATTACTTTCCAGAAGCAGCTTATAGAGGGCACTGAGTAGGTTTAGCATAGTTCGAGACATGTTAGCTTATAGTACAAAAAGACTAATTAGCACCCTAGAAATATATTGGTTCTTTTGTACTATTTATCCGGATCGCGTTAAAATTCTTTACAAGAATTCAAGCTCTAACTTGCTGGCAATGGTTAAAAAGAACGATGGATAACCACCAATACTCTGGACAGAGATCCGATTTCTCTATCGCTTGTAGGGCGTGTCATCAATTCATTGCAGAAGCCTTAAGGGATAAGCGATAACGCACCCTAAGCAAATGGCTAGAGGCTAGAAACATTGGTGTGGTTATACATTGGCATCTAATTCATGCCAGCCTCTAAGCATTGCGGAGAGTGGCGATCGCCCCCTTCACCAGTTCCCCGACCTGTTCGATTTCTTCGGCAGTTGTGAACCGCCCCAACCCAAATCGCAGGGAAGCATAGGCTAACGCGTCGCTGTGCCCCAGGGCTTTGAGGACATGGGAGGGCGCGATTTTGGTGGAGCTGCATGCAGAACCGGAGGACACGGCTACGACGGATTGAATACTCAACAAAAGCGCCTGTCCGTCTACCCCTTCAATGCTGATGTTGAGGTTGTTGGCGAGGCGCTGGGTGGGGTGGCCGTTGAGCTGCACGCCGCCAGCGGATTGGAGGAGATGCCAGAGGCGATCGCGCAATTGCCCCAACCGCTCGGTGTCCGCCGCCATTTCCGCTAAGCCCAACTCAACAGCTTTGGCAAAGCCAACAATCTGGGGCACATACAGCGTCCCCGATCGCAATCCGCGCTCCTGGCCGCCGCCGTGGAGTTGGGCGGCAAGCTGCACCCGTGGGTTGCGCCGCCGCACGTACAGCGCTCCGATGCCCTTGGGGCCGTAGACCTTGTGCGCCGTTATGGAGAGCAGGTCGATGTGCATGGCCTGGACATCGAGGGGTAGTTTGGCGATCGCCTGAGCCGCGTCGGTGTGAAACAGCGTCCCCCTTTGGTGACAAATGTCCCCAATCGTCTCCAGCGGTTGAATGACGCCGATCTCGTTGTTCGCCGCCATCACCGACACCAGAATCGTGTCTGGACGAATTGCTTTCTCCAGTTGCACGACGTCGACCAAGCCATCGGGCTGCACGGGCAAGCGGGTGACTTCAAACCCTAGCTTCTCTAGGTACTCACAAGGATCGAGCACGGCGCTGTGCTCGGTTGCGACGGTGAGCAGATGCCGTCCTTGGGCCAAATAGGCTTCGGCCACTCCCTTGATGGCCAGGTTATTGGCTTCCGTTGCGCCGCTGGTGAACAGGATCTCCTCGGGTTCCGCATGGATGGCGGCGGCTAGGGTTTCCCGCGCTTGCTTCACCGCTGCTTCTGCCTCCCATCCGTAGGCATGGATGGTGCTGGAGGGGTTGCCAAACTGCTCCCGGAAAAATGGCAGCATGGCGTCCAACACCCGCTCATCGACGGGGGTGGTGGCGTGGTGGTCGAGGTAGATCGGGCGATGGGGCATGGGTAGTGGGAACGCAGATGAACGCAGATAGACGCAGATGGGTGGAGATGGATGGGGAACGCGGATGGACGCAGATGGTTGGGGATGGGAGGCGATGGTGATCGTGGATGGGGTGAGGGGTTTGTTGAGGAGTTTGTGGCGATCGCCTATCGCAATAGACCCACAAGTTAGGACACTTTCTCCCCAGTCGTCATTCCCGCGTAGGCGGGAATCCAGACAGGTCGGATGCTTTGACCGATAGGCGCTGAATGGATGCCCATTTTCATGGGCATGACGGACCTATCCGCCCTTCAATAGCTATAAATCATCAGTCTACCTTTGTGACTTGGTGCCTTTGTGGTTCACAAAAAAAGCAGGCCCCCAAACCGGACGCCTGCTCTACAAACTGTTCAATTGATGGAACCTACGCCTTCTTCTCTGCTCCCTGGGCGGTGGGCTGACGGTTGAGGCCGCCGAGGAACATGGGTACAAAGCGCTCCATGAAGGCTTGGGGATCCCGCTGCCATGCGCGCTGGGCGACGTCGATGCGAGTCATTTGCAGGTCGGGAGCCAGCAAGGATTGGGGTAGGCGCTCGGCCAGGTATTGGGGACGCTGCCATAGGGGGAGGGTGTTGGCGATGTCGAGCAGGCTGCTGACACGACGCAGCTCGGCTCCGGCGGTGAAGTCCATGCCGCTCTCGAAGGCGGCTTGTTCGATCGCCGCGTACTTGGCCTTGGCCTGATTCACCTTTTCCCGGTGCTCGAGACTTTTCTCCGCCATTTTCGCTAGGAAACGAGTGCCCCAGCGGACATGACCCGCCTCTTCGGGGAGGATCCGCTCGATGGTCTCGCGGATCTTGATGTTCTCTTCGGTTTGGGGCGCTTGCTTCAGGGCATGGATATGAGCGGAGAAATACTCGCAGCCTCGCTTTTCGGTGACGTTGATCGCCGCCATCGAGGAGATGATGAAGTCATCGCCCTGTTCTGGAGTGGCTTGCTCCCGGTCGAGCAGGCGCTCAAATTCTTCGATGTAAGAGGAGCCAGGAGGTGTGCCAACGGAGGAACCGATATCCACCAGCAAGTCTGTGAGCCACATGGCATGGCGGGCTTCGTCAGACACATGGCGAGACAGGTCGCGCACCAGCTCGACGGGCTTGCCATCCAGTTGCTCGATCAGGTCGGTGAGGTCTTTGCAACTACGCTGTTCGCTAAAGCGGTAGCGATTGAGGGTGATGTGGTGGATCTCGCGATCGCGCACCACTTGGGTCAGCACGTCGCGGGCGCTCATCGCACCCATTGCGCTTTTAAATTTGCGGGGGTAAATAACAGCCATAAGTTCGGTAATGAGTGCAGTATTTCGTTTTGTAAAGCGTTTGGGACTGATCCTAACCCAACTTCCCCAATCCCGCACTCTCTCGGATGTCAGTTATTCGTTATTTTGGGGTATTTGGAGATTAAAGATTATCCCTAAAGGCTGAGGACGTGTTTGAAGGATTGATTTTTCTACGCACACCGCACAGAAAGATCAATCCCTCCTAGATCAAGCTGGGGACTGAGGGGGCGATCGCTCTATCGAATTCAGTAAAATCTCGAATTTTTCCATGCATTCCCAACCTTTACAGGCAAAATAGCAGAGGTAATGGTTCCTGCTTCTTGGTGTCGTCCTACTCCGGGTGTCAAACTCTGGGTGTCGAATCGGGCAGATGCTGCGCTGCTACAGATAATTTTGCTATGCCAACCTCAAGCCTTCTAGCCGACCCGTTTATCCAAATCTCGCATGTCTATTAAAAACATCATCTTTGCCGTCTTATTGTTGTTCGTTCCCGTATCCATCACGGCGCATTATCTGGAATGGGATCCCTTGGTGCAGTTTGCCTTGGCCTGCCTGGCTGTATTGCCGCTCGCTGCCTGGATTGGCACAGCTACCGAGGAAGTCGCTGTCGTCGTCGGCCCCACCCTGGGCGGCTTGCTGAATGCCACCTTTGGCAACGCGGCAGAGCTGATCATTGCGCTAGTGGCCTTGCGAGCGGGATTAATCGGCGTGGTGAAAGCAAGTTTGACCGGGTCAATTGTCTGCAACTTGCTGCTGGTGATGGGCCTGTCCATGTTCCTGGGCGGGTTACGCTACAAAGAGCAGAGTTTTGTCACGGTGGTCGCCCGCACCAATGCCTCGGCCATGAACCTAGCGGTGGTAGCGATGCTGCTTCCGGCGGCGGTCAATTTCACCTCCGATGGCATCGACGAACCCACCCTCCAGAAAATTTCGTTGTTCGTCGGCATCATTCTGATTCTGGTCTACGCCTCGACGCTACTGTTTTCCATGAAAACCCACCGCTACCTCTACGATGCGGGCGTCGCAGAAAAAGAGGAAACGGCAACAAGAGAGGGAGAGCACGAACATCAGCCCAACCTGGTGTTGTGGATAGCGGTGCTGCTAACGGCGACGGTGTTTGTGGCGATCGAATCGGAACTGCTGGTCGGCACGCTGGAAGAAGCGACGGCGCAATTGGGATTAACGGAACTCTTTACCGGGGTGATTTTGCTACCGATTATTGGCAACGCGGCCGAGAATGCCGCTGCGGTGAGTGTGGCGGTTAAAAATAAAATGGATCTGTCGGTGTCGGTAGCAATGGGCGCGACGATGCAGGTGGCGCTGTTTGTTGCCCCGGTGCTGGTGCTGGCCGGACTTTATCTCGGACAACCCATGGATTTGAATTTCAACCCGTTTGAGCTGGTAGCGGTGCTGGTGGCGGTGTTTATCGCAAACTCCATTAGCAACGATGGGCGATCGAACTGGTTTGAGGGAATTTTGCTGCTGGCGACCTATGCGGTGGTCGGGGTGGCGTTCTTCTTCCATCCGGTGATTGTGGAAGGGTTGGGATAGGGGCAATATCATCTCGATGGAACCCTATCGCATCCGCCCCGCCCACCCCGCTGATCTGCCGCTGCTGCCTGCCATCGAGCGAGCGGCTTCCGAGTTGTTTCGGCAAACAGCCTACGTCCATCTCGTGGGCGGCGATGATGCGACGCGCTCGTTCCCCCACCAGCCCGACTACCTCACCTGGGTAGCAGTAGATGCCGCCGATGCTCCCGTGGGACTCGCCATTGCCTGCCCCTTGACCAATAGCCTTCATCTTCAGGAGTTGGATGTGCATCCCGACCACAGCCGTCGCGGCCTGGGTCGCCGCCTGATTGCTGCCGTTGCCGACTACGCCCAGAGCCAGGGCTACACCGCCCTCACCCTCACCACCTTCCGCTCCATTCCCTGGAATCTCCCTACTACACCCGCCTGGGCTTCCGCGCTCTGGAGACCGATGAGCTGCCCCCCGACCTGCAAGCGATTTACCATTCGGAAATAGAGCATGGTCTACCGATGGGCGATCGGGTTTGTATGCGACGAGAGTTGATTGAGGATGCTTGATTGTGCTTAGCGCCAAGATCTGCGACTTCTTCTGTGTCATGCAACGGGGACTGGCTCAAGGGGAAAAGAAGTCGCAGATCTGAGCCCACCTGCAAGGATCCTAAGGAAATGATTTCAAGAAAACGAACTGATGGAGTAACCGAGGGTAAATAGCACTGTGGCTTCCAGGGCAGAAAGAGTGGATGAATCGAGTATGCCCAGCTTTTTGATCAAGCGAGTTTTGTCTAGAACGCGAATCTGATGACATAGAGCAACAGAATCTTGCGCCAAGCCGCCTTCCCCCTGTGAAATTTGTACGCAAGTGGGTAATGCTGCTCGACGAAGGTTACTGGTGAGGGGAATTGTAACAACAGTAGTGGTAAATCGAGACAGAGTATTTTCTTGAAATGCAATGACTGGGCGAGTTCCTGCTTGCTCTGAGCCTTGGGTAGGATTGAGGTTTGCTAGCCATACATCTCCCCGCCTGACGGTCATACCCGATCCTCTTGATCCAGGTGATGTGCGTAATCAGTCACTCCTGCTTCTGCCAGAGTGCGATCGGCTTCGGCAAACTCTTGATAGAAACCCGCAGATTTCTCTAAATCAGTGAGTTTTTGCTGAAATTGACTGCGAAACTTTAGAAACGCAATATACTCTGCAAGCTGAGCAAGCTGAGCTGGATCAAGCTGCTCAATTTCTTGTTGAATCGCCTCTTTTGTCACAAGCATAGGGGTACTCCGAAGCAAGATTTGGCTGTTTTCCTTTTGAACTAGGATTGCTGATAAGACATCTGTGGATTGATTTACTGAGCTTGACCTTCACCGCTAAACCAGCCTGTTATGTCCACAAACTCTTCCCCTTCATATTCAGCCGGATTAAACGTGGCTTCGATGTCGGCTTGTTCGTTGTCATCCACGTAAGGAATGAGCATCTCGAAGAACTTGAACCACTCTTCGCGCATGACCTCGCGGACACTCTCTTTGACAATGGCTTTGAGTGCTTGAATATCTAGGGTGTTTGTCGATTCCATTTGTGATTCTCTACTCTGTTTGAATTCTAGCGGTTTTATCATTGCTCAGGTTTAGAGCGAATACTACTGCCCGAGATCTGCGACTTCTTCTGTGCCCTGCAACGGGGACTTACTCAGTAAGAAAAGAAGTCGCAGATCTGCATCTTCGTCCTAAATCCCATTCCCTTTCCATTGCCTCATCAACGATGTACTGAACTTGTTCTTCTGTTGGCAACCCCAAAAAACCAACAAAATAAGGATACCTTCTGTTGATCAAAATTTGGGAGATAGTATCGCAGTCGCGGTGAGGATTAATCTTCTCCAAACCATTAGGCAATGCCACATTACAAAGTAGCGCTCCCGAAAATTGCTCAACAGTCCAATTTCTAACTTCTCGCAAATCTGTCGCTAATAACACGGCAGAGCTAAGGTTAGTGGAGCTGAGGTTAGCGGAACCCAGGGCAGCGTTGCTGAGATTGGTGTTGCTGAGGTTGGTATTTCTGAGGTCAGCGTTTCGGAGGTTGGCGTTTCCGAGGTCAGCGTCGATGAGATAGGCACGGCTGAGGTCGGCGTTTCTGAGGTCAGCGTCGATGAGATAGGCGCGGTCGAGGTTGGCGTTGATGAGAACAGCGGCACTGAGATTGGCGTCGACGAGGTTGGCGTGGCCGAGGTTGGCGTTGATGAGAACAGCGGCACTGAGGTTGGCATCACCGAAGTTGCCTCCGATGAGAACAGCATCGCTGAGATTGACAGCGCTGAGGTTGTTCCTGAGGAAGCTGGCGTTGCTGAGGTTGGTATTTCTGAGGTCGATGTTGCTGAGGTTGGCATTGCTGAGGTTGGCATTGCTGAGGTTGGCGTTGCTGAGGTTGGCGTTGCTGAGGTTGGCAGCGTGGAGGTCAGCAGCACGGAGATCAGCAGCGCGGAGGCCAGCAGCACGGAGGTCGGCATTGCTTAGGTCGGTGTTGCTGAGGTTGGCGTTGCTGAGGTCAGCAGCGCGGAGCTTGGCGGAACTGAGGTCGGTGTCGTGGAGGGAGGATTCTGGCAGACTAATTTCAGAAAGCGATCGCCCTGCTTGGTTAATCGTTCTCAAAGCTCTGATGAGTGAGACTCTATCGATCTTGTTGGTTTCAGCATCATAGGAATAAACCAAATCCCAATGTGGGCGAAGCCTCATATATTCAGCAATTTGAATTCCAGAGTAAATAGCTAAACCTAGAGGTGCAAGGATACTAAATGATATGAGAGCCAAACGATTCCTGCGACGTTGTTTTAGGCTCTGGTTAATAAAACTGGCTGCAGTTTCGGAGAACGGAAGAGTACTAATATATTGCTTCTGAAAGATTCTGGCATCTTTCAAGGAACGACCGGAGAGAAGATAAGCGTTGGGTTTGTTCTTGGTCTGCCACTCTTCGGCGGCGGTTTCAATCTTGCGTTGTTGACGAATCAAATCGCGGTTTTCATCTAACCACCTACGCAACTGCTTCCAATGACGGATCAGGGCTTCATGAGCAACATCGACTACGGCTTGGCGATCGCCACTGGCTTTGCTCACCAGCTCATTGGTCACCACCAGGTTTTCGTCGGCGAGGCGTTTCACGACCGTGGCAACTGTGAGGGCGGAATGTTGGGGGTTGATCAGGCTGCTTTGAAGGCAGCGGCGGCGTGTGTCTTCGGTGCCTTCGCCCAGTTGAGTCAGGTTGATAAAGATGTGGCGGGCAGTAGCTTGCTGCTCGGGGGTGAGACTGGAGTAGACTTCATCGGCGCGTTGTTCCAGGGTTCCGGTGACGCCGCCCAGGCGAGTATAGGTGGTGAGTTGCAGGGTGTTGTCCTGGCGCTGTTTCCACAGTTCGGTCAGGGTGTATTGCAGCAGGGGCAGTTTACCGGGGGCGCGCTCCACATCCTGCAACAGCACCTGCACCAGTTCCGGTTCGAGGGTGAGCTGGGCGCGGCGGGCGGGTTCGCAGATGGCTTCGGTGAGTTCGTCGCGGGTCATGGGGATGACAGGCACTAGATGGGCTTGCACCTGCGCGGCCAAACCGCTGTAGGCTTGCTCGAAGCATTTGCCTACAAAGTCGGCTCGCATGGCAATCACCAGGCAAAGCCGGGTGGGCAATGCCTCCAGTGCCTCCATCAACATTGCAAAGAACCGTTCCCGCTCGGTGGGTTGCTGGCAGAGGGTGAAGACCTCTTCAAACTGATCAACCACCAGCACTAAGCGAGGCTTACCCGATGCCTGCACCCAACGGCGCAAACCCTCCGCACCATCAGCAATCATGCGTTCGGCTTTTTGCAACTGATCCTGCCGATCCAGGTCGGTGCGGATAGCGCGTTCATCCACAAACACCTGCGCTAGGTTTTGCAGCGGGTGCTCTCCGGGGAGCAACAGCCGAATATCCCAGTTCTCGCTACCCCGCAGCCGTTGCCCCAGATTCAGTTGGTGCAGCAACCCTGCCCGCAACACCGAGGACTTGCCACTGCCGGATGCCCCCACGATCGCCACAAAATTACTCTGCCGCACCTCATCGATCAGCTTATCCACCAAACTCTGCCGACCAAAGAAATACTGCGGGTCATGATCGTTGCAATCAAAAAAGCTGAGTCCTTTGTAGGGGCAGTCGTCCGTCAATTCCCCGGTGGGAATGACGGGGGTTTGATCAACCCAGGGGGAAGTCAGCAGAATGGGCGACCCGGAGTTGTAGCAGACAGAGCGCTGGTTTGTGCCTTTAAGGGCTTCGTTGATATAGTCCGTCAGCAAGGTGTTGTTGATGGGGCGATCGCCATACCGTCCTGGTTTCAAGCCCTCCAGCAATGCTGCGATCATCACACTCCGGGCACCACCCACCTCCTCGTAGGCCACCTCAAAGTCCCGCGAAGCCGCAATGAAACAGCGATCGCGCCCTTCCCCCGGATAGGCTTCCGCCATATTCAGAATCTCGCCACTGTAGCAGCAGTCCAGCCAAATCACCTGCTGCCGCACCTCGCTCTCTGCCAGTAATCGCCGCAGCCAGCGTAAGGACAGCCCAAAAAATTCCTGTCGCGGATTCACATCACTGGTGGCCAGATAGCCCTCCGCCACGCCCACCGTGTCGCGAATCCCATGCCCCGAAAAGTAGAGCAACGCCGTTTCCGGCACTTGCGTGCTCCCAGGCTTGAACAAATCAACCAACGCCTGCCGCAGTTGCGCTAGAGAAACCTCGCGGTTGCTGGCAACCCGTTGGGCATTCCCTTGAAACGCATCGGTGTACTGCGGCAACCGCTTTACCTGAAAGTTGCCGTGAGTTTCGAGGTGCTGGGCGATCGCCTCGGCATCACTAGCGGGTGCATTCAAGCTAGGCAGGTAGGTGTAGGTGTTGATCCCAACAACAAGGGCATCACGACTCATGGCAATTTTGGATTTTAGATTTTGGATTCTAGATTTTTGGACTTCGTTGTGAGCGTTGTCCCAAACTACAGCGCATTCCAAAAGTCGCGCCAACTCACCCGCTGAGTCCTATTTTGTTGAGGTCTTCCGAATGCGGGAGAGGGAAAGCCAGTATTTCCTGTCGGGAAGCCCGTGTTACCGCCTTTTGATAGTGGCTCATCGGGTTGCGCAGCGGGTTGCTCGACGCCGTAGTCTGGAGTGGGGATTCCTTGTCCGGTGTTTTTGGCGACCGTTGTTACCAAAACGGGTGTGCTGATGCCGCTATAGAAGGCGGTGTAGTTATTGCTTGGCTCCAAAATCCACGCCACAAAGCCCCCCAGCAATACAAAGAAAATCGAAACCAGAATATAATTCCACGACAAGCGCAGCCTCCTAGCCTGAAAGCGCAGGTTGTAGAGCCGCACAATTTCTGGGGCGATCGCCCCCACACATCCCACCAAAAAGAATTGCCAAGCTTCGGTATCCATTCCCCTATTCCTGAGAAACAACGTTGTTTCTTGTTTGTCTGGGATAGGGGATGCACCGCGTCCACCATCCCATTGGAGACTCACGCAAATTTTCTACCCGCATTTTAAGCGCCAGGATTGGTATCTGGTGTTCCACATTAAGGGGATGTTGAGATTTGAACGCCTGTCAGGGAGTCGTGAGTAAAATCGGATGAAGTTGTTGTGAGATGAAACACTTACTAGGAGGGAATTATGGCTCGTTTGAAGGCGATCGTAGGGGCATTGTTTGGCTTGGTTGTGTTGGTTTTTGGGTTGGGTTTTGTGCTGCCCAGCCATAACCATGTGCAGCGCGACATTTTAATTAATGCTGAACCCGAAGCGGTTTTTGCGCAGATCAGCGATTTTCATGCCTGGGAGAACTGGTCGCCCTGGGCCAACATTGATCCCAATGCTTCGATGAGCGTTGAGGGCAAGGGTATTGGGCAACTCATGACCTGGGCCAGCGAAAACCCCCAGGTCGGAACGGGAACTCAGGAAATTATGGAGCTGGACGCGCCTCGTCATTTGGTTACCCACCTGGAGTTTGGTGGCGAGGGCAACGCCAATGCGACTTTCGAGCTACAACCTGAAGCGGGGCAAACCCGCGTTGTTTGGTCGCTCGACTTCGACGCCCGCAAAGGGCTTCCGCTTTGGGAACAACCCGTCAGTACCTACCTCAGCTATGCGATGGATGCGATGATCGGCAGCAGTTATGAAACAGGCTTGCAAAATTTGAAAGCGGTCGTGGAAGGCTGAGGCAATTTCTCAAAGAGCCTATATCCGCTGGCTTCGACTGCGCTCAGCCAGCTCGTCGGTTGTGCCCTGAATGCAGAAGGGCATGTCCAGCGAGTCACTTTGTGCCATGAGCGCAGCTAAGCTTTTCCCTGAGCGCAGTCAAAGAGCACGGCTCGTCGGGTTTTGTCCTGTACTGAGCCTGAAAGAGAAGATTTGTGTCTAAAAATCTCCCTTTTCCAGCATCTTAAGCAAAAGAATTGTTTAAAAAAAGAAATAGATTGGGGTGTTGAGGCGAACCTTATATCCCCATAAAGGCCTATCAAAAT
>JBCBSL010000177.1:0-11365 GCA_039819145.1 Cyanobacteria bacterium J06638_22
CTTGCTGCATCAGGCGGATGGCAAAGGCACCCCGGATGGTAGTCCAGCCCGATCGCAGCAGACCCAGAATGGCTGCGGGGGTGATGGCGGAGTCGATGACCTCATCCCAAAAGGGCGCGACGGCTGTTGACCAGTCGGCGATGCGAAGTTTCTGTACAGGAAGAGTTTGGGCGATCGCCTCATACTCTGGCAGCGCAATCACATAGGGCAAGCAGTAGATGTCGTAGATTTTTGCGAGCAGTTGGTTCTCAGCGGCGGTCAGCGGAGTCTCGGGAGTTGTCGGACGATGGCACCAGGTCACCATCAGCAATTTGCCACCGGGTTTCAAGACCCGCACGCATTCCCGCAGAAACTGCTCCTTATCGGGCATATGTTCGCCGCTCTCCATCGACCAAACAAAGTCGAAGGAGCTGTCGGCAAAGGGCATCTGGAGGGCGTCGGCGACCTGGAAGGTGGCGGCGATGTTCGCTTCTTGGGCACGCTCGCTGGCACGGTTGGCCTGTACGGGGCTGAGGGTAATGCCCGTGGCAGTTGCCCCATACTGTTCCGCTAGATATAGGGAGCTGCCACCAATGCCGCACCCCACATCCAAAATGTCTGTTGCCTGGGTGATGTTTGCCCATTGCAGCACCGCTTCGATCAGGTCAATTTGAGCTTGTCGTCGCTCTTTTTTCTCAGCACCATCGGAACCGTAGTAGCCGTGATGCATATGCTCGCCCCAAATTTCTTCCCAAAGATTGGAGGAGCGATCGTAAAACTGCTGAATTCGTCGGTTGAGAGTGGAGGGCATGGATGCGCTTTAATGCTTGATAAGGGGTTTGGGGTAGGACTGTGAGCGTTTGTCTGTAGATTCACTAAGGTTGTTTGCAGAGGCTCTGCAAGCTTGCGGCCAAACGATTCAGTTGCGAGTATGTCAGGTTTTGCGATCGCAGAAAAGCCTATCAACCGCTGATATGGGCTTGGTTCTCAAGGAGGGGTGGTCATCGCTCACCCTACAATAGAGCCAGCCTTGAGCCTTGTCGGTTGCCTGATGTCAGTTATTTTTTATCCTATGTTCTACCTCTCACCCGATCTCGCTGCGTTTAGCCATAGTGTTTTAAAGTCCTACCATTCATGACTGTTCCCCGTACCATTTGCCTCGGCTTTTTGGCCGTCATCGCCATTGGCACTCTGTTATTGAGCTTGCCGTTTGCGATCGCCGATGGCTCTTGGGGTAATTTTGTGACCTCGTTTTTCACCGCCACCTCCGCCGTTTGTGTGACGGGGTTGATTGTGGAAGACACGGGCACCTACTTCTCATTTTTCGGCCAATTCCTGATTGTGCTCCTGGTACAAATTGGGGGATTGGGCTACATGACCGCCAACACGTTTCTGTTACTGCTCCTGGGACGCCGTTTAGGGCTACGCGACAAGCTTGCCGTGCAACAATCCCTCGACAAGCAAGGGCTATCCGGGGCTGGGCAATTGGTGAAGTCCATCATCGCGGTAACGCTCATCTTTGAGCTGATGGGCGCATTCATGATGATCCCCCTATTTGCCCGTGACTTTGACCTCGATGAGGCCATTTGGCTGGCGGTTTTCCATAGCGTCAGTGCCTTCAACAACGCCGGGTTTAGCCTTTTCCCCGACAGCTTCATCCGCTATGCCACGTCGCTGCCCATGAATCTGATTTTGTCGCTGCTGATTATTGTGGGGGGCATTGGCTACCAGGTGATCATGGAAACTTTTTTCTGGCTGCGCGATCGCTTCTCGGGCAGCACCGAGCGCGATGTTTTTCCGCTCAATTTCAAAGTTGTCGTCAGCACCACGATCTTTTTGCTGATCTTTGGCACCATTGCGTCCTTTTTGGTGGAATCCCATAACGAGGAAACCTTGGAGTCCTTTAGCTTGCCTGCGCGGGTTCTCGTGGCCTGGTTCGCTTCGGTGACGGCACGCACCGCTGGATTCAACACCATCGACTACGGGCAAATGACCTCAGCGGGCTTATTCATCACTATTGCGCTGATGTTCATTGGTGCCAGCCCTGGGGGGACGGGGAGTGGGGTGAAGACGACCACGGTGCGCATCCTGTATGCCTGCACCAAAGCCGTTTTGCAAAATAAAGAGGAAGTACTGTGTTACCAGCGCCGCATTCCCTATAGCCTTGTCCTCAAAGCTGTAGGGGTTGTCTTTGGTTCTGGTGCAACGGTCATTATTGTGACGACACTGATTTCCTTCACCGATCCGGCGATCGACTTCATCGACACCCTGTTTGAATCGGTGTCGGCCTTTGCGACGGTTGGTCTATCTACCGGGATCACCGCTGTTTTATCCACCCCCGCGAAATTTGTGATTATTCTGGCGATGTACATTGGCCGCATTGGCATTCTCGTGTTGATGACGGCATTTCTCGGAACGCCGACGCCCAGTTCGGTGCGCTATCCCGAAGAGAATTTGCTGGTGGGATAAATGTTGCAACTTATCGTTTGGTCATGCGGGACGATCGCCCCCTCTGTGCCGCTTCCCGCCGCATGAAGATGGCTTTGAGAAAAAAGTAAGCGGCTCCACCAAAGGTGACCCCCATCACGCCATATTCCCAGAGTGGCGGATGCCAGATCGATGCCTCTTCTGCGAGCCGCGCGGTTTCTGGTTCAGAGAGACGGTAGGAAAAATCCACGACCGCACCAACCTGGAGGCGATCGAAGAGGGAAGCAGAGAGAATTTCGATAGTGAGTGTTTGGTATTCGTCGGAAATCGCATCGACGCTCTCCCGTGCCATGCGGGGTGGGGAGGGGCGATCGCTCCCGAGGTTTTCCTCTGTATGAAATGACCGATCGAAGGGAGAACTAGATGTCTCGGCTTGCCATGAATTGATGATTGCAGGAGAAAGGTCGTTGAGATATCGCACCTCGACGAGTCGCACCATCGTGCTCGGTTCGTCTTGCTGTCGATGGTCGCGAAACTTGCGGATGACGATGCCTTGGGTGGTGATGCGATCGGTTTCTAAGCGGGCGGCTTCACTGCCCTGGATGCCTGCAAACAGCAGCGAAATGATACCCACTGCAGAGAGGGCAATCCCATTGTAAATAGCGTCTTTGCGCCGTGTTCGTCTGGTTGACACAGTTGGTTTTTACGAAAAGCATCACTCGCCCTGATATGAGCCTACTCTGTTTTCCATCGCCGATAAAACGGGTTATGCCAGGATAAGGTAATGGTCTGAGTAGAGCTAAATCTTGTCTTGTAATCGTGCGCTAACAAAGCGTTCGTTGCCAGATAGGTCGTGATGGGGCTGGATTGCCGTGTACTGGCCAGTGTTTTTCAGGAGTTGGGTGACGGCCTTGGCCTGTCCAGCCATCAGTTCTACGAGCCAGAGGCCACCTGCTTCCAGATAGGCTGGCGCTGTTGCCACCAGATGCCGAAGCGCATCCAGCCCATCTTCGCCGCCATCTAGGGCTAATGTCGGTTCATGCTGTACCACTTCGGGTTGCAACGTCGATAGAAGCTGATGGGGAATGTAGGGTGGGTTGGAGACCACCCCTCGGATCTGACCCCGGATCGCTTCCAGGGGCTCAAACCAAGAGCCATGAGAGAAATGAATACGATCGCCCAACCCATTCTCCATAGCATTTTGCTGAGCGATCGCCAAAGCTTCGTCGCTGCAATCGACGGCATGAATGTGGGCGGGGGGAAAGGCAGCGGCAAGGCCAAGGGCGATCGCGCCGCTGCCCGTACCCAGATCTGCCCAGTGACCTGTGCGATCGGCCTCGGTGGTGAGGGCAAGTGCCAGATCAATGATTTCCTCGGTATCGGGACGAGGAATCAACACCGCTGGACTGACCCGTAATGAAAAATCTCGCCAGGGTGTACGCCCCGCGAGATGTTGAATCGGTTGGCGATCGCGCAATCGCCGCTGCCAGAGCTGCTCTAGTTCTGCCAACGACATCTTGAGAGCGATCGCCTCCTGTGATCGAAAACTACCCAGTTGCAGCGCCAGCCGATCTAACCCGGCTAGCTCTTGCAACAGCCAATCCACTTCGTAGGGATTGATATCGGCGGCGATCGCCGCTGCCCGAGCCGTCTGTCGCCAATGCCAGAGCTCGGCTCCAGAGGGGGGGCGATCGCCAGCCGAAAACGGTGATGAGAGTGAGGGGGCCACGAGCTGTTGAGCGAAAGTTGCTCCGCTTACTCCGCTGCAGGTGCTGGAGCTGCCGGAGCGCCACCGCCCTGGCTCTCGATATACTCCAACGAATCGACCATAGGAACGAGGAAGATGTTGTTCAGCTCAGGATCGCTATCCTCGCTGAGCAGAATGCCAATCAAGCTTTCCAGGGTTGTAACCTGGATTTCCATGGAATTGGCTAGGCCTGGGTTGCTCTCTGACACCACGGATAGCAGATTCTCAAGACCGTCTTGCTCGAAGTAGAGAGGGATGACACGCTGCTCGCCTTCGGTAATCGTGAGATAGCCACCGTCGCTGCCACTCGCCTCGGCATAGTAGAGGGGGACTCCTTCAAATTCCTGAACTTCTTCCCCTTGTGCTTGCATCAGCGTCACAGCACCTACTACCTCCTCTTCGGAAGGGATCAGCGAGAAGCGAGGGACGTTTCCCTCTTCGCTGCCTCCAATGATGGCGGTAAATACATCAGCCAAAGATAGAGGACGCACTTCAACTTGCGCAGCGAGTTCAGGATTATTGCTCTGCAACGCTTGTAGAAATGCTTCCGCATCTTGGGAGTTGATGTACAAATCTGTGATTGCAACGGTTTCTCCAGCCTCGTTTTCGACTTGATTTACCAATGGCACACCGTCGGGGGTTGTGATGGCAAACACGGGAACCGAGCGTAAGCGATCTGCAACTTGTTCGTTTGTCAAAGCTAATGCTTGGGTCACAGATGCCAGCAGGGTCGTGAGTGCTACAACCCCTGAGATGCCAACCCTTTGACTCCAGCGAGACCAACGTTTCATAACTTGCCTCCTCGGCTTTCGCGACCTAACTGTCTGTGAACGTTTGTGGATGTGATACAACACGCTTGAGAAAAAATTGTCTGTGAATGCATTCAGACGATTGCGTATTCCTTTGTGCCTGGGATTTTGAGATGACAGGTGCTTTGGAAGTGGGCGATCGCCCAACTGTCCCATCCATCCGGTGGATCAGAACCCGCCTAGTGAAGGTTTGATCTGACTTCCAGGACGGCAATTATTCCCCTCTAGATGCATAACTTAGGAATTCTTGATAGTTCTACCACAGCTTTGGATTCTTCATCAGGAGAATGTGGCAATCACATCGGTGTCAACACGGAATTTTTTGTCATTCTGCTTTTTGAGCTTCAACGGGGGTAGATGCGTTGGTCAAAAAGTTGGCGATCGCCTGATTGCAAGCTTCTGGACTAACGAGGTGTGCCCAATGGTTGCCCGGAATTGATTGGATTGTTAGGTGTGGCAGATAGGTGCGGTAGGGCTGAAGTTGCCATGCCATACGGTTGAGTCCGGCTTCGGGCAAAAGCAAGAGGGTGGGCACGGGCAGCGGTTCGGTGAGTCCGGGCTGTTGCAGGATATCGGCAAAAACGCCATTGCGGGCGGCGATCGCAAATTTGCTGCCCCAGCGACCCTCTGTTTTCGGTTCCATGGCTTCCTGGAAGACTGCCTGCTGCAACGGACTCCAGCCGTGATATTGCTTCAGCAGGCGAGCGGTGGCTTCGGCGGTGGCGTAGTTGGCAAAAGGGCCCATCACTTTCAAGAAGGGGAGAGTGCGATAGAGGATCGGGAAGGTGGGGCGAAATAGCCCAGGCAGCCGATTCACAAAAAAGGGATCGACCAGGATCAGACGCTTTAGACGATGGGGCTGTTGCCGTGCCCAAATCAGCGCAATTTTTGCCGCCCAAGAGTGGGCGACGACATTCACGGCGGAAAGGTTGCAGGTGGTTGCAAAGGCTTCGAGATCCTGGGCGATCGCATTTGACCCATATTCGGACGCTGGTGGCTTGTCGCTGTTGCCATGACCCCGCAGATCTGGCGCGAAGCAATGAAAGTGTTTGGATAGGGTTTCTGCCAGCTCCTGCCATACCAATCCGTGGTCGGCCAGCCCATGCAGCAAGATAACGGGTTCCCCTGCCCCCCACTCTCGGTAGGCCAGGGACAGGTCTCCTAATGTCACTTGTTTTTGACTGGACTGCATCGGTTTCTCCGTTGGCGATCGCCCTGAGGAATTCTCATCTGATGCTATAACCTTAAACATTGAGATGAGGACGAATAATTTTTTGAAAGCCTCGCAGTGCATGGCTTTCAAAAAATTATTCAGGTTTCCCTAAGCGCTTAGGGCTGTAATGTGCGATCGCGAGTTTCGTCAGGCTCCAATTTCGTTAGGCTCTAATGCGGTCTAGCATGGCGCGATGTTGTTGGAGTGAGGCTAGGGTGTTGGCCGTGATCATTCCACTGGCGGCAACAGCGGGCAGGCCGATGCCGGGGAACGTTGAGTCGCCACAGCACCACAGCCCAGGAATGGGAGTGCGACTGCCGGGGAACATCGCTTTGCCTGCCCGCAGTGCTGGACCATAGGAACCCCGATGCCGCCTCAGGAAGCGGGCATGGGTTAGGGGCGTGCCAACGAGGGTGACCTCGCAGCGCGATCGCACATTGGGGATCACCTCTTCCAATGCCTCCCACATGACGTGCGATCGCGCCTCTTTCAATGCGGCATAGGTATCGCTGCGGCGATCCAGTCCTTCCCACAGTGCGAAGGGTTCATTGCCGGGAGTGTAGACATGAATGACATGCTTGCCGGGAGGAGCTAGGGTGCGATCGAGGATAGAGGGGATGGAAATGAGGACAACGTTGTCTGGTGCCGCAATTCCCATGTCCCAATCTCGCACCACGATGAAATGGCAGGGCAAATCGGTAGGCAGGTCGGTGGCATCAATGCCCAGGTGCAGATGCATGAAGCTGTCGCAGGGGGGAATTGCTTGACGTGCCTGACGAAAACGGTTGGCGGCGGGTGTGTCGGGTAGGAGCGGCAAGGTGTCCCAAATCGAGGCATTGGAAATCACGGCTTGTCGTGCCTGCAGGGTTTTCCCGTTACGTAACCGCACCCCTGTTGCCCGTCCGCCTTCCAGTAAAATTTCCTCAACATGGGCGTTCGTCAACACAGAACCCCTCTGCTTTGTCAGTCCGTCGACGAGGGCATTCACCAAAGCCGCACTCCCCCCGATGGGATAGTCCAGCGCTACATTGGGGCGATACCAATCGGCAAACATGAAGGAGACAGCGGCGGCACTAGTGCTGTCTGCGGGCAAGCCAGAGAGCAGGAAGCACAGCAGATCCAGCCAGTTGCGTAAAAATGGATCGGACACAACGCCGTCCAACAACGGGGCAAAGGCTCCGGTGAGGCGAGCGACATTCGGTAAATGTTTGAGCAGAGCTGGCGCGTAGGCGGCAACGGTGAGGGGAGCGCTCCAGTCCAGCCGCATGGCTGCTGTGGGGAGGGCGATCGCCGCATCTTTCAGGGGCTCCATCTTGCGTTGCAACTGTCGCCATTCGCGCACTGCTCCCGCTCCCCGCAGGGTTGCTAGCACCTCACAAAACTGGTCGGCTCCCACGGAGGTGTTGAAGCGCCCCTCGGGTAGCAGGCAACCCCAGGTGTCGTAGGTGAGGCAAGGCAGGTCAGCACCGATCGCATCCAACACCTGCTTCAGGGGGTTGGGCGAAGGGCTGTAGGACAAGCCGGAATAGAGCGATGGCCCGGAATCGAAGCGAAACCCCTGACGCTCAAATCCATGGGCGGCTCCACCGGGAATGCTGTGACTTTCGCACACCACCACCTCAAAGCCATACTGTGCTAGCAATGCTGCACAACATAGCCCACCCATGCCACTGCCAATGACGATAATTTCAGTATCCACCTGCCTTACCCTGAACCCAATCGCAAATGCCGATAGCGTAGCGTAATGCACTAGCAAGCGGGTGGGGAGTGATCGCCTTAATACACCGGCTCATCGTAATAATTCGGCTCAGGCGCATAGCCCGAATCGCTATAGCCCGAGTCGTAGTAATCCGAATCGTCATAGCCCGAATCGTTATAGCCTGAGTCGTCGTCGTCCGAATCGCTATAGCCCGGATCGTTGTAATCCGGATCGTAGTAGCCGGGATCCTCGTAGCTAGGAGCGGCTTCCTGGGCTTCCCACATCTCCCAAATCATTTCGCGTTCGGCTTCCCACTGGGCGATCGCACTCCGCGCTTCGCCGTAGAGGGGGCGATCGCTACCAATTTGTGCTGCCAGGTCGATGGCGCGGGTGAGGCTATCCTGGCTGGCGAGGGCGGTGGCCTCGTCCAAAATCTCACGATCTTCGGCAATGCGTGCCCGGTCGATTGTGGCTTGCCAGGTGTCGATTTGCTGGCGGGCTTCGGCGTAGAGCGATCGCCCCTGTTCAATTGCACGTGCTTCTTGGATGGCTCGCTGTAAGTTGCCGTCCTCGGCATATTGCTGTGCCTGGTTCAGAATGGGTTGGTCTTCGATGCGCTCAATCTCGTCACTCCAGGCACCGATATCATCCTGGGCGTTGCTGTGGAGGATGCCGTTTGCCTCAATGCGCAGCGCGAGGGCGATCGCTGTTCGTAAGTCCGCAATACTGCCCCCTTCTGCTTGCTGGCGTGCCAGGGTGAGCAATGGCATGTCCTGCAACCGTTCGATCTGCTGTGTCCAGTGGGCGATCAGGGTTTGCGCCTGTTGGCGGCGGGGGCGTTCGCTGTCCACTTGCGCTGCCTGGTGAATCGCCAGCTCCAGAGCGGGACGCTGCCCCAAGGAAGCGATCGCATTGGCCAGTTGCAGGTGTTGGGCATCGGCTAGCTGGGTTTGCCACCCCGTCAAGCGTTCCTGGGCAGACGCGTAAAACAGGCTGTCTTGGGGAATGCCTTCGAGGGCGGCGATCGCCTCGCGCAGTTGCCAGAGATGGGCGGGAGCTGGCTCCCACTGTTCTGCCTGGCTATTTTGAGCCAACTGCTGGGCATGGCTGTAACGCACGAGATTTTGCCCTTCGGCATCTAGCGTGTCGCTGGTTGGGATCAGTTGAGCCAGGGCGATCGCCTCTTCCGTCTGCCCACCCTGCCAACGCTGCAAGGCGATCTCTGCCAGGGCTGTGCTCCACTCCTGCCGTTCCGCTTTGGCCGCATCCCAAGCATGGGTTTGGGGATCGATCGTGTCCAATTGTGTGAGAGCTGCGACTAAGTTCTCGGCATTTTTCGTGCGAGCCAGCCGCCGCGCTTCTTGCAAGGCACCCCAAGCACTACGCTCTGCAAAGATCTGATTAGTCAGCATGGCCATCCGATGTTCCCGCCAGTAGGGGGCTTTCAGTTGCCCCAAGGCGCGCAGTTGCTCGGAGGCGATGTGCCAGGCCTGATCTGCCAGTGCTTCCTGCGCTTTGTTGTAAATATCTTCGCCCTGCTGCCATTCGTCTTGCCATCCGGCGATCGCCACCTGCGCCTCTTCATACAGCGAGCTAGATTCAGGAACAATCCCTGCGACCTCCAGCGCCCCCTTCAAGTCACTTTCCTGGTAGCGTTGCCGTGCAATTTCCAGCAGCATCCGTGACCATTGCGTCAAGCCCTGTTGCGACTCGGCATAGAGGGGATGGTTGGGCGTCCATGCCTGCACCAATTCAACCGCTGCCTTGAGGTCTGCTACCTGCCCCGATCGCGCCACTTCCCGGACGCAATAGAGTTGTTCCGTGTTGGGAGAGAGAGCCGAAACCCGCTCACAGCGGGGCATGGGCGGTAAAGTTGTGAGCCATATCAAAGACAGGAGACCTAACCCCCCGGATACCCCCAGCCCCATCATGGCCAGGAGCGAGAGTTTCCACCCAGATCCTTTTGAGCGTTTGGGACGAACGATTCGGACACGTTTCGTCGAGGGTTTTGATGGTTCGCTTGCTGGAGATGAGTTTGAGGGTGGGGCGATCGCCTCCGCAGGCGCGGGCTTGGGTCTAGGTTTCGGACGAGCCGGAGGTTTGTAACGAAAGCGGGAACTGACCTCAGGCGGGGATGTCGCGATCGGCTTCTGGGGAGTAACGAGCTGGGGCAACTGAATCGGGCGCACCGCCGCCGAAGACTGTGCACCATTGATTACCCAACCCAACTCCTGCTGGTGTTGAGACTCCCCATGCGTTTGATGCATTGCCTTATCTTGCATGTCCTCTCCTTACGGCTCGATCCCCATACCTGTGTGTGTAGTCATTGCTTAACAGGCAGGCTACCCGCAAGACTCAGGACGGCAGCTAGCCTCCTGGTTCCTGCCAGAATTACCGTAGATACTAGCGAATTCCTCTAAAATCGAATCAAAAACCTTGGCCTCACCGTCACACGATGGCCATCACGTTATGCGCATTAGCTCAGTACGGGACAAACAATCAAACCCCAGCTAAAACTACTGATTTTTGGGAGCGCGGGCACCGCCCGCGCTCCCAAAAATCAAGGGGTCTCTGTTTCTCTTCCTGTACTCAGACGCGTTAGTTAAAGATGGTTGTGTGTGGGAGCGCGGCACGCCCACACACAACCATTTCATTTTTGTTGCACACCGCTAGAACTCAAGCAGCTCAAGACAGGTCAGTGCTCTCTGCCGGACGGTAGCCGTAAAAATCGATGGTGTAATGGCTAATCTTGACGCCCGTTTGATCTTCAATCTGCTGCAACAGATCCGGCGGGAGTTGCACATGCACATCCATAATTTGCTGCGTGTTGATGCAGTTCACATGGCTGTGAGGATCACTTATGTTGCCATACAAACGCCCATCTGCCCGTTCAATGCATTCAATAACCCCATTGTTTGAAAGGGCTTCCAGGTTTTGGTAAACCGAGGTGTGACCGATATCTTTGCCCAGTTGATTGAGACGATTGTAGATGTCGCGGGCTGAGAGGTGCTCCTTGGCCTTCCACAGCAACTCCAGGATATATCGACGTTGTTTACTCACCCGCATTCCTAGGGTTTGGCAACGGTCGATCGCATCCTCTAAGGATCGAATAGGCTTCTGTATGGTCACATCACTGTTCATAGCAAGGTCACATTCTTGGAAACGGTGTCAAACTACATAGACCTCAAGACGGCAGTTAGAGAATGCCACTAAATGAGGTGTTGAGTAGGTTCGATGCACTTACTCATACTCACTACCACTTTAACTTGTCAAATAAAATCCTGTCTATTTCTTGATCGGCGAGACTTTTAGGGGTTTGCAGAACAACGATGGAATCGAGCCATGGTGATTTAGGCTAGAGAGGGAAAGTGTGGTGAGGTCTGCGCGACAGAAGGTTCTGATGACAACGTCTATTTCTCTTGATGCTGATACGCTAAATCGGTTGGATATCTCGGCGGTTGAGGCGATCGCCAATTCCTGGCAAGAAACAG
>JBCBSL010000178.1:0-11269 GCA_039819145.1 Cyanobacteria bacterium J06638_22
CCGCTGCACTGCAGCGGGCGCAAACGATAGTTTGGTTCTTCAACCGGATTTGATATCAAACCGAATTGCGTCAAGGAAAGTGGGACTCAATCGCTGACGCTGAGCTAATTCCAATCGACTTTAACCAGCTCAGAAAATAGAAAGCTGGGTTGGCTCGTCTGTTCCGTCTTCCGGCAGTTGTTCGATGAGCTGTTCGATATCGCCCCGACGATACATCTGAGTCTTGCTTCTGCCCCGTCCGACCTCACGGTAGGCAATGCCAGCTTCCGCTAAGCGCGATCGCCCCTTGGTTATAGACGTCCCGAGTAACTGCGCGGCTTCTTTCAGGGGCATCCACTGGCGAGCAAACTGTTTGAGCAGAGCCGCATCGGGTTCGTTCAACAGTTCGGTGAGCAAATGATTGGCGAGCAGCCAGCAGGCCAAGGCATCGGCATCGGCTCGGTGCGATCGCCCCACCGGGAAGCGAAAGTGCCGCACCAAAGCGGGTAAGCTGCGCGATGGCAAATCTGCCAGCAACAACCGGGAGAGCTGCACCGTACAGAGCTGCTCCATTGGGCTGCGGGCGAATTCCCAGTCCATCCGATGAAACTCCGCCACCAGAAACCCATAGTCAAAGCTGAGATTGTGAGCCGTGAGAACGCCGCTATTCAACGGGGACCAAAACTCAGGTAGCACCTCACGGGCGGGAGCCGCCTGACTGACCATGGCACTGGTAATTCCCGTCACCTGCACAATTTTTTCGGAAATAGGACATTCCGGATTGACCAAACAGCTTTGCTGGTGGGTAATACCATCTGCTAATGTCCCCTGCACGATCGCAATTTCAGTTATCCGACTCGTATTGGGAAAAGAGCCCGTGGTTTCCAAATCCACCACGGTCAAAGGCTGTTGACTCAGCTGCCGATAGTGAGCCAGCAAGTCGGGCGATCGCATTGCACTGGGAGAGAGCGGAGATAACACGAGACTATCCTGCTGGGTAACGTTCAATAAACCGGGGTTTGGAACATACCAATAGCGCGAAGCAATAAAGCAAAAGAAACACGCCACCCACAGATTAAGATTACCCCTCTGTATTCTCTGTGTCCTCTGTGGGTGCCTTTCAATGTGGGTGCCTTTCAAAAAGAGCTTCGATTCATCCACAATCCTAAAAATTCAGGGAGTCAGCATGCCAACTCCCTGAATCAATCTATGAGGCTATTGCGTCGTCAGGAATCCCTAACGGCGGCGCGAGCCAAAGTGCTGGGGGGCTTCTGAAGAAGACCCACGACGGTTGGGTCTGGATTTACCCGAACGATTGCCCCGTGGTCTGGGCTTCTCGTGCTTTGGCTCATCAACCCAAACTTTCTCAGATCGCATCCAGGTTGGGCGTGTTTGGTCATAGGCCATTTGCAGTGCGGCTGCCGCGATCGCCCGCATGTCGTACTCTTCACCCAACTCGGTGGCAATGGGCAAAAAGGAGGCCAAGCGATCGCCCGCCAGAGCGTCTCGTAACTGCGACTGCAAGCTTTTCAGGTGACGCGCTTCGATCTGGGCTCGGGTAGGAACCTGGCCGGGTTCCAGCTTTTGGCGGATATGGTTCTCAATTTCCCGCAGCTTGCGCTTGTCAAGGGGATGGATTAGGGCGATCGCTCGGCCTTGTTTGCCAGCGCGTCCCGTCCGTCCGATCCGGTGGACATAGCTTTCCACCGTATCCGGCAGGTCATAGTTCACCACATGGCTCAGATCTTCCACATGCAGACCCCGAGCCGCAATGTCTGTTGCCACCACCCAACGCACCTGGCGCTGCCGGAAGCGCAGCAATAGCCGTTCACGCTGAGCCTGGCTCAAGTCACCGTGGTACTCGTCCACGCTGTAGCCTGCGGCTTGGAGTTGGCGAGTGAGATCCGCTGCCGTGCGCCGTGTCCGCACAAAAATGAGTGCTGATTCGGGATCTTCCAACTCCAGGATGGGCTGTAAGGCACGAGCCTTGGTCCAACCCCGAGGCACCATGTAGGCCACTTGGTCGATGCGGGTTGGAGCGGCTTTGGGCTGCTCGATCTGCACGGTCACGGGGGAGTGCAAGAACTTAGCTGCCAGTTCCCGAATGGTGGGATCCATGGTGGCGGAGAAGAAGGCGGTTTGGCGCTCAGCAGGAGCCTGGCTCAAGATGCGCTCCACATCTTGAATAAAGCCCATGTTCAGCATTTCATCCGCTTCATCCAGCACTAACCAGTTGAGGTTGTCGAGCTTCAGGTCACCCCGGCTCAGCAGGTCGAGAACCCGGCCAGGGGTTCCCACAACAACCTGTGAGCCTCGCCGTAGTTTTTTGATTTGGCCGTCGATGGCTTGTCCACCATAAACCGCCTGAACCCAAAAGCGGCGATCGCTACTCAGGTTACGAATTGACTGATAAACCTGCATCGCCAGTTCACGGGTGGGCGTCAAAACCAAGGCCTGCACCGCCGAGTTGTTGAGGTTCACTTGCTCCAAAATGGGCAGCGCGAACGCAGCGGTTTTGCCCGTGCCAGTCTGTGCGAGTCCGACTACATCCCGTCCAGACAGCAAATGGGGAACGGCCTGTGCCTGGATTGGTGTTGGGGTATCAAACCCCAGCTTTTCGAGGTGTCGAACACACCCTTCAGATAGGCCAAGGCTAGTAAACGAAAGAGTCATTCTGTCTCCTTAACGGGTTGCTGCAGAGACACGGTTGAGCGCGCCTCGTAATTGTGTCGTCGTATCGGCAACCCGCCCATGCAAATCATATAGATCCGCCTCCTCAATGAGGACGGGTACCATCGCTCCCAAGCGAACATTGCCCTGGATATAGACCAGACCATCAACATCTGGGGAAAATCGAGCCGATCGCCCGATCTTGACCCCCGTACTTGGGTTTTCTTGCTCAACCAAGACATCTACTACCTTGCCCACTTCCGCGTGATTACGCCGGAAGGAAATGGGTTGCTGCGCCGCCATGAGGGCATCGCGTCGCTGATCCATCACCGCCTGCGGCAGTGGGTTGGGCAAGGAAAACGCAGGCGTCTCCTCTTCAGGAGAGAAGGTGAATACACCCACATGGTCGAATTCGTGGCGTTCCACGAATTGAACCAGGTGATCGAACTGCGCATCGGTTTCACCGGGAAAACCCACGATGAAGGTTGTGCGCAGTACCGATTCGGGAATCGCCTCGCGGATCCGATCGAGGATGCGATCGTTAACCTCCGCTTGCCAAGGGCGATTCATTGCCCGCAACACCTCCGGATGAGAATGTTGCAGGGGCAAATCGATGTAAGGCAACACATTGGGGGTTTCGCGAATGGCTGCGACCACCTCCGGTGTCAGCCCGGTGGGGTAGGCATAGTGCATCCGAATCCAGGGCACCTCTACCTCACCCAGTGCCCGCAACAGTTGGGCGAGTTGGGGCTTGCCATACAAATCTAGTCCATAGTTGGTGGTGATCTGGGAAATCAGAATGATCTCCTGCACCCCTTCTGCTGCCAGTTGATGCGCTTCGGCCACGATGGACTCAATGGAGCGCGATCGCTGGTTACCGCGCAGATGGGGAATGATGCAAAACGCACAACGGTAATCGCATCCCTCTGCCACTCGCAGGTAGGCAACACCTTCGGTGGTCGTGCGATAGCGGGGCATCTGCTCATCGGCGATGAAGGTGGGAGTCGCGGAAATTTCCTTCACGCGCTCACCCGCCTCGGCTCGCTCAATCACCTCAGTAATCTTCTGATAATCTCCTGTGCCAACGACAGCAACGGCCTCTGGGATCTCGTCCAACAACTGCTGCTGGAAATGCTGCGCCATGCAGCCTGTAATCACAATTTTCTTCTCCGCCTCTGCCAACTCCACCAACGTCCGCACCGACTCTTCTCGAGCGGCTTGGATGAAGCTACAGGTGTTGACAATGACATAGTCGGCGAGCTCCTCGCTGGATTCAACAGAATAACCTGCCTGCACCAGCAAGCCCAGCATATGCTCTGTGTCGATACGATTTTTCTCGCAGCCCAAATGGGACATCGCGATCGTTGGTTTGTCTGCCATGAAAATGTTTTGAAACTTTGGTTAACGTTCGGAACTTTGGATCCGGATGCGCACCGCTTACATAAATGGGATGAAGGGAATGGCAGGGTGATGGGGTTGGTTAGCAGCCCAACAAACGCGATGATGGTTTGCGCTGATTTGGCGTCTGGCCGCTTACCGGCTGAAGCACCGCTGCACTATAAAGATTAAAGATTTGGGGTTAAAACGTTTTGGTCATTCGCCTCATGTACTTATTGCTTGCTCGGAGTAACATCCACAGTCTCGTAACAGAGTGATTCGCAGAGAGCCTGCCCTCAAGGCAAAACCTATCCGTAGCACTCTTCTGGTATCTAAACGAACTGTACAGGCTCAGAGCTTAGCTGGTATGCATGAGAGTTTCGATCGCCCCGTTCACCCGCAAGATTCAATCATATCGCGAATCTGTAAAAGATTATTACATAACTATACAAAATTGGCTGGTTTTTGTATGACGGCCAGCAAGTATTGAGGATTTAGCCGGGATGGATCGACAGTCCAGACCTTGAATTGGGGGGAGGATTGACTGGTTTACGGACAAATGAATGATTTTCAAAGAAAAATTTGTGCTGATTTGTGCTGGCGAGTCTTGCAACGCGCAACGTTCTAATACAAATTCATCTCCAGATTAAGCAAGACCGGAAAGAATTGGGCGTCAGGTTCCTGCTAAAGTGATAGGGATAAATGCAGCCTATTGCACCCGTTGCAGAGGGGGTTGCCCAGTTTGAGTATGCGCCGAGGCTAACCTGATAGACCTGTGGATCTGAAGCAGATATTTAATGTAGACCGTCCAATTATCGGGGTCGTCCATCTATTACCCCTCCCAACTTCGCCTCGTTGGGCAGGGAATTTGAAAACCGTAATCGATCGTGCTGAGCAAGAAGCCCTTGCTTTGGCTTCGGGTGGCGTTCATGGTTTGATTATCGAAAACTTTTTTGATGCCCCTTTTCCAAAGGACAATGTTGATCCCGCTGTCGTCAGTGCGATGACTTTGACGATCCAACGGTTAATGAACTTGGTGACAATTCCCATTGGCATTAACGTGCTGCGGAATGATGCGCGGAGTGCGATGGCGATCGCCTCCTGCATCAACGCCAAATTCATTCGGGTCAATGTGTTGACCGGCGTGATGGCTACCGATCAGGGATTGATCGAGGGGCAAGCCCATCAGCTCATGCGCTATCGCCGAGAATTGGGCAGTGATGTGAAAATTCTTGCGGATGTCCTGGTCAAGCATGCCCGTCCCTTGGGGTCACCGAATTTGACAACCGCTGTGCAGGAAACCATTCAACGGGGGCTGGCCGATGGTGTTATTCTCTCCGGCTGGGCCACAGGTAGCCCCCCGAGTCTAGAAGATCTAGAACTCGCTAGTGCCGCGGCCCAAGGCACCCCTGTGTTTATTGGCAGTGGAGCAAATTGGGAAAATATTCCACAGCTCATTCAAGCGGCTGACGGTGTGATTGTCTCCAGTTCGCTGAAGCGGCGGGGCAAAATCGAGCAGCCGATCGATCCCAACCGTGTCGGGCAGTTTGTGGAAGCGATGGAGCAGGGTCTTGCCAATGCTGGCAAGGAAGCTAGCGAAATTCCATCTCTCCCTGTGTCGGAGCCGATTAGCAAGAAATAGTGTCAAATCCGGTTGAAGGGCGCAAATATTGTTTGCGCCCTTCAACCGGATTTGATATGAGTTGGTCTTGCGCGAGGTATACGCAAGTCTCCTTGGAACCCCTAAGAAACTATAGTTTTTAGGGGTTCTAGAAAAAGCTAAATCAATCAGCAATGCTAAATTATGGCGTAGCTGCGGCGTCGGTCATAGTTGTGGCTTCCTGGCCTTGGGTAACCGCTAACTTGCCGACTTCTTGATCGATAAAGAAGACCCCTTGCCCTTCTAGGCCAATGAGCTTGATTTTGTCGAGGATGCTCTTAAAGAGAAATTCTTCTTGATGCTGCTCGGCAATGTACCACTGTAAGAATTGCAGCGTGGAATAATCCGGCTCGGTTGTGGCTAAATGCACCAAGTTATTGATCTTTTGGGTGACGAGTTGTTCATGTTCATAGATTTGCTCAAACAGCTCAGTAAGAGAGCCAAACTCAGTGGGTGGAGCCGTCATTCCTCCTACGATCGCAAAGGCTCCGGTCTCCTGCAAGTAACCAAAAAGACGTTGCATATGGGTCATTTCTTCATCGGCATGTTGATGGAGAAACGTCGCGCAACCGTCTAGGGATTTGTAGGCACACCAGGAACTCATCTGGAGATAAAGGTGGGATGAATACATCTCCAGATTGATTTGGTGGTTGAGTTGATCGGTCATCGCCTTAGACAACATACATTATGTCTCCCTGGTAACAAAGGCCTACGACGAGGCTGCGGATCATTGTGTCTGCATTATGGAGGGGGAGTTGTGGATCCGATGGATTCTTCACACTCTTTTCCCATCAAGTGTAGGAGCTCAGTACAGGACAAAAAATCAAACCCCAGCTAAAACCCTTAATTTTTGGTAGCGCGGGCGGTGCCCGCGCTACCAAAAATTAAGGGTTCTCTGGTTTTCTCCTGCATTCAGGTGTAGGAGTTGCGCTCAAGCTGGATGAAGATGAAAAGGACGATGTAGTTTCAGCGAAATGTTTTCTGAGCAACCATTTCGCTGAAACTACACTAGAGAGTTGTTCTCGGACTTGGGATCCGATGGGTGGTTACTTTTGAGTAAAGGCCCAGACGCCATCCCAATTTCTGGGAACTCCTCGCTCGTAGAGAATGGCAACCCGCTGCAGGTAGAGGAAGGCGGTGGAGTCTTTGGGGTTGATGGCCAACACCCTCTCTAACCATTCGCGGGCTTCGAGGGGGTTACCGTCGCGGTAGGCTTCTAGCGCTTTCTCAAACATGGGTAAGGTTTCTTGCTTGAGGCGGCGATCGCCCTCTGGTTCGATATCAAACACTTCATAAACCGCGATCGCCTCGGTGCGGCCTTTGACGATGGCGCGATCGAGGAAGCGCGTGTGGTACTGTTCGGGATGCTCCAATTTGTTCAGCACGTCTTCCGAGATGACCAGCGGCACCCCATAGTACTTACTTAGCCCTTCCAGACGCGCTGTGAGATTCACAATATCGGAGAGGGCATCGGCTTGTAGGCGGCTTTCCTCGCCAACAATGCCCACCATTACATTGCCAATGTGAATCCCAAAGCCGACGGTGATGGGGGCTTCGCCTTGCTGCACGCGGGTTTCGTTGAAGCGTTTGAGGCAGTGCAGTTGAGCGATGCAAGCACTGACCGCCGCATCGGCGCCATCCGGAAAAACGGACATCATGCCATCCCCCAAAAATTTCACGACGATACCGTTGTGGTCGCGCACAGGGGGCGAAATGCTTTTCAGATAGCTATTGATAAAGTCGAAGGTTTCTTGGGGAGATAGCTTTTCACTCAGGCTGGTAAATGAGCGAATATCGGAAAATGTGATGGCCATTTCCCGGTTGATATGGTCGCCCAGGGAGACTTGGGTAACATTGGGTTTATTGAGAAATGCCAGATATTCCGGCGGGAAAAAGCGCGAAAAGGCATTGCGCTGCACCTCCAGCCGCTGGAAGGATTGGTGGAGTTGGGCGATGGTTTGATTAAATGAATCGGCCAATTGTCCTACTTCGTCGGAGCGTTGCAAATCTATGGTGCCTTGCCAGTTGCCCGCAGCGATGGTTTTGACGGCCTCGTTGAGGCGGAGGATGGGGGAGGTGACCCAGCGTGTTAGGGCAATCCCCATTGCTACGGCGATCGCTAAGGCAACCAGGCACAACGCAATCGTGGTGCGCGTATTGGCCTGAATTTCGGCGGTAAAGTCGGACTCGGGCACAACGACGACAATCAGCCAATCCAACCCGAAGCCATCACTAAAGGGGAGCACTTCGAGAAATTTGCGATCGCCATCCAGATTAAATGCGAGTTGATGGGCTTCACGGATTTGATCGAAGGAGCCGAACTGCTCGGTTAGATGGCTCGCTGAGTCTTGGATGAGTTCGCTGCGACTGTCGACCGCTTTGAGAAACTGTAGATTGTCAGGGTCTGTGCCCACCATTAGTTCCTCATCGGTGGAGCTGGAAATTAGATTGCCGCGTCGATCGACCACAAATGCCTCCCCTGACTCGCCAATCTCTAGATCGCTGAGGAAGGCTCGAAATTCTTCGGGGAGCACCACATCGGTTGCACAAACACCCAGTAAATTGCGCCCAGCATCGTCATACACGGGCAAACTAGCCGTCACATTGGGCAACCCGGTTGAAAAGGCCAGGTAGACATCTGTCCAAACTGGACGTTCACGACCCACCGCTGCCTTGAACCAGGGGCGAGTGCGGGCATCATAGACGCGATCGAGTTGGCTCAGGCGATGCATCCGACTACCGCGAACATCCAGGCTATAGTTTTCCCGCAAGAAGTCGTTGGAGGCATTGCCATAGGAAAGCTGGAGTTGGCCCGTATCAGGCTGACGCAGAACACCAAAGAATTCGCCATTTTGCGCACTGCCGCAGTAGGCAAAAGCAATTGTTGGATGAATCCGCATTTGCTGAAACAGCACATTTTCACCCCGCTCTGCCCCTACGATGTCGAGGTCGCCGTAGGTAAAGGCCGTCGCATTGAGGCGATTGATAGCATGGGGTGCGCTGAAATATCCCTGCAATTCACGCTGGATGCGAGCCGTCAGCTCTCCCCGCAACTGGGAGGCCAGATCCTGTACCGCTTTTTGCCCATTCCGAAACGATAGGTACCCTACCAGCCCAACAATGCCGACTAACTGCAACAACATTGGCACTGTGAAAACAATGCGCAACGGTAGATTGCGGGGAAGTCGTTGCAGAAGCGGTAGAGATGATGGGGCAGGGGGGCGATCGCTCATAACGCCAGAAAAGGGCATGGAGAGGCAGCAGTAGAGTACCCGCACCACTTGTAGAAGTTCACTCTATATTGACACTTTGTAGGGGGAAATATGGTAATCCACAAAAAAACTATGGAATGGAGCGAACCCTATAGCGGTGGCAACTGCGTCAAGCACATCCGTACCTACTAACGCGCATAGGGCTATAGCCGCACGGAAGATGGGGGAGAGCGAAAGAAATGCTGGAAATAAACGCTGGGAACCGAGGTGGAGAAATGATGGCGCGCGAGGAGTGCGTTCTTGATTCTCTTTACCCGATGATTAACCCTCTATCCGCATAAAAAGTCTCTTGTACTTGCGTTGTGTCGGAGGGGGATCCTTTAGAGGGCGATCGCCTGCCCATCAGCTCTGGGTTCTGACGCTGCGACAAGAGCATCACCATGGCGCAGGATCAGTTGCCCCTTACCAAAAAACTCGCCCCCCGATTTTACCTGGATCCCATGGCCCCGATCTGCCAAGCCATTGCCGACAAACCGAGGAACCGCCTGCTCTAGAAACACGGTATTGCCTTCGATGAAGCGCCAGCGAGGAGCATCCAGCGCAGCCTGGGGATTCAGGCCATAGTCCATCATATTTACCACCATTTGCACATGTCCCTGGGGTTGCATGGGGGCGCCCATAACGCCAAACGGCCCCAGGGGCTGCCCGTCGTGGGTAAGGAAACCGGGGATGATGGTGTGGAAGGGACGCTTTGCTGGAGCATACTGGTTGGGATGCCCAGGTGATAGCACGAAGCCCGCCCCGCGATTGTGCAGAGCAATGCCTGTGTCGGGAATCAGTACGCCACTGCCAAAACCCTCGTAGTTGGATTGAATCAAGGACACCATCAACTCGCCATCGGCGGCGACCAGATAGACGGTGCCGCTTTTGGGCAAGCCCGGTTGAGCGAGGGGCAGTGCGGTATCGGTAATGAGCGCACGGCGATCGCCCGCATAGTCCTTATCCAGCAGTTGCTCGACCGACACCTCCATGAACCGAGAATCTGCCACATTGCGATAGGCATCAGCAAAGGCCAGCTTCATAGCCTCAATCTGTAAATGAAAACTCTCGATAGAGTCGCGGGGATAGGTGGCCAGATCAAACCCTTCAAGAATATTCAACGCCATCAATGCGGCGATTCCCTGACCGTTCGGTGGCAGCTCCCACACCGTTAGCCCCCGGTAATCGGTGCTGATGGGCGTTACCCACTCAGCCTGGTGCATGGAATAGTCGTCCTGCATCAAGTAGCCTCCCGTGTCGGCAGCAAATTGCGCGATTTGCTCGGCCAGTTTCCCCGTATAGAAGCTCTCGCCTCCGGTTCCCTGCAATTCCCGCAGGGTCGCCGCATGGGCAGGACTACGCCAGATGTTCCCAGCTTTGGGCGCGCGATCGCCCGCAAAGAAAACGTACTTGAACGGCTCAAATACTTTGCCTTGCAGCGGCAAGAAGGCTGATTCTGCCCGCTTCCATGCCCGCGCTGTTTCCGGAGACACGGGATAGCCTTCTTCTGCAAATCGGATGGCTGGCTCAAACAAGCGCTCGAAGGGGAGCTTACCCCAGCGGTCGGAGAGCGATCGCCATCCCGAAATGGCACCCGACACGGTAACGGGCAACCAGCCATACTCTGGCACCTGCTCCATCCCTTCAAACGCTGCTAGAGGAAGAGCCTGGGGACTTTTACCAGACGCGTTCAGCCCGTGCAACGCCCCATCCCACACCAGCGCAAAGGCATCGGAGCCAATGCCATTGGAGGTAGGTTCGACAACCGTGAGGGCGATCGCCATGGACACTGCCGCATCCACCGCATTGCCCCCAGCTAGCAGCATTTCCATCCCCGCTGTCGCCGCTAGGGGTTGGCTAGTTGCCACCGCGCCGCGTTTCCCCATCACCACCCGCCGCCCGGAGCCATAGGGATAGGTCGTCAAATCGTTCGTCAATGGTGTAAACCAGCTTTCACAAACCATCCAATCACCGCCCACTCGTCCAAATAAAATAGGCTCTAAGTGAAGTATAAAGACATCTAATCGTTCCGGCTGAGTAGCTATCGTCCACTCCAGTTGGTTTCTTGGAGGGTACTTTCAGGAGATCTTAAAGAGCGATAAAGTCCTTGGTTAAGACTTCAGGAGTGAAGCTCTGCAATCTTAGAAAGTGTCATTGGTCCAACGATGCCATCGGATCGTCCCGTCATATTTTCAGATTGAAATTTCTCAACGGCTTGCACGAGTTCGGGCGTGAAGAGTTGATCGATTTTTCCCTGATATAGCAATCCGTTTTGATTTTTGAAGGGAGTAAGGGAAAATACAGAGGTCGAGTCATATCCAGGTTACTTCGA
>JBCBSL010000179.1:0-11173 GCA_039819145.1 Cyanobacteria bacterium J06638_22
CTCGCTCTGCAACACCACGTTGAAGCGCTTTTTTCCAAAAGCCCGCCTCCGCTACTTTTAGCTAAATTCATCGCGGCTAAGCTACACCCCTTTCCTCGTGCTGATGTACCTGACTTGGCGGCCTAAAAATCTAATCAAGAACCTATGACTGCCCAGTCATCCAAAGAGTTTAGATAATGTCATTTAGGGAAGATGTTTCACGAACTCAGGTTCGATAAGATTCAGGATATATAGCCGGAGAATCATTGCATGAGTAACACAAGTAACTTTCGTCAGGCCATGCGCGAGGCGCAGAATCAATCCCTCGTTGGGCCTAACGTCATTAAAAATGCTCTGCCCTATGTGGGTGGCGGACTGATTCTAACCGCCGTTGGTACCTATGCGGGGTTGAATGTCCTCCAAACGCGACCAGAAATCTTCATGACGACCTTTTGGGTCGCGTTGGTCGCAGAGTTAGTGCTTTTCTTTGTTGCCCGTGGCATTGCAGAAAAAGGGAACAACGGTACAGCGCTGCCTTTGCTCGCCACCTACAGCCTGTTGTCAGGTTATACCCTGAGCGGACTGGTTCTGCTGGCCATCGGTGCAGTTGGTATTTCTAGCCTGGGTATTGCGGCACTCGGTTGCGGCGTAACGTTCGTTGCCGCCCGGCAGATTGGCTCGAATCTTTCCGACGAAGATGGCATGGCATTGACGAAGACCATCCGTCTGGGGATTATTGCGCTGCTAGTCGTCATGGTGGGGCAACTCATCTTTGGAGTTTTCTTTGGCATGGGCGCAAACCCCTTGCTGGAGCTTGCCATTTCAGGGGCTGGCGTCCTTCTGTTTGTCGGAGCAGCAGTGGTAGATTTCTACATCCTGCCTCGGGTTTATCGCGATGAGCAGTACCTGCCCGCAGCGCTATCGATGTACCTCACGTACATCAACCTGTTTATCTTTATTCTGCGCTTGCTGATTGCCTTGAATCGCGATTAGAAAATTGCGCCGAAGAAGACTTAAAACCCCAATGAGAGCAGCACAGTCTGATTTTTCATGGGGGTTTTGCTCTTTAAGTCGGTAGGTGCAATTAAAACTAAAGCCCTTAAAAACCTGCATCGCCCGCGCTGCGAGCGATGCAGGTTTTTAGGGTCTGATTTTCATCATGCCGAGCTACTTATGCATTTGGGACGAAAGACCAACGCAGTTTGATGATTTTTGGCTAGTTCCTTAAGGGTGTATCCATCACGTCTGCGTTCAGAAGACCTCGTTCCTTGGATTCTGCACTCCCAGAATCCTATGGGAAGAAATCCGGGTGATCGATGTAGTGTAGGCTGTAAAAGGATTATGTAGCATTGATATTCGAGGCTGAATATCTGGGTTGAGCACTATGAGTGATGGAACGTTTCCGATTCTCTATCTTGGGCTGCTGGTTGGGCTGCTGTCGGTCGTCACTATCTTCCTGGTCCGGCAGGTGCTCCGCACGCGTCGTGTGGAGACGCGTCTGAGCAAACTCCAAAACAAACTAAAGAAGGAAAAGGGGACAGCCCAAGAGCACTACGAGCTCGGCACTCTCTTTTTGGATAAACGGCTGTATACCCAATCGATCGCCGAATTCCAAAAAGCGCTCAAATCGAAGGATCTGCAAGGCAACGAGAATATTGCCCTACTGCACAATGGTATCGGCTATGCCTATGCGGCTCAGGAGCAGTTTGACTTGGCTATTCGCTCCTACAAAGAAGCGATCGCCCAGGTGCCAGACTACGTAACGGCTTTCAACAATCTAGGGTTTGCCTACGAGAAGAAACAACTAATTGCCCAGGCCGTTGAGGCCTATGAGGAGGCGCTCAAAATCGATCCCAAAAACAAAGTGGCTGAACGGCGATCGCAGTCTCTCCGCAAACGCCTAGTCCCTTCCAACTAGACTCCCTTCCACTAGATCACTGAAAACACTTCTGTAGTACAGGTATACTTTATCTACACAAAAATTCCATTGTGCTAGCCATTTTTTCTGCGGTGCATCCTAAATTATTGGCGAGGGTGTAGAAACTGAGGCTAAGATACTGGCACTACGCACACTCGATAGACGCTGCCAAGGAATGAAGCAGGAAAGGCGATGAAGGTGGCGAGAAGAAACCCAGGAAGACATACGCCGGAATTGTGCGATCAAGATATAACGAGAGATGATATGAAGTATAGAGTCGAGGAGGTTGACTCTAGGATGAAAGCATAACCTTGCCGATGCACGACAAACACTTAGGATTCATTGAGTGTTGGTTTGCACGTTGGCTCGAAGTATCCAGTTACTACAAAAGTTATTATGTCAGGTCAAATACTGGGCGATCGCTACGAAGTTGAAGGACAACTGGGTAAAAAAGCTGGCCGATGGACATTGCTGGCTCGCGACTTGATGACCAACAAGCCCGTCATCCTCAAAGTCTTGTTCATCGACGAAAATTTGGCCTCGGATGATCTCAAGCTCTTCAAACGCGAAGTCGATATCCTCCGCACCCTGAATCACCCTTCAACGCCCCAATACCTTGGCTATTTTGAGATCAGCCTCCCCAGGGATGGTAAGGCGTTGGTTCTGATCCAGAGCTATTTAGCAGGCAAGTCTTTGCAGAGCTATATGGCAGACAATCGACTGTTATCCGAATCTGAAGCGCGGAAAATTGCTTACGAAGTGCTGAAAATTTTGCAATATTTGCATGGCCGCACTCCGCCTATCATCCATCGCGACATTAAGCCAAGCAATATCTTACTCTCCGCCGATTCAGCAACGCTGACCTCTGAGGTGGGTCTGGTGGATTTTGGGTCTGTTAAGTCTCTAGCTCCGAGTGATGGCACCACTTTTAGTATGGTGGGCACCGATGGATTTGTGCCGCCCGAGCAGATGGGTCGACGAGCGGTTATCTCATCTGATCTCTATAGCCTGGGAGTAACCTTGGTCGCAGGCATGTCAGGGTTAGAGCCCGATGCTATGCCCAAGAGTGGGTTTCGGATTAAGGTTCATGAGGCGATCGATGCCAGCCCTGATTTTTCAACATGGCTTCAGAAAGTCACCGAACCTGAATTAATCAAACGCTATCGTCAGGTTGAAGAAGCGCTGGGGGCGTTACCTCAGTAACCTTCCTCGCAAGAGCGACAGACGTCATTGAGGGGATCTTTCTCAGCTCACCATGGAGGGGGTCTCAGAAAAAATCATCTCCTCAATCGGCAATGCCCCGTATAGTGAGTACAGATATGCAATAGGAGAAAGCCATGCCGTTCGGTTTGGGTTGGCCCGAAGTTCTCGTCATCCTTGGAGTCGCTGTTCTAATCTTTGGACCTAAGCGCATTCCAGAATTGGGGAGTGCCTTGGGAAAAACTCTTCGTGGATTTAAGGAAGAGATGAATAACCCAGATGAGACGGTGCTCGAACCGGCAGATGACGAAGATACGCCGACGGCATAAGTTGCAGATCTGGCACAATGATTTTCTCTCAATGGGTTTAGGATGGGGTTGCCCATCACGGAATTGATGGCGCTGTTCTGATGGGTTGCGCCGCATACTGCACCCTCTATGGCAAAGAATTTCAAGCCATCCAAAGTCAATTACACCGTCAAGGCAGAGACGGCGGGGGAGGCGATCGCCGATATTGCCCAGAAGTTTTTGCATTTCACCGACGGCAAAGTGAAGCTGCTGAAGCAACCCTCGGATTTTCCGTTGCGATTATTTTGCCGAGCGCTGATTGACGACTGGCAAACGGATACGGTGAGCTATCAACCCGGAAAGTTAACGCTGGTTTTCAACCTAGCGCAGCCAGACATCGAAGCCGATGTCTTGATCTTTCAGCCGCAGGAGGGCGATCGCTACCTCTACACCCGCAAAACACCGCCCCCGTTGGGCGAGCTAAACTGGCCCATCGAGCGCGATGCCGTTCAGCAGATGACGCAGCAACTTCAGACATTGACCGAAAGCCTGAGCCAGTTGACGGAGAATCAGCGCTCGATCGAAGAGCGGCTGGGTCAAGGTCAGGGCGACGCGGCAACCGCAGAGGCTCGTGGCAGTGGGGTGGATGCGCGATCGCTGCGCAGTTTGCTAGACGCGCAAACGCAGCTCGTGATAGGGCAACTGGGAGCGATCGCGCAGCAGCTGGAGCAGCGTATGGATGGGCTACAGCGCCAGATTGACCAACTTGCCACCCGCTTGGAGACCAGCTTTGAAGAATCGGGTGGATTTGAAACCGGAGACGAGGCGGCAATTCCCAAAACCGAGACAGAATGGCGGCAGCGTATCCAGGCAACCTGGGGCACCGTGGGCGACTATGAGCAATACAGCGCTAGCCACCGCGAAACCAACGCTGAAATGCCACTGTTCGATACACCCGACTGGATTGCCCTCTGCGAACTCGATTGGGCACAGCGGCTCCATCCCTCCCTGGCGATGCTCTATACCTTGATTCATGGCGAGGATGGGATTGGTTTTAGTGGTGCGGATGTGTTGCACCAGTTTGGCTGTCACGTGGACCCCCGCACGGGCGATCGCTACTACATCTATAAAATTGGTGGCTACTCGGCCTTTGAGGCACTGTGGCAAATGGCGAATCATCCCCAATATCCCTGGCTCAAGGAATTACAACGCTTGAGCCAGAAGGTGAGTCGGTTTGCTGATGTATTCAAACTTTTTGGCTGGGAACCCGAGGCGATCGCGGCATTGCAACAGGTGGTGCAACGGGCACAGCAAGCCCGCACAGGCTATCAATCGCAGCAACATAATCAGCAGCAAGCGTACCAGCAGAACAACTCGCAACGCCCCCCCAGCAATTCCCTCAGCGATTACTTTACGATCCTAAACATTGGGCCGTTTACCCCGATCTCGTTGGAATCTCTCAAGCAAGCCTACCGTCTCGCCATGAAGACGGCGCATCCTGATACGGGTGGCAGCAAAGAACGAGCGCAACGGGTCAACGAAGCCTATGAGGCGATCATGCGCCACTACTTCCCCAATGCTATTTGATTCTCCGACGTTATTTTCCCATCACTATTTCCCATCACTATTTCCCAATACTATTGAACAGAGTTTGGACAAGCCCATGCCGTCTCTCGCGACCATCCGTAAGGTCCTTAGCAAGCGATTTTTTGGCAATCTCTTGCCGATTCCTGCCACCAATCCCTTCGGTCTTGGGGCGATCGCCCCTCCCTTTGATCTGTTGAATGTGACCGCTGGCGAACGGGTGAAGTTGCTCAATTATGTCGGCACCCGCCCATCGGATCCTCCCCAGGAGAAGCAACCCGTTTTGCTCTGTTTTTCACGGATATTTGCCGAGAAGGTTTACTGTCCTCTGTGCTATCCCCATATTGTGGCGCTGAACGAGCAGTATGAGCAGTTTACCCAACGCGGTGTGGCGGTCATGCTTATCGTGAGCACAGACCCACAACAGACAAAAACGGTTGTGCAGGATCTCGCGCTGAAACTGCCGGTACTGAGTGACCCGACCTGCCGGATATTCCGGCTCTATCGGGTGGGGCAGGCGTTGGGGGCTCCCCTTCCAGCGCAGTTTTTGATCGATCTGCAGGGGCGCATCCGCTTCCGACATTTGTTTTCGTTCCTCGAACCCAATGCCAGCGTGGAGCGGTTGCTGGTGGCCTGCGATCGCAACGCCTCTCCTGCCGGGCCATCTCCCCTACTTGCAGGGAAAGATGGTAATACCAGCACCGCAACGCCTCCTCCTGCCGAAACGCTCGCCTAAAGCAGCAGCCGTCTATCAAATCTATAGCGCTATGCGCGTTAATTAAGTACGGTTGTGTGTGGGCGCGTCGCGCCCACACACAACCATTTCTGTGCTTGACGCGGTTGCACACCGCTATACTTAGGAACCCTATCGTTGATGGCCGCTATAAGCGCAGCGGCCATCAACGATAGTTGGGTTCTTACGGCTATTTAACTGGATTTGATATTACAGGTGGAACTGTCCGTCCTATAAAATTCAACAAAAAGCAGGGTTGGTATGAACTAACCCTGCTTTCACGTTATTTCAAGCGTTGTTTCACAAGCTCTTGCCTTCCAAACCCTTCTCCAAACGATTGAGTGGGCTAGGCGAGTCAAACAGCCTGCTCTATAAAATCTGAGAGGCATCCGCCAAAAACGGAGCTTGAGTAAACGCTACGAGTTTGTGGTTTGTGCCGCTAGCAATTCCTTGAGCTTTTCGAGCTCCTGGGCCCAGCGAGGATCGGGTTGCACCGCTTCGTTGTCTCCACCAGACTTCTTGGCTTTGCCCTTGCGCTTGCCACTCGTGCTGCTGGGGCTAACTTCGCTGCCTTCACCTTCGCCTTTGGCGCGAGGGTTCGCTTTTTCAATTTTCAGCGTGCTTTCCTTAAGGACATAGCCATTGAATTTTTCGATGATTTGGTCGGCTTCTTCATCGTTTTTCACCGTGACAAAACCAAACCCACGGCACTTGCCAGTTTTGCGATCGGTGATAACCTTGGTTGTCACCGCGTCGCCATATTCTTCAAAAACGGCAGCTAGCTCCTGGCGCTCCAGCTCCTTCGGCAAATTGCCAACATAGAGTCGAACAGACATAGAAAAAGATTCCTCCAGACGTTGGTTCAGACAGATTTGCGTAAGATAGCTACTCTGCTAACCCAAAAGAGATAGCCCCTCTAGCAGTGCGATGATGCCAAGCAACGACCCATTGACAGAGACATCGTTACACAGAAACGCAAAACGACCCGGCTACTTAACAAACAGTAGGCTCAGGCGATCCACCATCAACTAAGGTATCACGCTTACAGGGGGAGTAAATGACTCAATTAGAGATTTCACCTTGGATCAACAGAATTTATCATCCGGTTGATGCTGATTCATCACCCACATGAATGGGTTGTTGAAATAAAAACCAGCCCCATCTCTGCGGCTGGTCTCACTTGCTGTGTTGGAAGGAGAATTCAAATTGGGTCAGACGGCGTGACTCAACTGAGTTGAAACTGAATCCGTGTAGACCAGATTTCATAAGAAGCCGCGATTGCCCTTTCAAATCCCTGTAAAGAAATGTAACATCATTCACGGATCGCCGCAATATTTTCAATGATTCTCTAGTCGCTGATTCTCTAGTCGCTTGCCCCAAGGATCCGGGCTGAATAGGACTTTATCAGGCAATTTCAGCCCATGTTGTAAACGAGTCGACCTTGAGGGTCAAAAACGTTTGGATGTGCAGCGATCGCCCAACCTTTCATTGGGTTTCCATCTTTTTGCGAACCCCTCAACGCAGGATAATGAATCGCCTCACACATTTGGGGCAGGGCAGAGCATCGTGTTGCAAGCCCAACGAAGCGAGGCTTGCAACAGATTATTAGTATTCCTTGAGCGTGTAGTGCTATGTCATCAAGGTGTGGGATGGCATGACGGCATCTGGATCAGCCGCTCAGTCGTTCCATTCTCCCCGAGGCGGAACCGGAGGATTGCGGCGGAGCGATCGCGTCAGATCATCATCCCGCTGACTGCCGCCGCGTAACCATTGCCGCACAGCAACCTCAATCACCTTGCTGGGGTCAGTGGTGAGATGGTTGATTTGATCCAGCAACTCCGGATCAATGTGAACGGATAGCTCCACTTTTTCAGTCGGCTTTCGCGCTTCAAGGGTCGGTTCATTCATAACAGCACTCCACAAAGGAATAGGGAAGAAATTCGTTCATCAGGCGGGGAGAGGCGCAGGCCGATTCATACCAGAGTCAGTCGCAAGGGCAGTTGGCTGACGTTTTAGTGCAGCCTTGCCGCTGTTGAGAGAACAGGCCAGCAGCCCGTGGCTTACGCCCTTGACGCCGCCGATCGCATCCCTCTCGCGCATCCATTCTATTTTGGCATCCATTGCTTAACGTCAAAGAAAGTAAGGATTGGTTGGTCAGGGTAATGAGCTGTCAGCCGCTAGGGATCGTTGCTCACGCTAGGGCTGATTTATCCAGGGAGTCTGGTTTGTAGCAATAGTCCGACCCGATATGCGTGTTGATGTTGAACGCATTACAATATCTTAAGTCGAGTTCTCACACGCAGTGTCGGATTCGGATGCGCGATTTTCTACGCTGGGCACTGTAGGCGATGGTAGCCGATGTATGATGGCTCTCCCCGGTGTTAACGATGCACCCGAACCTCGATCGCCCAATTCTGCGATCGCTTCCTACCCCTCTCATTGCCCTGCTAGTACGAACAGGTTCACTCGCTAACTCGCTTGATCCGGATCAACAAGGACTGACCGCTTTATTCCACCACCCTTACCGATATGACTGACGCAGCCGTTTCTCGTATTCGCAATTTTTCCATCATTGCCCATATTGACCATGGCAAATCGACGCTGGCTGATCGTCTCCTGCAATCGACTGGGACGGTCAGTGCTCGCGATATGAAGGAACAGTTCCTCGACTCGATGGATCTAGAGCGGGAGCGGGGCATTACTATCAAGCTCCAAGCGGCGCGGATGAACTACGTCAGCGAGGATGGCGAAACCTATGTGCTGAACCTGATCGATACACCAGGTCATGTGGATTTTTCCTATGAGGTATCGCGATCGCTAGCCGCCTGCGAAGGGGCGCTGCTCGTGGTGGATGCCTCCCAGGGGGTGGAAGCGCAAACCCTGGCTAACGTCTACCTCGCTTTGGAGCATGACCTAGAAATCATTCCCGTGCTGAACAAAATTGATTTGCCCGGTGCCGAGCCGGAGCGGGTCAAGCGCGAAATTGAAGACATCATCGGGCTAGATTGCAGCGGTGCAATTCTGGCCTCTGCCAAGGAAGGCATTGGCATTCCCGAGATCCTAGAATCCATTGTGCATTTGGTGCCATCCCCAGAGGACACGATCGAGAAGCCTCTACGGGCGCTGATTTTTGACAGTTATTACGACCCCTATCGCGGGGTAATTGTCTATTTCCGGGTGATGGATGGGCAGTTGAACAAGGGCGATCGCGTCAAGCTGATGGCTTCGGGCAAAGAGTATGACATCGACGAGTTGGGCGTGCTATCTCCCACCCAGGTTGTGGTCGATTCGCTGCACGCGGGCGAGGTGGGCTATTTGTCAGCCTCCATCAAAGCGGTAGAAGATGCGCGAGTCGGGGATACCATCACCCTAGCCAAAGGCAGTGCGCCCAGCCCGCTACCGGGCTATACCGAAATCAAGCCCATGGTGTTCTGCGGGTTGTTCCCCAGCGATTCCGAGCAGTTTGAAGACTTGCGCGATGCCCTCGACAAGCTCCGGCTCAACGATGCCGCCCTGCAATATGAACCGGAAACCTCCAGTGCCATGGGATTTGGCTTCCGCTGCGGCTTCCTGGGTCTCTTGCACATGGAAATTGTGCAGGAGCGCCTAGAGCGGGAGTATGATCTGGATCTGATTACCACCGCGCCGTCGGTTATCTACCGGGTAACAAAGCTGGATGGGGAAGTGGTTATGATCGACAACCCTAGCAACTTACCCGACCCACAGAACCGGGAACGCATCGAAGAACCCTATGTGCAGGTCGATATCATTGTCCCCGAGGAGTTTGTTGGCCCACTGATGGAGCTGAGCCAGACCCGCCGGGGCGACTTCAAAGACATGAAGTATTTGGCCCAGGGGCGGACAACGCTGACCTATGAGCTGCCCCTAGCTGAGGTAGTCACCGACTTTTTCGACCAGATGAAGTCGCGATCGCGCGGCTACGCCAGCATGGAATACCATCTCATCGGCTACCGCGAAAATCCCCTAGTCAAGCTCGATATCCTAATCAACGGCGACCCTGTGGATCCGCTGGCCACCATCGTCCACCGCGACAAGGCCTATTATGTCGGCAAAGCCCTGGTCGAACGCCTGAAGGAACTCATTCCCCGCCACCAATTCAAAATCCCTGTACAAGCCTCTATCGGCAGCCGGGTCGTTGCCAGCGAACATATCCCTGCTCTGCGCAAAGACGTACTGGCGAAGTGCTACGGCGGCGACATTTCCCGAAAGAAAAAGCTCTTGCAGAAGCAAGCCAAGGGTAAAAAGCGCCTCAAGGCGATCGGCACCGTCGATGTTCCTCAAGAAGCCTTCATGGCCGTGCTCAAGTTACAGTAGAGCTAATCAATTGGTTCAATGCCTCCTGTGGTCGGGCGTCTATTTCGGATCAACACCCAATCGAACCAGTACAAAGGTTCAGAGTATCAACGTTCTGCTCGATGCCAATACTCTGAAGATCGATTGGGGCGATCGGCCTAACCGCCGAAATTAAAATCAATAGGAAGGTAAGCATAGCATCACTTTGAACCGCTTATTTGGGGTTTTAGATAGGTTTTAGCCAGCTTGATCCCTTAACCAAACTAACTTCAGCTCAAACTCACTATATGACCTAATTAAATAGGCATCATTAGTCCAAGTGATAAGACTCGGCAGATCTAGTTGATTGTACGTTACTGTCTCAAATCGATAGATAGGTGACTCAAAAAGCTTTCCTGCATACAAGTTGCAAGTTTCCCAGTAAATTACCAACTAGAGGTGATGAAGATCACAAGATCAGCATATTCCCTGAGCTATGTTGTTGGGGAATCAACAGTTTGTAGGTGATGCATTTGATACAAGCCATACTTTTGCTTAATCAAATGTCCTCTAGCTACCTGAAGTAATACTCCCGCTCAGCAGGGTGCGATAGCCGAAATCGGATATTAAAGTTGCCGCCCCAAAACTATGAATATTAAGACGATCGAAGTTGAAAACTTTCGATTACTTGAATCTGTGAGTCTATCTCTTGAGAGAGAAACAACAGTTATTGTTGGACGAAACAATAGTGGAAAGACCTCCTTGACAGAGCTATTTCGTCGCCTGCTATCTGATAGCAAACCAAAGTTTCAGCTGGAAGACTTTTCTCTTTCAGCTCATGAGAACTTTTGGAACGCTTTCAAGCTTGCATTCATTGAGAATGAGGAAGCAGCCACAATACGAAAAGAGTTACCCACAATTGAAGTAAGACTATTAGTGTCTTATAAGGATGAAATTGAAAATAACAAAAATTTTTCTGCGCTAAGCGATTTTATTATTGACTTAGATCAGAATTGCTCTGAGGCTTTAATTATAATCCGCTATGAGTTGAGAGAAGGAAGTATACACAATTTTTTTGACAGTTTAGGAATTTGTTCTCTCAAAGCACGAAAGAAAGTAGACTTAACTTCCTCTTCTGAGATATCCTGACTAGTTCCAAAACTGTCAAAAAAATTGTGT
>JBCBSL010000180.1:0-11069 GCA_039819145.1 Cyanobacteria bacterium J06638_22
GCTAATCCCTAATCGAAAACCAAACTAGTTGGATGGGCACCGACCCCATGCCCCCGACAGCTTAGGCAAGGAGATTCTTTGATTGTGTGAGATGGTTATGCCTCATGCAATCACCTTCTTGTTTGGGCTTGTTTGGGTTCTCATGGAGCTTCTATCGGTTTCCTCCAATATCAAATCCGGTTGAAGAAACCAACTATCGTTTGTGCCCGCTGCATTGCGGCGGGCGCAAACGATAGTTGGGTTTTACGGCTGTTTAACCGGACTTTGATAGGAGCCTCCTAAGATCTTGGATTACGCCATTTCCAGATAGCGCTTGAGAGGATATTGGTTGTGACATGGGCAATGACTGGGATCAAGAGATTGTTGGATACAACAGCACTGATACCCAGCACGGCACCGATAATGGTTGCCCACAGGACGTAACTCCAATAGCGCCCGCCGAAGAAGTGCAGCACCCCAAAGCAAAGGCTAGAGATAACAATTCCAAACCAGTTCAACCCAATAGCCGGGAGCATAACGCCCCGAAAGAGTAGCTCTTCACTCATCCCTGGCAAGATGCCTAACCAAAGGAGATCCATCCACTGCAAGGGTTGGAGTACCATTTGTAAATAGGCATCTGCACTAGCTCGATAGGTCTTTGAGGCGGAGTAAATGGTTTCGCTAGCGAGCGAGATCAGTCCACCTAATGCTAGACCTAGCAAGATCGCTTGGGGTGTCACCTGGATTGGCAAGGGGTTGACATTGTCGAACAACAACCACAAGCGCGAAACAGCCAGGAGAACTACAGCCGTTATCCCCATTGCAGCGAGGAGTTGGGTGCGATCGAAAGAACCCATCGGTTCAGGGGAAGAATGGTCAGACACGATGAAAGAGCAGATCCAAGTGGAGCAGCGTGTAGCGAACAGGCTTTGAGGAGGGTTTGAGACGCTAGCGATCGCCCATGCTGTTTCTTTTCTGCGGTGAGAAACGCGAGGTGGATAGCCACCCCTGGCTCCCAGACACGATGTTTCTAGCGAACGTTTTTAGCAGCGAATCGCCTTCAGGCTATCACTCCCTTCAACAATTCGGAACAAGTCTTAACCCTGTTTAACCCTTGTGCGGTCGCAGGGCGTTCAGATTTGTTGAAAGGGCGGTTGGGCTGATCCCAGCTTTGTGAGCCGCCAGCACGCCAATCGCTTCTAGGTAGGAGGAAACGGTCATCGCATCTAACCCGAGCGCTTCAGGTGGAACCTGCATTCGCGTTGGGTTTTCCTGCACGGTGATCAGCGATGTCGGAGTTTGGGCAAAACTGAGGATGGCCGATCCCCCGCAGACACTCGCCGGAACGATGACGGCATTCACCTGATTGGCCCAAATATCCGTGGCCTTTGGCTGTGTTGATGGTGACGGAGGTGTATGTGGTGATGCTGGAGGGATGAAGTGGGGCGCACGACTCAAGCCCGCCAGCACACAGGGAAGAAATGTGTAGCCCAACTCTTCAGCAGCGGATCGGGGAGAAATGGTTGGGTCGAGGGGCAGTGGCGAGAGCGCCGGGGCATGGGCGCAGGGTACCCGGAACTGCCGCACAATTAGATGGCTGATGACGGCTTCGGCTCCAGCCAGCGGATCTACTCCTTTGCCCTGGCGATAGTTAGCCAGGGCTGGGCTGTCTAGGTCATCGGGGAAACGGGCGACAACGGCGATCGCCTCCACCCCCAACTGCTGGATCAGGGTTTCGGCACCCCGCAACAGGCTGTCGGTTTGGCGGATCGTGCCCCAAGTGGCTCCCGATGCCGCCGTTCGCAACTCCACCCCCAAGGGCGCATCAGTAACCACATAATCGGCAATGTCTAGGCCCAACGTGGCGCGGGTAGCATCAGCGGCCTGGAGATGGCGATCGCGCAGCTCCGGCTCAATTCCCTGATCGAGCAACAGCCCAATCCGGTTGCGGTGAACCGATCGCAAGCCCCACTGCCCAGCGGCAAACTGATCCAGCCCATAACCTTCGACATAGCTGACATTGGGGAATGGCCAGTAGAGACTGGCTCCATTCAGCACATTGGGATGGGTGATGACGCGATCGGCGACCTGGGCGATCGCCCTAACCACGGGCAACGCATCACCGGCATAGCCGCCGATCGCCGCACCAACGCCCGTTGGGACGATGACCACCACGGTATAGGGATTGGAGTCAACCTGCGTCACGCGATCCTCGTTGCCACCGTTACAACTGCTTCGATCGTGGCCGTTTGGGTATCTGCATCCACAGCGGTAATCGCCCAACGCAGCGGCTCACCGTAGGATTGGAGGGTTTGGGCGATCGCCCTCTCCATCGCGGCTGAGCTGGACTGGAGTGGCACCGTTAGGGAAACGAACTGGGTCAGCATAGGAGATTGCGTGATGCCATGTTATTTGCTGGGTTGACCAAACTGATAATCGTACACGACGTCTTCTTTCTCGGTTTCCAGGACTAGATCAGACTGGGGAAACGCGACGCAGAGCAAAGCGTAGCCCTGTTCCTGCAACTCAGGGCTGATGCCCATGCCTTCGCTCTGATCAACGGTGCCGGACAGGAGTTGGGCAGCACAGGTGGTGCAGACCCCGGCATTGCAGGAAGACGGCAGTTCCAATCCCGCTTCCTGTGCTGCTACAAGTACCGTTTGATCCGCTCTCACCTGAATCGTGTGCGTCTCTCCCTGATGCCGAATTTCAGCGGTATAGCTCTCTGCCATTCTCAATTACCTCCATTGCCGGGAAACGTGCCTTCAGGAAAGGTGCGATCGAAGTCATCGATCAAGTCATCCAGTTCTTCGAGCGCCTGGTTCACATCAATTCTCAGTGTTCCCAGATCAGGCTGTTCCAGGAGGCGCAGCAAGGCTTCGCGCTTGCTCTCCACAATTTTGAAGCGTTCCCGTAAAGTTTGCGGGTCTAACATGGTTTGTTCTACCGGAATTTGACACAGCCTCGATCCTACCAAACCTCTATACCATGCGAACTTAGGACTTATATAGCGCTGAGCGCTCAGGTAGAACCAAATCATTTTATGAAAGCCGCGCGGCGCGCGGCTTTCATAAAATGATTTGGCCTATTTTCAATGTGTAAGGCTATATCAAATCCGGTTAAATAGCCGTAAAGTCCAAAGATCGTCTGTAGCCGCTGCTTTTGCAAAATGCATTCGATACGCTGGTTGAGGGGGTGGATGATTTTGTCCAAGGAGCGCGCGATCGCACTCTCCCTGGACAAAATCATTCTTGGATTCTCCAACCCCGGCGTCGAGATTGTGGATGCGTGGTGTCTACAATCTCGACGCAATGCATAAGTCTTAAGGAATAATGAATGAAGTGATATCGTGCAGAAATTTTTATGTTTGGTCGCTTTTCTCTGGGAAAAATTGGACTTACCGTTGGAGGCATCTTGACGCTAGTGGGCTTTGCGGCCTACTTTACCGATCGCCCAACCCTCAATCTCATCGGCTTCTTCTATGGCGTTCCGATTTTGCTGGGTGGGTTGGCACTCATCGCGGCTGAACTGCCCCCTGTACCCTTCTCCACGGAAACGCCCAGCGATGTGCTGACCCTGCGAGAGCAGCAAGCGACTGAAACCCAAGCCAAGGTTCTAAAGGATGTGACCCGCTACCGCTATGGGCAAAGCACCCACCTAGAAAGTTCGTTGGAAGCGCTGAAGCTAGGGGATACCGATGATGACCTACCCATTTTGATGGCGGTACGGGAAGAGGCGATCGCCGGAGCCTATGCGCTCATCCTGGAGTTCGACTCTGAGTATGTGAACTTTGACACCTGGGAAGCCAAGCATGAAAAGCTGGAGCGTTTCTTTGGCCCTGGCATCCGCATTGGCTTAGAACAACCCGAAACCGATCGGGTCGATCTAAAAATCATTGCCCAGCCCACCTAATTAAAATCCACGGAACTTATTAAAACCCACAGAACTTACACATCTAGGGCTTACGCGAAGCTTGTGTCGTCCTGTGTGAATTCGTGGATGGCATCGCCACGTCGCGGCTGCAACATTAGCCTCAGACTCGATAAAGATGGTTAAGAATTCCAGATCCGGTCAATTCGCTGACGAAGAATAGAGACAAATCATTCAGGTTGTACACAAAACTTGCGTCATCCTGACTCGAGTCGTTGATTTTGTGGGCGATCGCGCCTACGACATCAACAAAATGTATACGTTCTTCAATCCTGTCGTTGTTTGGTGTGTTGGAGGTTGGGGCAATGAAATGGTGTCTTTCTGCTGGAGTGCTCGTGGGGATGTTAGCGATCGCCCCCCAGGCCAATGCCCAAATTCGGGTTGAGTTTGGTGGCAATGAATCGATCCAGGAGACCCTGGAAGACGGTGGAGTTCGGGTCGATGTCACCTATGAAGCTAGTGAGGATCCCTGGGAAAGTGAAGTTGGCTATGAGATTTTTTACGAGGGCGCATCGTGGGCTGAGGAAACCCGAGCTTTTTCCCTCTCTGGGGCGATCGCCCTGCAGGATCTCGACAGCGACGGCAATGCAGAGGTGATTGTTGAGACCTTTTCCGGGGGAGCCCACTGCTGCACAACCCACGAGATCTACAGTTGGAGTGGTGATGGATTTGCTTTTAGCTCAACAGGGTTACGGGATGGCGGAGGTGGCATCTTTGAAGATTTGAATGGAGACGGGGCGATCGAGTTTGTTGGCGTCGATAATGCGTTCCTGTATGCCTTCAGCAGCTATGTAGGGTCATTCCCGCCCTCTCAAATCTACACCTTCCAGAACGGAACCCTTGCCGACACCACCCGCCAGTTTCCCGACCACCTCCGCAGTCATGCTTGGGCGATGTATCAAGCCGTTGAGAGCAGCGAGGAGAGTGGCTATGAGGTCAACGGCATCCTGGCTGGCTATGTGGCGCAGAAAATTTTGCTCGGCGAGTACGAAGAGGGCTGGGACTTTATGTTGGCTCACTACGAACAAACCAATGATTGGGGTTTGGATATCTACAGCGATGAGGGCGAAGTTGTTGGTCGCCATCCCGACTTTCCCAGTGCGTTGCAAGCCTTCCTCATCGACATGGGTTACCTCTCTCCTAGCGGCGACCCCCTCTAATCCCATGTCGCCATTTGTAGCGTTTCTTATCGTGCTGTGAACGCAAGTAAACCTAAGTGATACGCCTGAAAACGCCACACTACATTTTTTTCAGGCCTATCGTCTAGGTTGCGCTGAATACGTGGAGCTATACGGGGGCACAGGCTAGAGTTAGGGGCTTGCTAAGGTAGCGATAAGGGCTTATTTGAAACCGCTTAGGAATCTTCAGATAGCCTTTGCGTTCACCAGGACGATCGCACGGGGTGACTTTACCGATGAAAGCCGTTGTCATTGACCGCTATGGTTCTGCCGATACGCTCCAGTATCAAGACAGACCAGACCCAACGCCCCAAGCTAATGAAGTATTGGTGCGGGTTCAAGCAGTGGGCATTAACCCAATTGATTGGAAGGTGCGCCAGGGGGAATTTCAGTTTCTCCCCTTGGGTAAGGGATTTCCTCGCATTGTGGGGTCAGACTTTGCTGGAGACGTTGTGGAAGTGGGGCAGCGAGTTACCGACTATAAGGCGGGCGATCGCGTCTATGGATCGGTCAGCCCGTTGCAGGGTGGTGCCTGTGCGGAGTATGTGGCCGTGCCAGCAGGGGCGATCGCCCCTCGCCCCGATGCCCTGAGCCCAGAGGACGCTGCGGCCATTCCCATTGCTGGAGTCACCGCCTTGATGGCGCTACGGGACAAAGCCCAGGTGCGATCGGGACAGCATGTGCTGATTAATGGAGCCTCTGGCGGCGTTGGCACCTTTGCGGTGCAGATTGCCAAGTCCATGGGCGCAACGGTCACAGGCGTCTGCAGCAAACAAAACTTTGAGCTGGTGCAGGCATTAGGCGCCGATCACCTCATCGACTATACCCAGCAAGACTTTACGACCTTGGGCACCCACTATGACGCCGTTTTTGATGCGGCAGGCAAGCGAACTTTTTCCGAGTGCCGCAAGGTGCTAATCAGTGCGGGGCACTACATCACCACCTTGCCGAACCCGGATGTGATGTTTTGGAGTACCGTCACCGCTCTACTGCCCGGACAAAAATGCCACATCGTTCTCGCGCAGGTCGTGACCACCGATTTGGTCGCTTTCAACAACCTGGTGAACCAGGGCAAGCTACGGGTCGTGATCGATCGCACCTATCCGCTGGCCGAAACCAACGCCGCCCACCGTTACAGTGAAACGGGGCATGCCTCTGGGAAAATCATCCTCACGGTTCCCTAAAGCCTGCCCAAACGCGCTTCAATCAACGAATGTTCTGTTGCTAGAGCAGATGCTCTAAGCCATAGACCAAGGTCTTGATCTCTACGACCTTGCGGATGGCGAGGAGGACACCGGGCATGAAAGAGGCGCGATCGCTTGTATCGTGGCGCAGGGTATACAGCTGGCCGGGGGCTCCGAAGATGATTTCCTGGTGTGCGATGAGGCCAGGGAGCCGGACACTATGGATACGAATACCGTCCTCCGTTTGACTTCCCCGTGCTCCCGCCATTTTCTCGGTTTCCTCGACACTGGGGGGATTGTAGGGTTTGCCAAACTCACCTAGCAACTCAGCCGTTTTGACCGCTGTTCCACTCGGTGCATCCGCCTTTTGGTTGTGGTGCAGCTCAATGATTTCCACATGGCCAAAGTAGCGGCTAGCCTGGACTGCCGCCTGCTGCATCAAAATGACGCCGATTGAAAAGTTGGGGATGATGGCTCCACCCATGCTGGCCTTGTCAGCAAAAGCTGCCAGGTCTTGAATCTGGTCGTTGCTCAGCCCTGTGGTGCCAATAACAGGGCGGACACCATAGGCGATCGCCGCTCGCGTGTTCTCGTACACAGAGTCGGGATGGGTAAAGTCCACCATCACCGGGTTTCCCCGTTCCTGGGTGGCCATAACCAGCGTGGCTTGCAGATCCGTGGTAACGGGCACTTCTAGTTCGCCGCAGCCCGCGACCTCGCCAACATCGTGTCCTTCCAGCGCCGGATCATTTTCCACTGCGCCCACCAGGTTCATATCGCTTGCCTGGGAGACCACCTTGATAACTTCGCGCCCCATCTTGCCCGCCGCCCCAACAACGACGACCGGAATTGCCTCTGCCATGGTTCCATCCTTGTTCGTATACTCGCCTTGGATCTTACACCGCTGCTCTACGACTGATTCTGCAAACCCACACAACATTTTTTCAATAGGACAGAACGTACGCAAAATTCGCGTAATCCTGACTCAATTATCAGAAAAATGTATCAGCCCTAAAAGATACAAGTACAAGATCAAAAAATTAAACCTCTGCTAAAATTCATGATTTCGACAGAGGCACTCTAGGCATCAGAGAACTCTTGAAACTAAGCAACATCAAAGCTTTTCACATGTGTAAGTCTTTTGAGGATTTCGTCATTCTATACCTTGATGTGCAGCATCGGTTTTTGTCATCGAAGCTGCTTTCTATAGGCACTGATACGGAGACCCTGGCCCACCCGCGCCTCATTGTTGGTGAAGCCTTACGACGAGGAGCCGCCCGGATTATTCTTGGGCACAATCCATCCCAGTAGTGATGTCACCCCCTCCCCTAACGTTGTAACGCTTACCCGGCAGCTCCTTAAGGCAGGACAGTTGCTCGACTTACCCGTGCTTGATCACATAGTGGTGGGATGCGGCACCTACACCAGTATTCGGGAAAGTAGCACGCTATTAGAAGAGCTACCGCAAGCGATGGACCATGAGATTGATACCACTGCGCATGAAGGAGAGAGAGTATTAGATGTGAAGGGTGTCCTGGTAGTGCGCTCGCGTTGATCTGCTCAGAGTGAGGGGCTAGTGGACTCACAGCGATAAAAGCACCTTTGCTTTGCAAAGTTCATTGTTTTTTATGGTTCTTGCTGTACTAAAAATTGCGTGATAACCCATCCTCCCCCTTCAAGCAGTACCCATGTTTCACCATCAACAACAGTCTCACTTCCTGGCACTATACGAATCATAGTTTCATCATCTATCCCGGCTACCGGAGGATAGTTATACCCAGGTCCGGATCTCACATTTATCCCTATACCCGAGCCAGATCTCACAATGCCTAGCCTTGCTGGTAGCGCTTCTCTTTCAATTAAATTTTCTCGTGCCGCCTGTTCCATCGGAACGCCCGAGTATTCATTTATTACAGAGACCGCCCAGGTTCTTAGAGGTTGTGTAGACTCGGTAGGTTCTTCTTGGAGGATATTTACGGCAATTCCTACAAATTGGCCTTCGATTTCGCGGCTTTTTACGGCAGCCGAATAGAGACTACCTACGAACGCAACGGTTATAGGAACAAGGATCGCACCTATAGATACTGAGGCACTTTCCCACCAGGGTTTAGCATCTGCCATTTCTGATATTGAAAATTTCATGAGGGTTTTATTGCTGAACTCTAATACAGATGGTTCCATTGAAATTCCTGAAACTGGTGAAGTTGCAATTAGGAATTGAGGGCTCTACTTAGGTGTTTAGCAATTCCATGAGACCCCTTTCTTTTCCTTTCCTTTTCAAGATTCTGCCCTGTACTGAGAAGGCAAAAACCAAAATTAGACCCTTGCTCAACTCTTAGCTACTTATTGCTTAAGAAGGGTTCTCCTCATCCAAATACTTCTGAAGGTAGCTCAGAATAAGAAGCTTTGTTTCTGCCACAAGTTCTTGGCGAAATTCCTGATTTCCACTGAGAGAAAGCCATAGGAGTTCAGTGATTGTTTTGGTAACAATCATGGCCATGCGCTCACACTTTTGGAGAGATAAGCTCGGTTTCCGAGCGTGGAAAGAGCGAGCTAATTCATCGATGACTTGGTAGTCAAAGTCGTCGATCTTTTCAATGGCAGACCAGGTAATGGTGTCTAATAACTGTTCAAAAATAGCCCGCGAGCCTGGATAGTCCGTGTAGAACTGATCAAACACGTCAATGATCTGATCGACATAGCGGCCTAACGGTAGCGTTGCTGCGTCTGAAGTATGCAAATCGAGAAATCTCTGATACTGCGTCTCCATGTAGCGAACGGACAATGCCTTGAGAATCGCTTCTTTGTCAGGAAAGAACTGGTAGAGCGACCCAACCGAAACGCTTGCTCGTGCTGCGATCGCTCGGGTCGTTGTTGATTTATACCCAACGTCCAGGAATAGCTGTTCTGCAACGTCGAGAATTTGCTTCACGCGTTCTTGGCTGCGGGCTTGCTTGGGCTGCCGCCGCATCTTGTTAGTTTTTTGTGGGCCAGAGGAATTTGGCTGGGACATTGAGGCTATGGTGAGTTGACAAAACGTGAACAGTGTTCGTATTTTAGAAATGTGAACACTGTTCAGATTTTATCGTCTCTTGGAAGGCGCATTTTCCCATGCGAACCATCAATCGGCGTTCATTGATGTTTCTACTTTCGGTGATGCCATTTCTCGTCAAGACCCGCAAGCCCATGGCAGCTCCAGCTCTGTCAACTCAAACCCACTATGACACCATCGTGATTGGTGCCGGGGCTGCAGGACTGGCAGCTGCTCGAACCTTGCAGGATGCCAACCACGCTGTGCTGTTGCTTGAGGCGCGCGATCGCCTTGGGGGCAGAGTCAGCACAAACTACGACTTCGCCCCACACCCCATTGAATGCGGTGCGGAATACCTTCAAGGTGAAAACATCGTCACCTGGAACTGGGTGCATCAATACCGATTGGCCACGCTCCCTGCATTTGACAAGTATCGCCACCAGTTCATGTATGTCAATCAAACGCTGCTCCCATTCAAGCGTTGGTCAACCATCCCGGGGATGGACGTCCTCAATTTGATGGACGACTCGCCCTTGGATGCGTTGATAACCGCGTGGGTTGACGGTGGAAAACCGGATATCAGTTTGGCGCAGTTCCTCGCGATCCATCAAGTCGAGTTGTCACCCGAGGTTCGTCGCATCGTAGACCATTTCTTTAGCAGTGATTATGGGGCAGATCTCGATCAGCTAGGGGTGTATGGGTTGGCGGAATTGACCTATGAAGGCGACGGCGATTATAACTTTCGGCTGAAAAAGGGCTACTCTCACCTGTTGGAGCAATGTGCGGCAGGACTAAACATTCGCTATGAAACGGCCGTTTCACGAATTCGCTGGAGTGCATCGGGGGTGCAAATTCAAACAGAAACCGACGCAACCTACACGGCGCAGCAAGTTGTGATCACGCTGCCACTTGCCCTGCTGCAAAAGGATGCGGTGGCGTTTGATCCGAAGCTTCCCGATGCCAAGCGCAATGCCATCCAGGGGCTCGGCACAGGCCACATCACAAAGCTAATTCTGAAATTTGATCAGCCTTTTTGGTCCAAAAAATTGGAGTCCTGCCTAACGACCCTCGATACAGGACTCTGGTGGCGACCCGGTTGGAACCACAATAACGAAGCCCCTGTGTTGACAGCCTATACCGGCGCGACGGGAGCCGATAGACTAGGGAAGCTTGGGCGAGAAGGCGCGATTCGCGTAGGTTTGCAGCATTTAGAACAGATGTTCGAGGTTCCGTTAGCAGAGCGATTGGTGGATGCGCTTTTTGTGGATTGGCAGGCGGATCCCTATGCGCGGATGGCCTATTCCTACGTTCCGGTAAATGGCAGGGGGTTGCGATCGCAACTTGCCCAGCCGATTGACCAAGTAGTGTTCTTTGCTGGCGAAGCAACACATCCGACCCGCGCCGCCACCGTCCATGGGGCCTTAGAAAGCGGTATCCGGGCGGCTCACGAAATTCTTTCCTTGCGCCCTAGCCGCTCTGCTTAGCGAACTTGCTTATCCAGCACCCTCGCCGCAGAACTATGAACCTGAGCGGTAACCAAAGTTTTCCTATCAGCCCTCAACGGTTTCACTCTGTCCGCCCTTGCATCGAAGGGGGTGGGATTACTGCTGCCTGAAATCTTTTTCCAAAAGTGTTCGTAGAAAATCTACTGTTTGCACCGTTTGCACACTGAATTAAGAGAACAACTCAGCCATGAATCGTACTGTAAAATTGGTTCTTGATATCGTTATGGGAACAGTCCTTCCCATTCTGATCTTGGACAATCTG
>JBCBSL010000181.1:0-11042 GCA_039819145.1 Cyanobacteria bacterium J06638_22
ACAAATTGACGGCCACAATCGACGCAAATATGGTTCTGTTTTCCTCGTCGGTGGCCATTCTTGCGGATATGGTTAGACTGGCATTCGGGACATTCCATGCGTTTGATTAGAGTTGGTTCACCTCAAAGTATGAAATTCATCCCATATTTATGCAACGCCGCATATGAAGATAGAACACCTGAAGCAGAATCTGGGGGTGATCGCTCTTGTGTCTTGGCTGCTACTGGGCTTTGCCTGTCGCGATTTCCTAGACTTTTCTCATCCTTATCAATAAGGATGGGAGATTTATTGCCTTGATGCTCTGTGAGGAAAAGGATCTGACTGTCAGGTCTCCAAGGTGTCTCAGGGGGTGACAAGCTGGCTAGAATTCATGTATAGCAGGACTTTCAGGCTTGGGATATCTTACAATAGTCCGGACAGTTTTAGCCACGAAGCCACAAGGCTTGCAGGGCAGTCACCCTGGCAATTACCTATTTAAATCAAAGTTAGCTCCCAGGCTGACATTGATTTAAATACTTCTGGTAACGTGCGCTCTGGATTACAGACGATACAAAGGGATAATTTTTGTCCGGAGTATTGATCTTATAGAATTGAGCAGAACTGCTCCGGGCAAAATGATTGTTTCTACAGGTAAATAGGCTATCCAAGCCTTATGTACCTCATCTGGCTCCACATCTCATGTGCATTTTTGAGGATAAGAAAATCGCTACAAGCTTTCCCCAGATAGGGTTGCAACTACTTTGTTACCCCCTGAGACAGGGCGTATTTCGGAGAGCGCTATCGCGCGAGATTTGTAGCTGTTGAGGTAGCGCATCAGGGCGGAGTACCCGTTTGCTCTGATGCGTTTTCTTGGTGGAGCTGGGGATCTGAGGGGACGTGACTGAGGCTTACCCTGGTGCCATTGGAGGAGTGCGATCGCCTTTGAGAGGGAGTGCTATCGCGCTGTGGAAATGAGCCTCTGAGTGAGGGATGCCGAAGTTAGAAAGGCATGGCATCTGAAGTTTAGGGTGGAGCCCGATGGAGCAGGAAGCGCTAGCCAAAGCGCGTAGGGACTCTGTGCCGTAGTAAAAAAAAGCGCGTTCGCGCAGAAGCGACGGCCTTTTTTTTGAGGGCGTTATTTTTTTTGATGATGGCGTATGGCGTTCTAGGGTGTCCTCTTGCCTAGGTTTAGACGGCTGTAGGGACGATCGCGAGAGGTTTTGAGGATTGTGCCGTATGGGGCGATTGCTCCAGCCTATGATGGCAGGACAGGGAGAGCTATGTTAGCGCGGAAGGTTTTGCACAATTGGAAAGGTTGGCTGAGTGCGGTTGTCCTGCTGGGAGCGATCGGCAGGATAGCGAGCCCTTGCATCGGGGTGTCACCGGGGATTGATCCAGAGCCATCGGAGTCGTCGCAGCGATCGCCCTCGACGGTGCTGGGGACTTGGCGGGGTGTGCTGAGATCAAATAGCGGATCTTCCTAACTTTTGATGATCTGATGTCACGGATGCTTTTGAAACCCTTGAAATCTTATACCTGAAATCAGCGTTCGCTTTTCACCAAAAGTTGGGAAGATCCCAAATAGCGGATCTTCCCAACTTTTGATGATCGGCTAGAAGGTCCTTGAGGAGGAGGATAGAGAGGAATAGGGGTAAAGCTAGGGGTAGAGTAGGTGCGATCGCTCCAGTTTGGGGCATCCTGTGATAGCAGCACAGGGAGAGATAGGTTAGCGTGGAACGTTTTGAAGGCTTGGAAGGGGTGGCTGAGTGCGGTTGTCATCCTGGGTGCGATCGGCGGGATAGCGAACCCTTGTACCGGGGTGTCACCAGGGGTTGAGTCAATACCCTCTGAACAGTCGCCGCGATCGCCTTTGAGGGTGTAGGGGGCTCAGCGGGGTGAGCTGAGGTCAAATAGCGGATCTGGGAGTAGAAGGATGGATGAGTTTAGAACATTGGTAGGATTGGTAGGAGAGGAGCTGGTACAGAAGGTGAGAGAATTGAGCGCAGAGATGCCTCCTGTGCCTCCTAATGAGATGGCAAGGCGCTGTGGCTACTACACCGTGGCAAGTGACCAGCAAGTTCATGTTAATGAGACGGAGTTCTACAAGGCGCTACTCAGCACAAGAGCTGCTTCTCAGCATCCACCCATAAATACTCCACCACCAATAGATATTCCTCAGATTCCTCGGACCGAAGAAGGTGCAGTTGATACTCACTCTCCTGAGTATTTGAGAGTCATAGAAGAGTTGAGACAGCGGCATCAGTCTCGTGAAGGAGCATTTGACAGATTGGAGAGAACCGAAGAACCCTAGTATATGTAACCAATGAAGCTAGATAACAGAATCTGCTAGGGAAATCGCGTCTAGAAAATTAATAACACGTTTGTCACAACGCGTGGAAATGGCTTGATATGCTTGGATTTGGCAAATAGAAAGCAGTTTTAGTTCGCTTTCATAGTTGTGCTGGTAGTTTGCCCACAGGGGGATGTGAACGATGGCGGAGCACTGCGATGAATTTGGTGGATCTGAGTCGGTTGGGATAGCGTATCGGGAGCTGGGGTGTTATCGAGGCTCGCCGTGGTGTCAAGGGCGGAGAGCGATCGTATGGTTTTTGGGGAAAGTAGAGGCGATCGCCTTTCCGAGGGAGCGCTATCGCGCTGTGGGAATGAGCCTCTGAGTGATTGATGCTGGAGTCAGAGGGTGAAGTCTAGGCCGAAGTCTGATAGAGCAGGAAGTGCTAGCCAGAGCGCGTAGAGGATCTGTGTCGAGCGTAAAAAAGCGCGTTCGCGCAGAAGCGACGGCCTTTTTTTGGGGGCGTTATTTTTTAAGGGATGCTGGCGCTGTAGGACATCCTTCTGCTTAGGCTTAGAGTGCTGTAGGGGCGATCGCGAAAGGATTTGAGGATTGTGTTGTATGGGGCGATCGCACTGCTCTGGGGCATTTTGTGATGGCAGGACAGAGAGAGCTATGTTAGCGCGGAAGGTATTGAACAATTGGAAGGGGTGGCTGAGTACGGTTGTCCTGCTGGGTGGATTGGCGGGATAGCGAACCCTTGCACCGGGGTGTCGGCGGGGATTGATCCGGAGCTATCGGAGCCGTCGAGGGCGATCGCCTTCAAGGGTGTAAGGGACTCAGCGGGGTAAGCTGAGGACAAATAGCGGATAGGGCTATGAGAGAGAGGAGCGTTGCTGTATCCCCTGAGGAGCAGCGGCTGAGGGTTGATGTTTGCATTGGGTGAGAGCTGAGAGGGCAGAGATGGAAGTCTACCGAGAGGCGACGGAGTGGTTTCATGTGTATGCGAACGAGCCGGGACGGCATGGCCGACTGATGGCGACGGTGGCCACAGAGTCGCTAGCGAAACAGTATCTGTTGGAGTTGTGTAGCATCCCGCTGGACGCATGGGAGGCGAGGTCATTGAGCGAAGATAGGAGCCGCGTTAATCTCTGGGTCAGTCGCTACGAGAAGGCGTCCTCCCCCGTCGAAGAGGAATCCGGCACGGCTTACACGATTGAGCGCGTGAGTGTGGTGAAAGCGATTTTGAAACCAGGGGGCGTGATTTGTTCCGAGAGCGAGGAGCCACAGTGAGGGAAGGGCGCGAGAGCGATCGCCAAACAAACCACAAGGCAATCGGTGCGATCGCTATGCTCTTGGCACTGTTTCGCTTTGCTTATCATTATCAATTCCACTACTTTCTTTGTCATTAATAGATAAGCTATTCAAGGCAACATAGTATGATATGAATACCATTATCAAAAGCTGAAGATACTGATTTACATAAGTTTCAGGCGATTTTATTTATCATTATTGCTGCCGAGTATCAGGTTATTTGACCTTTAGTACCAAATTATTTGACCTTTAGGACATGAAAGGATTGATAATCCAGGGTTGAGCCAATATTTGTGAGTAAATAGTATAAAGAGGTCTCCATTTCCGAGGGGGATCTCCCCAAACCGTTTCAAGTCTAGTTTCCTTGTTAGGTAAGGCATTTGCCGCTGTAGGCCAAATAATTTGGTACGAATGAGTGGACAAATAATTTGATACGACACAGGTTATGTTGAGAAGCCTCAAAGGTAGATGGATTGGGGGATAACGTCAGCTTTCCAGGTTTTATATCGAAACCTGTTGGAGGACAAATAACGGCTCTTCCCAACTTATGATGATGGGCAAGAATGCATGAGTGGGGAGGACTAGCGAGCAGGGAATCTTTTTTCTTAGAGGATGAGGGAACGCTATCGCGCGGGAGCTGTGGCTGTTGAAGTAGCGCATCAGTGCGGGAGTACCCGCGTGCTCTGATGCGTTTTCCTGGTGGAGCAGTTGCGATCGCCCATGAGGGGGTGTAAATGATGGTGGTGGAGCTGGGGATGAGAGGCTTGCTTGGGTGCATCGGTGGACAGATGTGGGCGAGGGTTTTGGGAGAGTAGGGGGGGCGATCGCCTTCGCGAGGGGTCGCTATCGCGCCGTGGGGATGAGCGTTTGAGTGACGGATGCCGGAGTTAGAGGAGTGAAGTCAGTCCGGAGTGATAGAGGAGGAAGCGCTAGCCAAAGCGCGTAGAGGATCTGTGCCGTAGAAAAAAAGCGCGTTCGCGCAGGAGTGACGGCCTTTTTTTGGGGAGCGTTATTTTTTTCTGAGGGATGATGGCGCTGTAGTGTGTCCTCTTGCTTGGGCTTAGAGGGTTGAAGGGGGGATTGCGAGAGGTTTTGAGGATTGTGTTGTTCTGGGGCGATCGCTCAGCTCTGGGGCATCCTGTGATGGCCGCACAAGGGGAGATAGGTTAGCGAAGAAGGTTTTGAACAATTGGAAAGGTTGGCTGAGTGCGGTTGTCCTGCTGGGAGCGATCGGCAGGATAGCGAACCCTTGCATCAAGGTATCGCCGAGGATTGATCCAGAGCCATCGGCACAGTCCCAGCGATCGCCCTTGACGGCGTTTAATCTTCAGCGGGGTGAGCTGAGGTCAAATAGCGTGACACATGCCAAATAGCGTGACACAACGAGAAGACTGACGTGGGCGATCGCCATCCAGCCCAGGAAGATGTGTGAATCCTGGATTCATAGGTGCGGTGGGGAACAGCATGGGTGCGATCGCTAACACGCCACAAGGCAAGCGGGGCGATCGCTATTCTCTCGGCACTGTTTTGCTTAGCTTATCATTGCCGATCTCGGGATATTCCTTATTTTTAATAGATAAGTTATTCAAAAGAGTGTCAAGTGATAATGATTTTGGCGTTGCAAGCTGAAAGTATCTATATACAAGGCTTTTGCTGATTTCATTATGTTCCTTATTGGTGATAAGGATAAGATTTGACTTATTATTTGAAGGTGGCGATCGCTGTCTTTGATAAGTGATTCAAAACTATGATAAGGAGATGGATTTTTGCGATAAAGTCTGAAACCTTTGCTATACAACGTTTCTAGGGGATATGCTATTCTATGGAGAATGGGCGATCGCTTATTGATCCCCAGTTTTTGAGGGAGAAAGGATAAGGTATTTATATAGATATGGATCTATTATAGCGATCGCTGCTTGACGTATTAGCTTTTTGGTATACCAAAAAGCTAATACGTCAAGCAGCGATCGCTATAATAGATCCATATCTATATAAATACCTTATCCTTTCTCCCTCAAAAACTGGGGATCAATAAGCGATCGCCCATTCTCCATAGAATAGCATATCCCCTAGAAACGTTGTATAGCAAAGGTTTCAGACTTTATCGCAAAAATCCATCTCCTTATCATAGTTTTGAATCACTTATCAAAGACAGCGATCGCCACCTTCAAATAATAAGTCAAATCTTATCCTTATCACCAATAAGGAACATAATGAAATCAGCAAAAGCCTTGTATATAGATACTTTCAGCTTGCAACGCCAAAATCATTATCACTTGACACTCTTTTGAATAACTTATCTATTAAAAATAAGGAATATCCCGAGATCGGCAATGATAAGCTAAGCAAAACAGTGCCGAGAGAATAGCGATCGCCCCGCTTGCCTTGTGGCGTGTTAGCGATCGCACCCATGCTGTTCCCCACCGCACCTATGAATCCAGGATTCACACATCTTCCTGGGCTGGATGGCGATCGCCCACGTCAGTCTTCTCGTTGTGTCACGCTATTTGGCATGTGTCACGCTATTTGACCTCAGCTCACCCCGCTGAAGATTAAACGCCGTCAAGGGCGATCGCTGGGACTGTGCCGATGGCTCTGGATCAATCCTCGGCGATACCTTGATGCAAGGGTTCGCTATCCTGCCGATCGCTCCCAGCAGGACAACCGCACTCAGCCAACCTTTCCAATTGTTCAAAACCTTCTTCGCTAACCTATCTCCCCTTGTGCGGCCATCACAGGATGCCCCAGAGCTGAGCGATCGCCCCAGAACAACACAATCCTCAAAACCTCTCGCAATCCCCCCTTCAACCCTCTAAGCCCAAGCAAGAGGACACACTACAGCGCCATCATCCCTCAGAAAAAAATAACGCTCCCCAAAAAAAGGCCGTCACTCCTGCGCGAACGCGCTTTTTTTCTACGGCACAGATCCTCTACGCGCTTTGGCTAGCGCTTCCTCCTCTATCACTCCGGACTGACTTCACTCCTCTAACTCCGGCATCCGTCACTCAAACGCTCATCCCCACGGCGCGATAGCGACCCCTCGCGAAGGCGATCGCCCCCCCTACTCTCCCAAAACCCTCGCCCACATCTGTCCACCGATGCACCCAAGCAAGCCTCTCATCCCCAGCTCCACCACCATCATTTACACCCCCTCATGGGCGATCGCAACTGCTCCACCAGGAAAACGCATCAGAGCACGCGGGTACTCCCGCACTGATGCGCTACTTCAACAGCCACAGCTCCCGCGCGATAGCGTTCCCTCATCCTCTAAGAAAAAAGATTCCCTGCTCGCTAGTCCTCCCCACTCATGCATTCTTGCCCATCATCATAAGTTGGGAAGAGCCGTTATTTGTCCTCCAACAGGTTTCGATATAAAACCTGGAAAGCTGACGTTATCCCCCAATCCATCTACCTTTGAGGCTTCTCAACATAACCTGTGTCGTATCAAATTATTTGTCCACTCATTCGTACCAAATTATTTGGCCTACAGCGGCAAATGCCTTACCTAACAAGGAAACTAGACTTGAAACGGTTTGGGGAGATCCCCCTCGGAAATGGAGACCTCTTTATACTATTTACTCACAAATATTGGCTCAACCCTGGATTATCAATCCTTTCATGTCCTAAAGGTCAAATAATTTGGTACTAAAGGTCAAATAACCTGATACTCGGCAGCAATAATGATAAATAAAATCGCCTGAAACTTATGTAAATCAGTATCTTCAGCTTTTGATAATGGTATTCATATCATACTATGTTGCCTTGAATAGCTTATCTATTAATGACAAAGAAAGTAGTGGAATTGATAATGATAAGCAAAGCGAAACAGTGCCAAGAGCATAGCGATCGCACCGATTGCCTTGTGGTTTGTTTGGCGATCGCTCTCGCGCCCTTCCCTCACTGTGGCTCCTCGCTCTCGGAACAAATCACGCCCCCTGGTTTCAAAATCGCTTTCACCACACTCACGCGCTCAATCGTGTAAGCCGTGCCGGATTCCTCTTCGACGGGGGAGGACGCCTTCTCGTAGCGACTGACCCAGAGATTAACGCGGCTCCTATCTTCGCTCAATGACCTCGCCTCCCATGCGTCCAGCGGGATGCTACACAACTCCAACAGATACTGTTTCGCTAGCGACTCTGTGGCCACCGTCGCCATCAGTCGGCCATGCCGTCCCGGCTCGTTCGCATACACATGAAACCACTCCGTCGCCTCTCGGTAGACTTCCATCTCTGCCCTCTCAGCTCTCACCCAATGCAAACATCAACCCTCAGCCGCTGCTCCTCAGGGGATACAGCAACGCTCCTCTCTCTCATAGCCCTATCCGCTATTTGTCCTCAGCTTACCCCGCTGAGTCCCTTACACCCTTGAAGGCGATCGCCCTCGACGGCTCCGATAGCTCCGGATCAATCCCCGCCGACACCCCGGTGCAAGGGTTCGCTATCCCGCCAATCCACCCAGCAGGACAACCGTACTCAGCCACCCCTTCCAATTGTTCAATACCTTCCGCGCTAACATAGCTCTCTCTGTCCTGCCATCACAAAATGCCCCAGAGCAGTGCGATCGCCCCATACAACACAATCCTCAAATCCTTTCGCGATCGCCCCTACAGCACTCTAAGCCTAAGCAGAAGGATGTCCTACAGCGCCAGCATCCCTTAAAAAATAACGCCCCCAAAAAAAGGCCGTCGCTTCTGCGCGAACGCGCTTTTTTACGCTCGACACAGATCCTCTACGCGCTCTGGCTAGCACTTCCTGCTCTATCAGACTTCGGCCTAGACTTCACCCTCTGACTCCAGCATCAATCACTCAGAGGCTCATTCCCACAGCGCGATAGCGCTCCCTCGGAAAGGCGATCGCCTCTACTTTCCCCAAAAACCATACGATCGCTCTCCGCCCTTGACACCACGGCGAGCCTCGATAACACCCCAGCTCCCGATACGCTATCCCAACCGACTCAGATCCACCAAATTCATCGCAGTGCTCCGCCATCGTTCACATCCCCCTGTGGGCAAACTACCAGCACAACTATGAAAGCGAACTAAAACTGCTTTCTATTTGCCAAATCCAAGCATATCAAGCCATTTCCACGCGTTGTGACAAACGTGTTATTAATTTTCTAGACGCGATTTCCCTAGCAGATTCTGTTATCTAGCTTCATTGGTTACATATACTAGGGTTCTTCGGTTCTCTCCAATCTGTCAAATGCTCCTTCACGAGACTGATGCCGCTGTCTCAACTCTTCTATGACTCTCAAATACTCAGGAGAGTGAGTATCAACTGCACCTTCTTCGGTCCGAGGAATCTGAGGAATATCTATTGGTGGTGGAGTATTTATGGGTGGATGCTGAGAAGCAGCTCTTGTGCTGAGTAGCGCCTTGTAGAACTCCGTCTCATTAACATGAACTTGCTGGTCACTTGCCACGGTGTAGTAGCCACAGCGCCTTGCCATCTCATTAGGAGGCACAGGAGGCATCTCTGCGCTCAATTCTCTCACCTTCTGTACCAGCTCCTCTCCTACCAATCCTACCAATGTTCTAAACTCATCCATCCTTCTACTCCCAGATCCGCTATTTGACCTCAGCTCACCCCGCTGAGCCCCCTACACCCTCAAAGGCGATCGCGGCGACTGTTCAGAGGGTATTGACTCAACCCCTGGTGACACCCCGGTACAAGGGTTCGCTATCCCGCCGATCGCACCCAGGATGACAACCGCACTCAGCCACCCCTTCCAAGCCTTCAAAACGTTCCACGCTAACCTATCTCTCCCTGTGCTGCTATCACAGGATGCCCCAAACTGGAGCGATCGCACCTACTCTACCCCTAGCTTTACCCCTATTCCTCTCTATCCTCCTCCTCAAGGACCTTCTAGCCGATCATCAAAAGTTGGGAAGATCCGCTATTTGGGATCTTCCCAACTTTTGGTGAAAAGCGAACGCTGATTTCAGGTATAAGATTTCAAGGGTTTCAAAAGCATCCGTGACATCAGATCATCAAAAGTTAGGAAGATCCGCTATTTGATCTCAGCACACCCCGCCAAGTCCCCAGCACCGTCGAGGGCGATCGCTGCGACGACTCCGATGGCTCTGGATCAATCCCCGGTGACACCCCGATGCAAGGGCTCGCTATCCTGCCGATCGCTCCCAGCAGGACAACCGCACTCAGCCAACCTTTCCAATTGTGCAAAACCTTCCGCGCTAACATAGCTCTCCCTGTCCTGCCATCATAGGCTGGAGCAATCGCCCCATACGGCACAATCCTCAAAACCTCTCGCGATCGTCCCTACAGCCGTCTAAACCTAGGCAAGAGGACACCCTAGAACGCCATACGCCATCATCAAAAAAAATAACGCCCTCAAAAAAAAGGCCGTCGCTTCTGCGCGAACGCGCTTTTTTTTACTACGGCACAGAGTCCCTACGCGCTTTGGCTAGCGCTTCCTGCTCCATCGGGCTCCACCCTAAACTTCAGATGCCATGCCTTTCTAACTTCGGCATCCCTCACTCAGAGGCTCATTTCCACAGCGCGATAGCACTCCCTCTCAAAGGCGATCGCACTCCTCCAATGGCACCAGGGTAAGCCTCAGTCACGTCCCCTCAGATCCCCAGCTCCACCAAGAAAACGCATCAGAGCAAACGGGTACTCCGCCCTGATGCGCTACCTCAACAGCTACAAATCTCGCGCGATAGCGCTCTCCGAAATACGCCCTGTCTCAGGGGGTAACAAAGTAGTTGCAACCCTATCTGGGGAAAGCTTGTAGCGATTTTCTTATCCTCAAAAATGCACATGAGATGTGGAGCCAGATGAGGTACATAAGGCTTGGATAGCCTATTTACCTGTAGAAACAATCATTTTGCCCGGAGCAGTTCTGCTCAATTCTATAAGATCAATACTCCGGACAAAAATTATCCCTTTGTATCGTCTGTAATCCAGAGCGCACGTTACCAGAAGTATTTAAATCAATGTCAGCCTGGGAGCTAACTTTGATTTAAATAGGTAATTGCCAGGGTGACTGCCCTGCAAGCCTTGTGGCTTCGTGGCTAAAACTGTCCGGACTATTGTAAGATATCCCAAGCCTGAAAGTCCTGCTATACATGAATTCTAGCCAGCTTGTCACCCCCTGAGACACCTTGGAGACCTGACAGTCAGATCCTTTTCCTCACAGAGCATCAAGGCAATAAATCTCCCATCCTTATTGATAAGGATGAGAAAAGTCTAGGAAATCGCGACAGGCAAAGCCCAGTAGCAGCCAAGACACAAGAGCGATCACCCCCAGATTCTGCTTCAGGTGTTCTATCTTCATATGCGGCGTTGCATAAATATGGGATGAATTTCATACTTTGAGGTGAACCAACTCTAATCAAACGCATGGAATGTCCCGAATGCCAGTCTAACCATATCCGCAAGAATGGCCACCGACGAGGAAAACAGAACCATATTTGCGTCGATTGTGGCCGTCAATTTGT